>NZ_JHVK01000002.1:0-300000 GCF_000620105.1 Microvirgula aerodenitrificans DSM 15089 | reverse complement strand
GCTGGATGGCGGGGAGAAGGAATGATGAAGCAGCTGCTGATCCTGTGGGCCGGTCAGACCGGGCGCAACCTGCAGCTGGCGCGGGCCGCGGCGGCGGCGGCCAGTGAGGCGGGCGAGGGGGAGATCGACGTGCGGCTGCTGCCGGCGCAGCAGGCCGGCATCGACGATCTGCTGGCCTGTCACGGCCTGATTGTCGCCACGCCGGAAAATTTCGGCTACATGGCCGGCACGCTGAAGGATTTTTTCGATCGCACGTTCTACCCGGCCCAGGGGCGGGTGGAAGGATTGCCGTATGCGATCCTGATCTGTGCCGGCAATGACGGCAGCGGGGCGCGAGTCGCGATCGAACGCATTGCGCGCGGCTATCCGCTGACGCCGGCCTGCGAGCCGCTGATCGTGCATGGGGAGCCCGACCAGGCCGCGCTGGAGCGCGCGGCCGAGGTCGGTGCGACGCTGGCGCTCGGCCTGTCGCTGGGACTGTTCTGAACCGGGTTCAGGTGGTGGCGATCGGCATGCTCTGCTGGCAGCCGCCGACCAGGGTCTTCAGGTTCTCCGGCTGAATCAGCTGGATGTGCTTGTGTTCGACAATGATCCAGCCCTGGGCCTGGAATTTCGACAGCGTGCGGCTGACGGTTTCCAGCTTCAGACCGAGGAAGGAACCGATTTCCTCACGGCTCATGCGCAGGATGAAATCGTTGGCGGCGAAGCCGCGGGCGGAGAAGCGCTGGGACAGGTTGAGCAGGAAGGCGGCCAGACGTTCTTCCGCCTTCATGTTGCCGAGCAGCAGCATGACCGACTGGTCACGGACGATTTCACGGCTCATCAACCGGAAGAAATGATGCTGCAGGGTCGGGATGTCACGACCGAGACTGGTCATGCGCGAGAACGGCAGTTCACAGACCTCGGCATCCTCGAGCGCGATCGCATCACAGCCGTGCAGGCTGCTGGAGACGCCATCCAGGCCCAGCAGCTCGCCGGACATCTGGAAACCGGTGACCTGCTCGCGGCCGTCATGGCTGGAAATGCAGGTCTTGAAAAAGCCGGTCCGGATGGCGAACATGGACTTGAACGCCTCGCCGGCGCGGAACAGGTACTCGCCGCGCTTCAGGCGCCGACTCTGCCGGATCACGGCGTCGAGCTGGCTCATCTCCTCGCGATTGAGTCCGATGGGCAGGCACAATTCGCGAAGACTGCAGTTCGAGCAGGAGATCTTCAGCGTGTGGGCAGTAAGCGGATTGTGTTCGGCCATGATGATCCGTTCAGGTTGTTATCATGCCAGGCTTGACGACTATCAAAGGCGCCCCTGCACGATTCAGGCAAAGTGGTTCACTGCCTGAGAGGTTTATCCATTTATGACGACAGCAATTCACGACAACGTGGCTCCCGCCCAGTTCATTTTCGACCGAGAGTTGATCGAACGCCTCGACGGCAGCGGTCCTCGCTACACCTCGTATCCGACGGCAGACCGTTTTACCACCGAATTCAACGGCGTAGATTATCGCCACTGCCTTGAGCAAAGGCAAATCGGCGCCAGCGCCAAGCCAGTATCATTATACGCTCATATACCGTTCTGTAATACAGTCTGCTACTACTGCGCCTGTAACAAGGTCATTACCAAGGACAAGACGCGTGCGGATACCTATCTGGGTTATCTCGAACGCGAGCTGGCGCTGCATGCCGAAGGGCTGGGGCCGCGCCAGGACCTGATCCAGCTGCACTTCGGCGGCGGCACGCCGACCTTCCTGTCCGACGAGCAGATGCAGCGGCTGATGGACGCGATCCGTCGCCATTTCAACCTGTTGCCCACTGGCGAATACTCGATCGAGATCGATCCGCGCAAGGTCAGCGCCGACACGGTGCGGCTGCTGGCGACCCAGGGCTTCAACCGCATGTCGGTCGGGGTGCAGGATTTTGATCTGCAGGTGCAGAAGGCCGTCAACCGGGTACAGAGTGTCGAGGAGACGCTGACGGTCATCGACGCCGCGCGGTCGTCCGGCTTCAAGTCGGTCAGCCTCGATCTGATCTACGGCCTGCCGCACCAGACCGTCGACTCGGTCCGGCGTACGCTGGAGACGGTGCTCAGCATCCGTCCGGACCGGCTGGCGCTGTACAACTACGCCCACCTGCCGACGGTCTTCATGCCGCAGCGGCGCATCAACGAAGCGGATCTGCCGTCGGCCGAGGTCAAGCTCGACATCCTGCAGATGGCGGTGCAGATGCTGACCGATGCCGGTTACGAATTCATCGGCATGGACCACTTCGCCCTGCCGGACGACGATCTGGCCGTGGCCCTGCGCCAGGGACGGCTGCAACGGAACTTCCAGGGCTACTCGACCCATGCCGACCATGATCTGGTGTCCATCGGGACCTCGGCCATCGGCAAGGTCGGCGCCAGCTATCACCAGAACGCAAAAGACCTCGAACAGTATTATGCGATGCTGGACGAAGGTCGGCTGCCGATCGTCCGCGGTCTGCTGCTGAGTGCCGACGACCTGCTGCGCCGGGCAATCATTCAGGCGCTGATGTGCCGCTTCTCGCTGTCGATGGAAGCGATGGGCGAGGGTTTCGGCATCGACTTCAAGCAGTATTTCGCGCCGGAAATGGCCCGGCTGGCCGAATACGAGGCTGACGGACTGGTCGAGCTGGATGACGAGTGGATCGCCGTGACGCCGCAGGGGCGTTTCCTGATCCGCACCATTGCCATGGTGTTCGACCGCTATCTGCGCGAGAAACAGACCCACGCCCGCTACTCGAAGACGATCTGAGCCGCTGACGCCGTATCAATGGTGTGCGTACAGCTGCCTCAGGTAAATCGCTGTGCTCTGCTGTTCGAACCGGACCGTATTGACCAGGCTGGTGCGCGCAGAGGTCCACATGCCCTGAGCCTGGAAGACCCGGACGTCCTCGTACGGCAGCTTGTGCAGCGTGAACGACTTCCAGAGGTACTCGGGTGAAACGGTTCCCTTGCCGGCCACGACAGTCTTGCCCAGCCGGTTTGCGACAACCTGGGCGACGGAGGACATGCTGTTGCCCTGGCCTGCGTGACACGACCCCAGCAACACGGTGTCCGTGTCGGCGTCGAGCAGCGGGCGGATACGTCTGGCCAGTTGGGGGGCGCGCAACAGCTTGTTTGCGGCGATCGTCACATGGGGTGAGCCATGGATGCCGACTGTCTGTACGCCCGGCCCCTTGTTCCAGACTCTCAGTGACATGTCAAAATCGGGGTTTTTCCGCAGATGTCTGCCCAACCGCCATGCGCCGAAACCGATGGCGCCCAGGACCAGGCTAACCAGACTCGCGGCGACCCCCAGGCCGTAGGATACCCTTCCCAGCGTTGCTGCCTGTCCAGGGCTTGAGCCGGCCAGCAGATTGGAGGCCGCGCCGGTAGCGACGGAGATGATCGCCAGCGCCAGCCCCAGACTGGCCAGTATGGATGCCGTGCCAAAGGTGGCAATGGAGAGGACCAGACTGACCAGGCCGAGGGCGATTCCGGTGTTGGAAATCGCTGAATAACCGGAAGGATCACGATTGTTGACCGGGTCGCCCAGACAGAATGCATAGGGATTGATGCCTCCCGTCCCGAACGGGCTCAATGGGTCCGGTTGCAGGACGCGCTGAATTATCGGGTCGTAGCTGCGTACACCATTACCCACATGGTAGTAATTTTTGTTGCCGACATAGTCTGAAAGCATGCCATGCAGGCCGAGCCGTGGACGCTTTTTCCAGATTCTGACGGCTTGCGCTGCTGCCCTGGCCGTTGCCGGAGACGGGGAACGTGATGGCATGGCGTTTCCTCCTCGTGGAGTTCCTGGCCGCACATCAATTCGCGGTCGATGGACTGGTGTCTGAACGTTTCCTTCTTCCTGCATAGTAAGGGCTGGTCTGGCGCCGGTTGCAATTCCCGACGAATGGGCTGGCGCTGTCCTCAGACCGACGGTGGCCGGACGTGGTCCGGGTGCGAGGGGCAATCGGCCTGGTGGTCGCTGACCACGCCGACTGCCTGCAGGTACGCCTGGATGACCGTGCTGCCGACGAAATTCATGCCGGCTTTTTTCAGCGCCTTGCTGATCCGGTCAGACAGCGGGGTCGAGGCTGGCGCGTCGGTGTAGCGGGTGAAACGGCTGACGACCGGCTGCCGGTCCACGTGCGACCACAGCCAGTCGGAAAACGAACCGTGCTCGGCCTGCATGGCGACGAAGACCCGTGCATTGCGGCGGGCGCTGACCACCTTGAGCCGGTTGCGCACGATGCCCGGGTCCTGCAGTGCGGCCTCCAGCTCCTCGTCGCTCATCGCGGCGACCCGCTGCGGGTCGAACTGATGGAAGCGGCGGCGGTAACCGTCGCGCTTGCGCAGGATGGTGATCCACGACAGACCGGCCTGGGCGCCTTCCAGGATCAGCATCTCGAACAGCTTGCGGTCATCGTGGACCGGGCGCCCCCATTCCTCGTCGTGATAGGCGATATACAGCGGGTCGGTCCCGCACCACGGGCAGCGCTCACCGGTCATGCCGTTCTCCATCGGTTCAGGGTTCGTCGCCCGGCCGGGCGAGGTCGAAGGCTTCGCCCTCGCCGATCCGGCGGCGCAGCACGTTCAGGTAGACGTTCGGGTCCGGCATGCTGCCGTTGCGCTGGGCCAGCCAGATCATCTCCGCCAGACCGTCCATCGCCGCATGCTGGGCATCGTGACGGGTGCCGAGCCGGGCCGCGAGGCGGTCGACCAGATCGCGGACGCCGGCGGGCTGATCGATCGACACCTGCTCCTCGATCGACAGATGCATCATCATGTGCAGGAACGGGTTGGTTTCGCCGCCCTCCGGACGCCAGTCGCGGTCGAGGTAGCGGTCGGGGTCGGCCAGCATCGGCTGGTATTCGGGGTGTTCCAGTTCGATGGCCAGCGCGATCCGTTCGAGGTCGGTCAGCGGCTGTCCGGCATGATGCTTCTGCCAGGTATCGAACAGGAAACGGCGGGCTTCGTCACGGCTGGGATTGAACATGCAGCGGCCAGGGGATAACTTGAGTAGATTGGTAGGGATTATACCCTGTGACCCATTGCCAAGGAGCAGCGATGCCGAGTGTCCATGATTTTTCCGCCGTGCGTCTCGACGGCAGCGAGCAGAAACTGTCCGACTATGCGGGCCAGGTCCTGCTGATCGTTAACACCGCCAGCGAGTGCGGTTTTACCCCGCAATACGCTGGCCTGCAGGCGCTGCAAGAGCGTTTCCATGACCGCCGGTTCAGCGTGCTCGGCTTTCCATGCAACCAGTTCGGCGGACAGGAGCCGGGCAACGAGGCGGAAATCGGCCAGTTCTGCACCACCCGCTTCGGGGTGAGTTTTCCGATGTTTGCCAGGATCGATGTCAATGGCGCGCAGGCGCATCCGCTGTACGCCTACCTGACGCACGAGAAGCCCGGCGTGCTGAACACCGAGCGCATCAAGTGGAATTTCACCAAGTTTCTGGTCGACCCGCAGGGCGCGGTGGTCGATCGCTATGCGCCTGCGACCAGGCCGGCAGCGCTTGTCGACGCCATCGAGCGCCTGCTGCCGCGCTCAGACCAGAGTGCCTGGCAGTTGTGAGAGGCTGCTGTGCCAGGATAGGGAGCGCGGCAGCCCGCTGGTGAACTGGAGACCCCGCACGTTGAGTTCAAACAGGGACCCGGCAGCGGTCTCGGCATGGAATGCCGCATTGCTCTGGCCAGATGACACCGGCACCGATGCCGGGGCAGACCGCGTTCTGAATGGCGCGTGCTGGGGGGGTAATCTGTGGAAATGCTGCGAGACCCACTGCCGCGTGGTGCTGAACCTTTCTGACAGCATGGACACCGTTCGTGCGGGTCTGCGCCGCAAGTGCTGCAGTGCCGCGAGATTCGCCTGTCTCAGTTGTATCTTGTGGAGGGCGACCATCGTCTTGATGCCATGAACCGCCGTGGCAAAACCGATGGTGTTGCCGATGGCGACCAGGATATTGCCGGCCAGCGACAGAGCATTGCCCAGTGCGGAGTCCGCTCCCAGTGCGCTGCCGGCGCTTTGCAGCGACATGCCCGTCACTGCCACTACAAGGCCGACCGAGGCGATGATGAGGGCCAGCGTGCCGCCACTCATGAAGTTGAGGATGATGCCGGCCAGACTGGCCAGGATGCCGGTGGCGTTGGCAATGTAGCCAGTGATGTCGGTGGTGGTGCCAAGCACGTAATAGCCGGATGGATCGCGCCGGTTGACCGGATCACCGCTGCAGAATGCATACGCATTGATACCGCCCCTGCCGAACGGGCTGTGCGGGTCCAGACGCAGGAAACGCTGGGAAACCGGGTCGTAGCTGCGTGCGCCATTGCCAAGGTGATACCACTGGCGGGTGCCGATCCGGTCTACCAGCTGACCATGCATGCCGACCCGCGTGAGCGGGGCGGGTGACACCGCCGCAGTCAGGCGCGGGCGGGTAGCCGGGGACTGGGCATTCTGAACTGCAGGCATCATGATCTCCACGGCTGGCCGGCGGGGAGCGAGGCCGTACCGTGGTGTCCGGTAGCACTCTCTGCCTGGTCTTTATCTAGATCTAGGCAGGGGTTGCATGACTGTCATTGCGGACTGACGAGTGGTTTCCGGCGGAACACCAGGTCCCAGACCCCGTGGCCGAGGCGCAGGCCGCGCTGCTCGAACTTGGTCAGTGGCCGGTAGTCGGGGCGTGGCGCGTAACCGGCGGCGGTGTTGACCAGATCCGGATTGGCGGACAGCACGTCCAGCATCTGGATGGCGTAGTCTTCCCAGTCGGTCGCCAGGTGCAGGTAGGCCCCCGGCTTCAGTCGCGATACCAGCAGGGCGACGAATCCGGGCTGCACCAGCCGGCGCTTGTTGTGGCGTTTCTTGTGCCACGGGTCGGGGAAGAAGATATGGATGCCGTCCAGGCTGTCGGCCGGCAGCATTTCCCGCACGACTTCGACCGCGTCATGGCGGATGACGCGGATGTTTTCCAGTTGCTTCTCGCCGACCAGCTTCAGCAGGCTGCCGACACCGGGTCCGTGAACCTCGATGCCCAGGTAATCCTGTTCGGGATGGCGCTCGGCGATTTCCGCGCTGGCCTGGCCCATGCCGAAGCCGATTTCGAGGATTTTCGCTGCCTGGCGGCCAAAGGCGGCATCCAGGTCCAGCGGCTGGCCGGTGTACTCGATGCCGAAACGCGGGAACAGCGTGTCGTAGGCGCGCTTCTGTCCCGGGGTCAGGTGCCCCTGACGCAGGACGAAGCTCTTGATATGGCGCTGGAAGTCGGGATTTTCCATGTGGCGGGACGCGGGGAATGACAAAGCCGGCGATGTTACCCGGCGGCCGCGTCGGCGACCAGTTCGATGGTGGCATCAGCGGACGCCAGAAAGGCGTCCAGGGTCGGATAGCGCAAGGCAACGGGCAGTTCGGCATGCATGCGCGCATTCAGCAGCAGGCGAGACTCGCGCAGAAACGACCATTGCGCCGGCGACACGGCCGTGGCCAGTTCGGCATGCGGCAGACGCGGCGGGCGGGTCAGCCGGTAACGGTCGGCGATGGCATCCAGCCACTCGCCGGTGGCCAGCTGGCTGTCGTCGCAGACGTTGTAGCAGCGAATGCCACCATGGCGTTCGAGCGCGGCCACGCACAGCAGGGCCAGATCGTCGGCATGGATGCGGTTGGCCGGCGTGTCCTCGCTGGCGATCGCGCACGGCGTGCCGGCGCGCAGCCGTGCCAGCGGCAGGCGGTCACCGGCATAGATGCCCGGTGCCCTCAGTATGGTGACGCTGGCACCGGTCTGGCGGGCAAATTGTCGCCACAGCCGTTCTGCCGTCAGCCGGCGCATGCCGCGCGCCGAGTCCGGACGGCATGGCGCCGTTTCCGGTGTCGGCGCCCCGTGGCGGTCGCCGTACACGCCGCTGGTACTGATATAGACTATCCGGCGTGGTATGCTTGCCCGCCTTTTGAGTACGTTGGCAAGCCGCGCGACCCGGCTGTCACCACTGGCGGATTCGTCCGGCGGCGCGGTGTACAGCACGCAGTCGGCCAGCCCGGCCAGCCGCTCCAGCGACGCGCGATCGTCGAGATCGGCGTGGATTGGCAGCGCGCCCAGTGCCCGCCACATGGTGGCCTGTTCCGCCCGGCGGTGAACCACCAGCACGCGGTAGCGGCCGGTCAGACGAGGGAGCGCGCGCCGGGCGACATCGCCGGCGCCGACGACGAGCAGGGTCGGGAAATCGGGCATGCCGGCATTGTAGCCGGTCGCCACCGCCACCGCCGAACACGGGGCTTTTTTATCGCAATCAGCCCGGATGGCTGTCGCCGTGATGCGTGGGGTTTGCCGCGTCACCCGCTGTCCGCACCGCATCTGGATCGTTTATGTCCCAAGTGACTTTGCAACCGAGTGGCCGCTGTCTGACGGTCGAAGCGCAGGAAACCATTCTCGAGGCCGCACTGCGCCAGGGCGTGGCGCTGCCGTATGGCTGTCGCAATGGTGCCTGTGGCGCCTGCAAGGGCAAGGTGCTGTCCGGCGAGGTCAGTCACCGTCCGCACCAGGCCAAGGCGCTGCCCGATGCCGAACGCCAGGACGGAATGGCACTGCTGTGCTGTGCCGAGCCGGTCGGCGATGTCACCGTCTCGGTGCGCGAGGTCGAAGCGGCCAGCAGCATCCAGATCAAGACCCTGCCGTGCCGGGTCGAAAAAATCGAACGTGTTCACGACGTCGCCGTGCTCAAGCTGAAGATCCCGGTGTCCGAACGGCTGCAGTTCCTCGCCGGCCAGTACATCGACATCCTGATGAAGGATGGCAAGGCCCGCAGCTTCTCGCTGGCCAATGCGCCGCACGAGGACGGCCTGCTGGAACTGCATATCCGCCACATGCCGGGCGGGACTTTTTCCGAGTACGTGTTCCACCAGATGAAGGAAAAGGAAATCCTGCGTTTCCGGGGGCCGATGGGCAGCTTCTTCCTGCAGGAACACTCCGACAAGCCGATCGTGTTTCTGGCCAGCGGCACCGGCTTTGCACCGGTCAAGGCCATTATCGAGCATGCGATCCATATCGGCGTGACGCGGCCGATGGTGCTGTACTGGGGCGCGCGCACCCTGGCCGACCTGTACATGCCGGCGCTGCCGGAAGCGTGGAAAGCCCGGCTGCCGGACTTCCGCTATGTGCCGGTGCTGTCCGAACCGCTGGCGACGGACGGCTGGACCGGACGGACCGGTTTCGTCCACCAGGCGGTGCTCGACGACTTCAGTGACCTGTCCGGCCACGAGATCTACGCCTGCGGCGCGCCGGTCATGGTTGAGGCGGCGCACGGCAGCTTTATCCGCGAGCGCGGGCTGCCGGAAGATGCGTTTTTCTCCGATGCCTTCTTCCTGTCCAGGGACACCAAACCGGCAGCATAAGCAGGGAAAAATCGCGGCAGGAGAAACTGGGCCGGCATGTTATGACATGCCGGCCCAGACTGCTCATGAAGGAGGGCACCGACGGCAGCAGTGGCGTCGGTACACGCCCGACTGACAGGATCTGCCGTGAGCACGGCAGTCTGTCTGATTGAATCCTGCCTCTTCCGTCCCCGCCGCCGCGGGGAAACCTCGCTTCGCTCGTCCGTTCTTCGCGGGTTAGGGGTGGATGGACAGTCCGGGCCGGCATGTTATGACATGCCGGCTTTTTTACTTTCTGTGCATTTTTTGTTGGAAAACGAGCGGCAATGCCATTACCCTCTGGGTAGGTAAATCAGAGAAAGCTAATGATGGCTGAGAAGAAAAAGGGCCTCGGCTTGTGGATGTGCATTGCACTGGTCTGCGGCAACATGATCGGGTCCGGGGTATTCCTGCTGCCATCGTCACTGGCACCGTATGGCGGGATGGCGATCGTGGGCTGGGTGCTGACGGCGATGGGGGCGGTACTGATTGCGCTGGTGTTCGCCAGCCTGACGGCGCGGATGCCGCGCGACGGCGGACCGTATGCGTACACGCATGATGCGTTCGGCAGCTTTGCCGGCTTCTGGATCGCCTGGGGCTACTGGATTGCGCTGTGGGCCGGCAATGCCGCCATTGCGGTCGCCTTCACCAGCTATCTGTCCGGCTTTTTCCCGATCCTGGCCAGCAACCATTACGCCGGCGGTCTGTGCTCGATCGGCCTGGTGTGGCTGGTGACCTGCATCAATCTGCGCGGGGTCGAGAGCGCCGGCGGGGTGGCGGTGGTGACCACCGTGATCAAGCTGCTGCCGCTGGTGGCCATCGCGACCCTCGGCCTGTTCTGGTTCGATGCCGACAACCTGGTTTTCAATCCGAACAACCTGCCTGTCGGGCAGGGCATCAGCTCGGTCGCCGCACTGACGCTGTGGGCCTTCCTCGGCCTCGAATCGGCGGCGGTGCCGGCCGGCGATGTTGAAAACCCGGAAAAGACCATCCCGCGCGCCACACTGATCGGCACGCTGATCGCTGCCGTGGTCTATATCGGCGTGACCGTTGCGGTCATGGGCGTGCTGCCGCACGACCAGCTTGCCAGTTCGCCGGCGCCGATGGCCGATGCCGCCCGGGTGATGTGGGGTGACTGGGCCTATACCGTGGTCGGCATCGGTGCGGCCGTGTCCTGCCTCGGCGCGATCAATGGCTGGTCGCTGATGCCGTGCCACGTGTCGGCTGCCGCCGCGCGCGACGGACTGTTTCCGAAACGTTTCGCCCAGCTGAGCAAGCGCCGGGTGCCGGCCTTCGGCCTGCTGGTGTCGTCGGTGCTGGTGACCATTCTGCTGATCTGCAACTACTCCGGCAGCCGCGGCATGGTGGAAATCTTCAACTTCATCATCCTGCTGGCGACCATGACCACCCTGCTGCCGTACGCGTTTGCCGCTGCGGCCGAGCTGCTGTTCATCGCCACCGGCCGCAAGCCGGCGCGCCATGTCGGCCGTGCGGTGGCCATTGCTTCGCTGGGCTTCGCCTATTCGGTCTGGGCGCTGTATGGCGCCGGGGCGGAAACCATCATGTGGGGCATGCTGCTGCTGATGCTGGGCCTGCCGATCTATGTGTGGATGGCCGCGGAGAAGCACCGCCACGGCGAGGATAGCTCCGAGTCCTGACCCCGGTTGCGCTGGCAACGAAAAAGCCCCCGGCCTGCCTGGCCGGGGGCTTTTTGCAGCTGCTGTCAGTGCTTGTCGCCGGAACGCTCGTGGGCGCTGGTCGGGAACGACATTTCGCTGTACTTGACGAAGCGGGTCTTGTGCTTGATCCGGTAGCCCCACCAGATGGCGAGGAACAGCGGAATGCCGACATAGGTGGCGACGATCGCGCTCCAGTTGATCCGGTTGCCGAGGAAGGCCTCGTAGTTCTGTCCCAGCGTGATCACCATGCACAGGAAGAACGCGAACAGCGGGCCGAACGGGAAGTACGGCGAGCGGTACGGCAGCTCGTCCAGCGAGTGGCCCTGCAGCAGGAAGCCCTTGCGGAAGCGGTAGTGGCTGATGGCGATGCCGAGCCAGGCGATGAAGCCGCACATGCCGGACGTGTTCAGCAGCCACAGGTAGACCACCTGGTCGCCGAACAGCGACGAGGTGAAGCACAGCATGCCGATGGCCGTGGTGGCATACAGCGCATTGCGCGGTACGCCGCCGCTGGACAGCCGGGCGAAGATCTTTGGCGCCATGCCGTTGGTGGCCATGTTGTACAGCATGCGGGTCGACGCATACATGCCGGAGTTGCCGGCCGACAGGATGGCGGTCAGGATCACCGCGTTCATCAGCCCGGCGGCGAAGGCCAGCCCGGCGCGCTGGAAGACCAGCGTGAACGGCGAGGTGCCGATGTCGGTCACGTCGTTCTTCAGCAGCAGCGGATCGGTGTACGGCAGCAGGGCGCCGATAATGAAGATGGCGAACACATAGAACAGCAGGATGCGCCAGAACACCTGCTTGATGGCGCGCGGAATGTTCTTTTCCGGGTTTTCCGATTCGCCGGCGGCAACGCCGATCAGTTCGGTGCCCTGGAACGAGAAGCCGGCGATCATCGCCACGCCGACCATGGCCGGCAGTCCGCCGGCGAACGGGGCGTCGGCAATGAAGAAATTGCTCAGTCCCGGCGACGTGTGGCCGCTCATCACGCCGAAGATCATGGCCAGACCGACGCCGATAAAGACGATGACGGTAATGACCTTGATCATCGCGAACCAGTATTCGGCTTCGCCGAAGCCCTTCACCGAAATGAAGTTCAGCAGGAACATCAGCGCGAGGAAGATCACGCTCCAGTACATCCCGGGAACGTGAGGGAACCAGTAATGCATGACGATCTGGGCCGCGGCGAGTTCGACCGCAATGGTGACCGCCCAGTTGAACCAGTAGTTCCAGCCGAGCGCGAAGCCGAAGCCCGGGTCGACGTAACGTTCGCCATAGGTGGCGAACGAGCCGGAAACCGGCATGTAGGCAGCCAGTTCGCCGAGGCTGGTCATCAGGAAATAGACCATCAGGCCGATCAGCGCATAGGCGACCAGTGCGCCGCCAGGGCCGGCCTGGGCCACCGATGCTCCGGAGGCGACGAACAGCCCGGTGCCGATGGAACCGCCGATGGCGATCATGGTCAGGTGCCGGGCCTTCAGGCTGCGGTGGAGCCCTTCCGGCCCGGCGGCCGGCGGCGTGGTAGTGGGGGGAGTTTGCTGCATTCTCGCTCTCCTGTATGAGGCGGTGGTCTGACCATCTTTGGTTCTGGACAGGGGACCCCGGCGTCATCCGCGCCGGGGAGCGGGCGAATCAGTGGCCGGCGAAATCGCAGACGGTGAACAGCGGGATACCGGCATCGCGGATCACCTGCGAACCACCGAGTTCCGGCAGATCGACGATGGCGCCGGCTTCGACGATGTCCGCACCGAGCCGGCGGAGCAGCTTGACCCCGGCGGTCATGGTGCCGCCGGTGGCGATCAGATCGTCGATGACGACGAAGCGCTGACCCGGCGTGCAGGCATCGGCATGGACCTCGACCGTGGCACTGCCGTATTCGAGTTCGTACTGCTCGGCGATGGTGGTGAACGGCAGCTTGCCCTTCTTGCGGATCGGGACGAAGCCGACGTTCAGCTCATAGGCAACGACCGAACCGAGAATGAACCCGCGCGCATCGAGCCCGGCCACCATGTCCACGCGCTGGTCCATATAGCGATGGACAAAAATGTCGACCAGTACGCGGAAGGTTTTCGGATCCTGCAGCAGCGGCGTGATGTCGCGGAACTGCACGCCTGGCTGCGGCCAGTCGGAAACGGTGCGGATATGCGCCTTGATATAGTCGGCGTAAGTGAGGTGTTGCAACTCGGCCATAAAAATTTTCCAGCTGTCTGGCGCCCGCCTGGTGGCGGGCGCAGCGGACGATGGTAGTCCCGTCGGTAGTGTGGTGGTCAGTGGAAGAACGCAAACTTGACCGCGAACAATGCCGCAATGATGACCACGGTCGGGGTGATGTCGCGGTAACGTCCCGACAGGATCTTGATCAGGGTATAGCTGATGAAACCGAACGCGATGCCATCGGCAATCGAGTAGGTAAACGGCATGCCAACGGCAGTGATCACCGCCGGCGCCGATTCGGTCAGGTCATCCCAGTCGATTTCCGACAGGCCGCGCGCCATCAGCACGGCGACGTAGCACAGGGCCGGCGCGGTGGCAAAGGCCGGAACGGTGCCGGCCAGCGGCGACAGGAACAGCGCCGCCAGGAAGCACAGCGAGACGACGACGGCGGTCAGGCCGGTGCGGCCGCCGACGGCGGTGCCGGCTGCCGATTCGACATAGGCGGTCACGCTGGAAGTGCCGAGGATGCCGCCGGCCATGATGGCGGTGGAGTCGGCGAACAGCGCCTTCTGCAGTCGCGGCAGGCGGCCGTTCTTGTCCAGCAGTCCGGCACGGTGCGACACGCCGACCAGGGTGCCGGTGGTGTCGAACAGGTCAATGAAGAAGAAGATGAAGATCACGCCGATCAGGCCGCTGTGGAAAGCGCCGGCCAGGTCCATCTTCATGAAGGTTGGTTCGATCGACGGCGGTGCGGCGAATACACCCTTGAATTCGGTCAGGTTCAGCAGCACCGACAGCAGCGTGACCAGCAGCACGCCGATAATGATCGAGCCGGTCACCTTGCGGTATTCGAGCGCGACGATGACGATGAAACCGAATACGGCCAGCAGCGTGCTCGGCGACTGGATGTCACCGAGTGTGACCATGGTGGCCGGCGACGCGGCGATCACGCCGGCGCCCTTCAGACCGATGATGGCGAGGAACAGGCCGACGCCGGCCGAAATCGCCAGCTTCAGCGAATGCGGAATCGCATTGACGATCAGCTCGCGGATTTTCAGACTGGTGATGGCGACGAAGATCACGCCGGAAATGAACACCGCGCCCAGCGCGGTTTCCCACGGTACGCCCATGCCCTTGACCACGGCGAAGGTGAAGTAGGCGTTCAGGCCCATGCCCGGAGCCAGTGCGATCGGGTAGTTGGCCACCAGCCCCATCACCATGGTGCCGAGGGCGGCGGCAATGCAGGTGGCGACGAACACGGCGTTGAAGTCCATCCCGGTCTGGGACAGGATCGCCGGATTGACGAAGATGATGTAGGCCATGGTCAGGAAGGTGGTCAGGCCGGCAATCACTTCGGTTTTGACCGACGTGCCGTGTTCCTTCAGCTTGAAAAACGAATCGAGAGAAGCCATCTCGGCGCATCCCATAAGGTTTGGATAAGGAGGAAGGCGCGTATTCTACGCAAAAAATGCCTGCGCCAACGCGCTGTTATCGCACGGGACTGCGCTGGATCATGTGATCGGCATGGCGGCCGGTGTCGGCGGCGATGGCCTTTTGTGATAATCTGGAAAATTCGACAATTTCGAATCCTTGCCTTCCAATCCCATGCAGAGCGGTAATATCTTCATCGTCACCGCGCCTTCCGGCGCCGGCAAGACCACGCTGGTCGCAGCCCTGCTTGCAGCCGACAAGCAGGTGCAGCTCTCGGTGTCCTATACCACGCGCGCACCGCGGGACGGCGAGACGCACGGCCGTCACTACCATTTCGTCGACCGGACCACGTTCGAGTCGATGATCGACCGTGGCGACTTCCTCGAATACGCCGAGGTCTACGGCAACTACTACGGCACCAGCGAAACCTGGATCCGCGAGCAGCTGTCGACCGGACGCGACATCCTGCTGGAAATCGACTGGCAGGGCGCGCAGCAGGTACGGCGCACGTTTCCGGAAGCGATCGGGATCTTTATCCTGCCGCCGTCGGTCGAAGTGCTGGAGCACCGCCTGCGCGGCCGGGGCAAGGACGACGAGGCCACCATGCAGAAAAGGCTCGCCGCCGCGCGCAGCGAGATCGACCATGTGGCCGAATTCGATTATGTTGTGGTCAATGAAGAACTCGATGAAGCGGTCAGGGACCTGGTGTCCGTGGTTCGCGCCGAGCGCCTGACGCAACTGCAGCAGATGGAGCGCCGTGGCCGGCAGATCGCCGCCATGCAGTCGCTGGACTGATCCGCCCACCCTTACACGACACGAACAGGACAAACAGATGGCACGAGTAACTGTAGACGATTGCCTCAAGCGCATCCCGAACCGCTTCGACCTGACGCTGGCCGCGGCCTACCGCGCCCGCCAGATCGCCAACGGCGGCCAGACCCTGATCGACGGCGCCAAGGACAAACCGACCGTGGTGGCCCTGCGCGAGATCGCCGCCGGCCATGTCGGTCGCGAACTGCTCGACCGCGCCCGCAGCTGATCACCGACCGCGAACGATAACAGCATGAACAGCGCCGACGCCCACACCATCGACTATGACGCCATGGTGAATGCCCAGGCGGAAGCGCTGCTTTCCACTGCCGCGACCTACCTGAAGCCGGACGACGTACCGTTCCTGCGTACGGCCTTCGAGTTCGCGCGCGACGCGCATACCGGCCAGACCCGCAAGAGCGGCGAACCGTACATCACCCATCCGCTGGCGGTGGCGCAGATCCTCACCGAATGGAAGCTGGACGCGCAGGGCCTGGCTGCTGCGCTGCTGCACGACACCATGGAGGACACCGGCGTTGCCAAGGCGACGCTGGCCGAGCGTTTCGGCAAGCAGGTGGCCGAACTGGTCGACGGGCTGTCCAAGCTGGAGCGGCTCGAATACCAGAGCAAGGAATCGCGCCAGGCGGAAAACTTCCGCAAGATGGTGCTGGCGATGGCGCGCGACATCCGCGTGATCATCATCAAGCTGGCCGACCGGCTGCACAACATGCGCACGCTGGATTCGATGCGCGAGGAAAAACGCCGGCGCATCGCCCAGGAAACGCTGGACGTCTATACCCCGATTGCCAACCGCATCGGCCTGAACAAGGTGTACCGCGAACTCGAGGACCTGTGCTTCAAGCACCTGTACCCGAACCGCTACCACGTGCTGTCCAAGGCGGTGAAGGCCGCGCGCGGCAACCGGCGCGAACTGGTCGGCAAGATCATGCAGTCGCTGGCGCGCAAGCTGCTGGAAGCGAATATCGAGGCCACCATCCGGGGCCGCGAAAAGAACCTGTACAGCATCTATCACAAGATGCAGGAAAAGCACCTGAGCTTCTCCGAGGTACTGGACATCTACGCATTCCGTGTCATCGTCAACGACGTGCCCGGTTGCTACCTGGCGCTGGGCGCGCTGCACGGGCTGTACAAGCCGATTCCCGGCAAGTTCAAGGATTACATCGCCATTCCGAAGTCGAATGGCTACCAGTCGTTGCACACCACGCTGTTCGGTCCGTACGGCACGCCGATCGAAGTGCAGGTGCGCACGCGGGAAATGCACAAGATCGCCGAAACCGGCGTGGCCAGCCACTGGATGTACAAGTCCGGTGGCCCGACCATGGACGCGGCGCGTCAGCGCACCCACCAGTGGCTGCAGGACATCCTCGACATCCAGGCCGAAACCGGCGATGCGGTCGAGTTCTACGAACACATCAAGATCGACCTGTTCCCGGACGAGGTCTACGTGTTCACGCCGAAGGGCAAGATCCTGGTGCTGCCGCAGGGGGCGACACCGGTCGATTTCGCCTATGCGGTCCACACCGACATCGGCCATCGCTGTATCGCCGCCAAGGTCAATCACGAGCTGGTGCCGCTGCGCACCGAGCTGAAAAACGGCGACACGGTCGAAGTGATCACCGCCGCACACTCGAAGCCGAACCCGAGCTGGCTGAACTTCGTCGTCAGCGGCCGGGCGCGCTCGGCGATCCGCAGCTATCTGAAGACCCTGCATCGCGAGGAAGCGCGCGTGCTGGGCGACCGCCTGCTGAAGCAGTCGATCCATTCGCTGGCCGCGCAGCCGTTCGTGCTGTCCGATGGCGTGTGGAGTGCGTACCTGAAGGAAGTCGGCGACAAGAACGTCAAGTCGACCGACGTGCTGGCCAGCATTGGCGCCGGCAAGCAGCAGGCGATGGTCGTCGCGGCCCGGCTGCTGGAACTGGCCGGCGAAGTGCTCGGTGGTCCGGCGCGCAGCGGGCCGCTGGTGATTCGCGGCAACGAGGGCAGTTCGATCCAGTACGCGGCCTGCTGCTCGCCGCTGCCGGGCGAACGCATCGCCGCCGCGCTGACCAAGGGCCAGGGCATGGTGCTGCACACCCGCGACTGCGCCCAGCTCAAACGGCTCGACCCGGACCGGGTGCTGGATGCCGAGTGGGAAATCCGCACGCCGCGCCTGTTCAGCGTGCCGGTGACCATCCTGGCGCAGAGTGCGCGTGGCGCACTGGCCAGCGTTGCCGCCGCCATCAGCGAGGGCGGGGCGAATATCGAGAGCGTCGACATGCAGGACGCGCACCATGGCGAAGGCTATGTGCAGATTCATTTCCGCCTGCAGGTCGGCAGCGCCCAGCACCTGAACGAAGTACTGAACCACATCCTGGCGCAGCCGCTGGTCGAGCGCGCCGTGCGCGGCTGAGCCGGCGCGGCGACAAAACGCTTGGGTTGCGCTGCACCGGTGATTACACTTTCCCGCTTTCCATCGTCCGCCAAGTCACACTACCCATGAATATCCTGGTGCTTACCGTCAACGGTGTCCGGCGCGAAGTGTCTGCGCCGCAGACCGTGGCGACATTGCTGGCCCATGAGTCCTTGCGGGAACGCCGCGTGGCGGTCGAGGTCAATGGCGAACTCGTGCCGAAAAGCCGCCATGCCGACACGGCGCTGGCCAGTGGCGATGCGGTCGAGATCGTCGTCGCCGTCGGCGGCGGCTGACCTGCCGCCGCACCCGCATTCGCCCATTTCATTCCGAGGACAGCATGGATTCACTCGTTATCGCCGGCCGCAGCTACGCTTCGCGCCTGCTGGTAGGCACAGGGAAGTACCGGGACTTCGACGAAACCGCCAGGGCGCTGGATGCGTCCGGTGCCGAGATCGTTACCGTGGCCATTCGTCGCGTCAATCTGGGTCAGGACCCGAGCCAGCCGAACCTGCTCGACGCCCTGCCGGCCGACCGCTACACGCTGCTGCCGAATACCGCCGGCTGCTACAGCGCCGACGACGCCGTGCGCACGCTGCGGCTGGCGCGCGAACTGCTCGACGACCACCGGCTGGTCAAGCTGGAAGTGCTGGGCGACCCGAAAACGCTGTTCCCGAACGTGCGCGAAACGCTGAAGGCGGCCGAAGTGCTGGTGGCGGAAGGCTTCGACGTCATGGTTTATACCTCGGACGACCCGATCGTCGCCCGCGAGCTGGAACAGATCGGCTGCTGCGCGATCATGCCGCTGGCCAGCCTGATCGGTTCCGGCATGGGCATTCTCAATCCGTGGAACCTGCAGATCATCATCGACGAATGCAAGGTGCCGGTACTGGTCGACGCCGGGGTCGGCACGGCCAGCGATGCGGCCATCGCCATGGAGCTCGGCTGTGACGGCGTGCTGATGAATACCGCCATTGCCACCGCGCGCGAGCCGGTGCGGATGGCGCGGGCAATGAGGCTGGCGGTCGAGGCCGGGCGCGAAGCCTGGCTGGCCGGGCGCATGGCGAAGAAGCCGTACCAGGCCAGCCCGAGCTCGCCGGTTGACGGCCGCATCGGCAGCGGCAACTAGCGCGGGCGCAGCTCGTGGACCGTCTGAAAAAACAATGTTTTACATTTTGGACGGTGCCCGGCTACAATTACGGACTCAGCCGAATTCTTCGGTTGTTTTATTTTGATCAAACACATCCAAAGGATTGGTGATTCTTCATGCCTAGCGTTCGCGTGAAAGAGAACGAGCCGTTCGAAGTGGCAATGCGCCGCTTCAAGCGCTCCATCGAAAAAACCGGTCTGCTGACCGAACTTCGCGCCCGCGAGTTCTACGAGAAGCCGACCGCAGAGCGTAAGCGCAAAAAAGCTGCTGCCGTAAAGCGCCACTACAAGCGCCTGCGCAGCCAGATGCTGCCGCCGAAGCTCTACTGATTTTTTCGGTACCGCGAGAAGCAAAGCAAGAAACCGCGAGCGCAAGCTTGCGGTTTCGCCGTTTCCGGGCTGGCAAAATCAGCGATGACCGTCGTCTTGTCGTCGCGCTGCATTGGCCCCACATTGTCCTCATTGTTGAATGATCGAGACCGCCATGACGCTGAAAGCACGCATTACCGAAGACATGAAAACCGCGATGAAGGCCAAGGACACCGCCCGGCTGGGCGCGATCCGCCTGTTGCTGGCCGCCATCAAGCAGAAGGAAGTCGACGAGCGCGCGGACATGGACGACGCGGCGATCATCGCCGTGATCGACAAGCAGATGAAGCAGCGCCGCGACTCGGTGTCGCAGTACGAAGCGGCCGGCCGCCAGGATCTGGCCGACAAGGAAAAGGCGGAAATGGATGTGTTCGCCGCCTACCTGCCGCAGCCGCTGACCGATGCCGAGATCGATGCACTGATCCATGACGCGATCGCCGCCACCGCTGCCGCCGGCATGGGCGACATGGGCAAGGTCATGGGCGTGCTGCGCCCGCAACTGGCCGGTCGGGCCGATATGGGCGCCGTGTCGGCCCGCATCAAGTCCGCGCTGGCCGGCCGCTGAGCCGGGCGCCGGGCATGATCCCGCAGGATTTCATCGACCAGCTGCTGTCGCGCACCGATATCGTCGATGTGGTCGAGCGCTACGTGCCGCTGAAGAAGGCCGGGCGTGACTACATGGCCTGCTGCCCGTTCCACAAGGAGAAATCGCCGTCGTTCTCGGTCAGCCAGACCAAGCAGTTCTACCACTGCTTCGGCTGTGGCGCCCACGGCACGGCGATCACCTTCATGATGGAACATGCCGGCTACGGCTTTGTCGATGCGGTCAAGGAACTGGCGCAGCTGGCCGGCATGCAGGTGCCGCAGGTCGCGGCCGAGCTGGCGGCGAAAGAGGCGGAAACCCGCCGGACCGTCGACTCGCTGTCCGAGGTCATGGTCGAGGCGGCCCGCTTCTACAAGCAGCAGCTGAAGTCGTCGCCGGTGGCGGTCGAGTACCTGAAGCGCCGCGGGCTGACCGGTGAAATCGCCGGCCGCTTCGGGCTTGGCTATGCGCCGGCGGGCTGGAACGGCCTGCAGGCGGTGTTTTCCGACTACCTGGACCCGAAGCTGGACGAGGCCGGGTTGCTGATCGTCCGCGATGACGGTACCCGCTACGACCGTTTTCGCGAACGGGTCATGTTCCCGATCCGCGATGTGCGCGGACGGGTGATCGCCTTCGGCGGCCGCATCCTCGACAAGGGGGAGCCGAAGTACCTGAACTCGCCGGAAACGCCGCTGTTCGAGAAGGGGCGCGAGCTGTACGGCCTGTTCGAGGCGCGCGAGGCGATCCGCGAGGTCAACCGGGTGCTGGTGGTCGAAGGTTATATGGACGTGGTGGCGCTGGCGCAGCACGGGGTGTCGTACGCGGTGGCCACGCTGGGCACCGCGACCACGGCCACCCATGTGCACAAGCTGTTCCGCCATGCCGACCGGGTCATTTTCTGCTTCGACGGCGACAAGGCCGGCCGGCGTGCCGCATGGCGGGCGCTGGAAAACGTATTGCCGGAACTTCGTGACGGAAAACGGGTCGACTTCCTGTTCCTTCCGAGCGAACACGATCCGGACAGCTATATCCGTGAATACGGGCGTGAAGGTTTCGAGGCGATCCTGGATGCCGAAACCGTGCCGCTGTCGGCCTACCTGACGCGCGAGCTGTCGCAGCGGGTGGACCTTGGCAGCGACGAGGGGCGGGCCGAGTTCCTGAACCTGGCCAAGCCGCTGGCACTGGCCGTCAAGGCCCAGGCGCTGTCCATCCTGCTGCGCAAGAAGCTGGCCGAGATGGCCCACCTCGACGTCGACGAACTCGACCGCCTGTGGGGGCTGCGGCGCGGCCTGAGCGGGCGGCAGGGCGTGCGCTCGAAGGCAATCGGCAGCCGGCGGGTGGAAGTGTCGCTGCCGCGCTGGCTGCTGCGCGCGCTGATGCTCGACCCGGCGCTGGCCCGCGACACCGTATTGCCGCCGCCGGCGCAACTGGCCGGCGATGCCCAGTTGCTGGGCGAACTGGTGTGTTTCATCCAGACAACAGGCGCAAGCGACAGTGCAGGTCTGCTGGAGCGCTTGCGCGATACTGATCTTGGCCAGCGCATCGAGCCGCTGGTTGCCGAGCTGCTGGTCGATCCGGCTGCGCTGCAGGCGCCGCCGGCGGAGGAATTTGCCGGGGCGATCGACCAGCTCGGTGCACGAATCGCGGGTGAACGCTTTGACCGGCTGAAGCAGAAAGATGCCGAGCAGGGCCTGAGTCCGGATGAAAAGCGCGAGCTGCTTGACTTGCTCGTGCGGATTCGTCCCACGTCCTGACGTGAGACGAGAAATCTGATACAATTTGATGTTTTTCCAGCTCAATTTTGCAGGATTGCACAATGGCGGCCACTCCCAACAGCAACAAAGATTCTGACGCGAAGAATCCGGCGGCAGCCCAGGACAACACCGAAGAGCGCCGCAAGCGGCTCAAGCAGTTGATCGTTCAGGGCAAAGAGCGCGGCTTTTTGACCTATGCCGAGATCAACGACTCGTTGCCCGAGGACGTGCTCGATGCCGAGCAGATCGAAAGCATCATCGGCATGATCACCGACATGGGCATCCAGGTGTACGACGAAGCGCCGGATGCCGAGCAACTGCTGATGTCGGACTCGACACCGGTGGTCGCCGACGAAGACGCGGTGGAAGAAGCCGAGAGCGCGCTGTCGACCGTGGATTCCGAATTCGGTCGCACGACCGACCCGGTGCGCATGTACATGCGCGAAATGGGGACGGTCGAGCTGCTGACGCGTGAAGGCGAAATCGAAATCGCCAAGCGTATCGAAGACGGCCTCAAGCACATGATCCAGGCGATTTCCGCCTGCCCGGGCATCATCCGGGACCTGCTTGCCCAGATCGATCGCGTGGCAGCGGAAGAAATCCGCATCGACGAAGTCATCGACGGCATCATCGACCCGAACGCAGAGGCGGAAGCCGCCGCTGCCGCCGCGCTGGCCGAAGCCACCAAGGCCGAGGAAGCGCTCGCCGCCGCCGAAACCGAAGGTGACGAGGAAGTCGACGAGGAAGAAGAAGAGGAAGACGACGCCGAGGCCGCTGCGGCCGTGGCCGGCGCCAACCTCGAGGAACTCCGTCGTCAGGCGCTGGAACACTTCAGCGGCGTGCAGAAGAACTTCGACAAGCTGATCAAGCAGCTGGAAAAGCATGGCCCGCAGTCGAAGCAGTACCTGGAAGTGCAGCAGGAAATCACCGATGCCTTCATGCTGGTGCGTTTCTCTGCCCGCCAGGTCGAAGGCCTGTGCGACATGCTGCGTACCGAGGTGGACGAGATCCGTCGCCATGAGCGCGAGATCCTCGACATCTGCGTGACCAAGTGCCGCATGCCACGTGACCTGTTCATCGCCACCTTCCCGGGCAACGAAAGCAACCCGCAGTGGGTCGAGGACGTGATTTCGAGCGGCAAGCCGTTCGTGTCGACGCTGGAACGTTACAAGCACGCCGTGATGGAAAAGCAGCAGAAGCTGTGCGATCTGCAGGACCGCACGATGCTGCCGATCAAGGAAATCAAGGAAATCAACCGGCAGATGGCCACCGGTGAAGCGAAGGCCCGCAAGGCCAAGCGCGAAATGATCGAGGCCAACCTGCGTCTGGTGATCTCGATCGCCAAGAAGTACACCAACCGTGGCCTGCAGTTCCTCGACCTGATCCAGGAAGGCAACATCGGCCTGATGAAGGCGGTGGACAAGTTCGAGTACCGTCGCGGCTACAAGTTCTCGACCTATGCGACGTGGTGGATCCGTCAGGCCATCACCCGTTCGATCGCCGACCAGGCGCGCACGATCCGTATCCCGGTGCACATGATCGAAACGATCAACAAGATGAACCGGATCAGCCGTCAGATCCTGCAGGAATCCGGCCTGGAGCCGGATCCGGCCGAACTGGCCAAGCGCATGGAAATGCCCGAGGACAAGATCCGCAAGATCATGAAGATCTCGAAGGAGCCGATCTCGATGGAAACGCCGATCGGTGACGACGACGATTCGCATCTGGGCGACTTCATCGAAGACCTGCAGACCATGGCTCCGTCGGACGCGGCCATGTACTCGAGCCTGAAGGAAGCGACCAAGGAAGTGCTCGACAGCCTGACGCCGCGCGAGGCGAAGGTGCTGCGCATGCGCTTCGGCATCGAAATGAACACGGACCACACGCTGGAAGAAGTCGGCAAGCAGTTCGATGTCACCCGCGAGCGTATCCGCCAGATCGAAGCCAAGGCCCTGCGCAAGCTGCGTCACCCGACCCGTTCGGAACGCCTGCGCAGCTTCCTCGACGCGGATCCGAGCACGCCGTAAGGCGGGCCGGGGCGGCGGTCGGCATGGCCGTCGCCATGCTGCACACGGAAACAGGGGATTGCCGACACACGGCAATCCCCTGTTTCATTCATGTCTGCCCGGGGGCGCGGACACGGGAATGCCCTGATGCCACGGCGCGCAGGCGGGTTTCCTCGGTAATCCGGTCAGGATTATTGACTTTTCAATCAAGGCATTACTCACCAAACTATGCAAATATTGTAATTTTTTTGCAAAGTGAGCATGTCGACATGGCTGGCAGATTCTCGCTGGAAAACCTGACCGTAAGCCGCAAGCTGGCACTGGGCTTTGGCCTGCTGCTGGCACTGGCCGTGTTGCTGGCCCTGACCGGGCTGTACGGATTGCGCAGTGACGGGCAGTCGCTGACACGCATCAACCGGCTTGGTGCGCTGTTCGACGAGACCGTTTACGCGCGGGAAGCCAACTACGCCTATGCGCTGACGGCGGATCCGGCCCGGCGCGCGGCCCAGGACAAGCATGTGCAGACCCTGCGCCAGGCCCTGATGGCGGTGAGGGCGGAGATCGACAACGGCAGCTGGCCACGGGAAGACCTGGCGGCGATCGATCACCTGCGCGGCGCCCTCGACCGCTATGTCGACGCCCGCCAGCGCGCTCTGGATGCGACCGGTGCCGGTCCGCAGGCGGTCATCCGGCCGAATGCGCTGTTGTCGACGTTGCAGGCCGATATCAACACGCTGTATCTGGCCGAAGAAGCGCGGGCCGCCGTCAGCGTGCATCAGGTGCAGATCGTGCTGCTTGCCGTTACCGCGCTGGCCCTGCTGCTGGGCGGACTGATCGCCTGGCTTATCGGACGCCAGATTACCCGGCCGCTGCAGCAGACGCTGCTGGCCGCCGAGCGCATCGCCAGTGGTGACCTGACGGTGGAGCTGCACAGCCGGCGCACGGACGAACTCGGGCAGTTGCTGCGCGCCATCGGGCACATGAACGACCGGCTGCGCGAGGTCATCGGCCAGATTCGGGGCGGCTCGCACCAGCTTGCAGCGTCCGCCACCCAGCTGGCCACCATCACCAGCCAGACCCGGGCCGGCATCGACAGCCAGAAGAACGAAACCGGCATGGTGGCGACGGCCATGGGCCAGATGACCGCCAGCGTGCGCGAGGTGGCGCGCAGCGCCGAGGAGGCCGCGCTGGCTGCCCGTCAGGCCGATGACGAGGCCTGCAGCGCGCTGGCCGTATCGCGGCAGGCGGTCACGCAGATCGAGGCACTGGCCGGCGAGGTCGGCCAGTCGGCCGCGTCACTGACCCGCTTGCACCGTGAGAGCGAACGCATTGCCGGCGTGCTCGAGGTGATCAAGGAAGTGGCCGGACAGACCAATCTGCTGGCGCTGAATGCAACCATCGAAGCCGCGCGGGCCGGCGAGGCCGGCCGCGGCATTGCCGTGGTTGCCGACGAGGTGCGCAAGCTGGCGCTGCGCACCCAGCAGTCTTCGGAGGAGATCGATGCGCTGATCACCGGGTTGCAGCACATTACCGAGGAAAGCGCGCGCATGATGCAGGCCAGCGTGGCCCAGACCCGGGCCACGGTGGATGGCGTGCGCAATACCGGCGAGGCCCTGACGACGATCACCCGCCAGGTGGCCGACATCCAGTTGATGAGCACGCAGATTGCCACCGCGGCAGAACAGCAGAGCTGTGTGGCCGAGGAGGTCAACCGCAGCGTCCTGAACGTGCGCGAAACCACCGACCAGTCGGCGCAGGCCAGTGTCGAGATTGCCACTTCCAGCGTCGAACTGGCGCGGCTGGGGACCGATTTGCAGCAACTGGTCGGGCATTTCCGTACCTGATGCGGATGGCGCATGCCACCGGCCCGCGCGAAACGCATGTTGCCGACACGTATGCTAGAATCACGCCGTGCCCGGCTTGATGCCGGGCCATCCGGTTTTCGGGCCTCTAGCTCATGCCTGGTTAGAGCAGCGGACTCATAAAATTTGTGCCATGCGCGTGGAAACTGCGCATGGGATGGTGTCAAATTCGGTGAAACCTAAGCGCAGCGATGCGTATGGCAATGCCGAGCCAAGCTTCAGGTCGAAAGTCCTGTTGAAGGTGTAGAGACTAGACGGCACCCACCTAAGGCGAAAGCTATGGTGAAGGCATAGTCCGGGGAGTGGCGAAAGTCACACAAACCAGAATCCGTTGGTGCCGAGTTCGACTCTCGGGGGGCCCACCAGACAGCAAAGCCAACCTCTGCACGGGGTTGGCTTTCTTTTTTGCGCCGGCGGCAGGTCAGGGGCAGTGGCTTGCGCAGCCCCCGGCCCATCTCCCTGCCCCCGGTACCGACCTTCCTATAGCGCCGCGCGCTGCGTGCCGCGACCGGCCGGGCAGTAGTCGTTGTTCAGAAAGCGCGAACTGTTGATCCACTGCTGCGACGGGTAGTAGGCGAAGACATAGCTGCCCTGCTGCAGCGTGTCGATCAGCGGCTGGGCCACGGCCGGGCGTACGGCCGGGCAGCCCTCGCTGCGGCCGAGGCGGCCGAGGCTGGGGATCACGCTCGGATCGGCATAGGAGGCCGAGTGGATGACGATGCCGCGCGCTTCGCTGTTGCTGTTGATGCCCTGTTCGAGACCGGCCAGCCGCAGCGACTTGCCGTGCTTGCCGTAGTAGGTTTCCCCGGTGCGGTACAGCCCGAGCGAGGTCTGGTAGCTGTTCGGCTGGTTGGAGAAGTCGGTGGCGACGTCGCCGCCGCTGTTCTTGCCGTGGGTGACCCATTCATCGAATACCAGCCGCATGGCGCGCAGGTCGAACACCCACAGCCGCTTTTCGCGTGACGGGCGGGAAAAGTCGATGACGGTCAGGAAGTTCTCCTTGTCGCCCAGGGTGGCATTCGCGCACTTGACCGCGCCCATGGCCAGTTGCAGCACGTTCAGGCTGATGTCCGGCGCCAGTTGCTGCAACTGCTCGGGCGTCGGCAGGCCGCCGGCGGAGGCCTGCAGCGGCAGCAGCAGCAATGAGGCCATGCCGGCCAGGGACAACAGGGTTTTCTTGCAACGACTCAGCGTCATGTTGGCAACGCTCCAGAAAAAGCCAGAAAAAAAACCGCACCCGGTTCAGGGGGCGGACTGGATGGAATCAGCGGGTGGGAACCGGCGTGGCGGCGGCCGGGCTCTCCTCGACTTCATCGGTGGTGATGACGGTCATGTCCTGGCCGCGTCCGCTGTCGCGGGAAGCCGGCCAGTCGGTCACGATCAGCGTGCTGCCGGTGCCGAGGGTGGACAGGATCCTGCTGGCCAGCGCTTCGGGCACATGGACGGTGCCGAGCACGGCGGCCGGGGTGTCGCCGCGCGCCGGCGCGCCGACGCTGACCGTGGACCAGCGCAGGGCCTGCGCGGCCTCGCCGAGGGACATGCCCGGTGTCGGCTGGTTCAGCAGGGTGAAGACCGAAGTGTTGCCGCTGCCGGTACTGTCGTCGAAGCCGACGACGGCCTCGCCGACCTGCTGGCCGTTGCGATAGGCGTACAGGCGCTGGTCGGCACGGCTGACCAGCAGAGACAGCGTGCCGGAAGCCGGGTCGGGATCATTCCAGAACTCGCGCCCCTCGTTCGGTGCGACCGGCTTGCCGTCGACCACGGTCGGTGCCAGCCAGCCCGGGCTGCCGATATTGCTCGGCGCCGACCGGGTGTTGGCGATGATGACCGTGGTCGACTGGAAGCCGGTGACGCTGAACAGCGCCCTGGCGAAATCCATCGGCAGGCGGATGCAGCCGTGCGAGGCCGGATAGCCGGGCAGGTTGCCGGCATGCATGGCAATGCCGTCCCAGGTCAGTCGCTGCATGTACGGCATCGGTGCGCTGTTGTACAGGCTGGAACTGTGGGTCACTTTTTTCTGCAGGATGGTGAACACGCCGGTCGGCGTGTCCTTGCCCGGCTTGCCGGTGCTGACGGTCGACACGCCGATGCTGATGCCGTTGCGATACACATAGGCACGCTGCTCGTCGAGGCTGACAACGATGGTGACCGGACCGTCCGGCGAGAATTCCGGATGCCACAGGAACTGGCCCGGCTTCAGCGCTTCGACCGGTGTCGGCTCGGCCCGGGTGGCCGGCGTCGCGCGTGCGGCATGGGCTGGCACCACGGCGGTCAGTGACAGCGCGGCGATGGCGGACAGGGCCAGGGCCCGGCGGGGAAAGGACCGCGTGCAGCGGCGGGGGGCAGCAATGAGGCAAGACGTCATCTGGAAAAACCATTCCCGATGGAAGTGAAACGAATCAACCCCGCCAGCCGTGCCAGGCAGATTGCCCGACAAAAATACGGCATGAATGAAAGCGCGACGGGATCAGGGGGGACAGCGGCGATACTAGCATGATTTATCAGGCGGTTTTTCCTGAACGGCTGGCCGGTCGATCCCCTCGCCATCGGCGTGGCCGGAAGGATATTTCAGTGATCCTGCATCAGGCCGGGCCGGCAATCCTCCCCGGCCGGCCATGGCGCTTGCGGCAATGCAACATAAACGGTCGGGCCGGTGCGCCGCAGTGCGGCCGGTCATGCTAGGCTGGCGCCTTGTTCCTGCCGCCCGATCGTCCGATGTCTGCCGTTTCCGTTCTGCTGATAGCCCTTCTCGCCGCGCTGCTGGGCGCAGTGCCGGTTTTCCTGACCCTGCGCAGCCGCACCGCCCAGGCGCTGGCCGAACAGGAGGCCGACTTCGTGGCCGAACTGGCCGCTGCCCGCGAGCGGGTGACGTCGCGCGAGGCCGAATGCGCACGTCTGCGCGAGGCGCTGCTGAACCGTGACGAGGATCTGGCCGCCAGCCAGGCGGTAATCGACACCCTGCGCATCGAGCATGCGCAGCTGGTCGAGCGGGCATCGCGGCTGCCGCAGCTGGAAGCGCAGCGGGTCGCGGCCGAGCAGGCCCGGGCGACCCGCGAGCAGGATGTCGCCCGGCTGATGGCCGAACTCAGCGAATTGCGGACCCGGCTGGAAGGCGAGCGCAATGCGCACGACGACAAACTGCAGACGCTGAACGATGCCCGCTCGCAGATGGGCGAGCAGTTCAAGAATCTGGCCAACGAGTTGCTGGAGGAAAAGTCGCGTCGCTTTACCGAGCAGAACCAGCAGAACATCGGCGCCTTGCTCGGCCCGCTGAAGGACAAGCTCGGCGAGTTCCAGAAGCAGGTCAGCGACAGCTATGCGCGCGAATCGAAGGAGCGCTTCTCGCTGCAGCAGGAAGTGATGCGGCTGGCCGATCTGAACCGGCAGATCAGCGAGGATGCGGTCAACCTGACCCGTGCGCTGAAGGGCGGCAACAAGACCCAGGGCAACTGGGGCGAAGTGGTGCTGGAAAGCGTGCTGGAGTCGTCCGGGCTGCGCCGGGGCGAGGAATACACCATCCAGGAAAGCTTCAATCGCGAGGATGGCAGCCGCCACCAGCCCGACGTGATCCTGCAACTGCCGGAAGGCAAGCAGATCGTCATCGACAGCAAGGTCAGCCTGAACGCCTACCTGCGCTATACCGAGGCCGACGATGATGCCGGCCGTGCGCTGGCGCTGCGTCAGCATCTCGATTCACTGCACGCCCATATCAAGGGGCTGTCCGGCAAGAACTACCATGACCTGTACCAGCTGAAATCGCTCGATTTCGTGCTGCTGTTCGTGCCGGTCGAACCGGCCTTCATGCTGGCGGTGACCTCGGACCGCAATCTGTTCTCCGATGCCTACCAGCGCAATGTGCTGCTGGTCAGCCCGAGCACGCTGCTGGCAACGCTGCGCACCATCGCCAACCTGTGGCGGCAGGAGCAGCAGACCCGCAATGCCCAGGATATCGCCCGCCAGGCCGGGCAGCTGTACGACAAGTTTGCCGGCTTCGTCGGCGATCTGGACGAGGTCGGTCGCCGGCTGGCGCTGACGCAGAAGTCGTACGATGCCGCCCGCAACAAGCTGGTGGCCGGACGTGGCAATCTGGTGCGCCAGGCCGAGCGCTTGCGCGAGCTGGGCGTCAAGCCGAACAAGACGCTGCCGGCCGGGCTGCTGGAAGCGGCCGATGATGCGAGCGCCGACCTGCCGGCGCCGACACCGGACGCGCTCGACGACTGACCCCCGGTTTCTCCATCCCGCGATCTGCCCGGCGCCCGCTTCGCCGGGCAGATCGTCTTTGTGTGTCCCCTCGCTGTAAAAATATCCGCGTGCCGTCAGCTGCGATGCCCGGGCCGACAAACGGTACGCCCTGCGCCGCGCCGGTAAAACGGACCGGCCCGTCATGGTTTTCCATACTCGCGGCATGGGTTTGGCGCGTGCATTTCTGCGCGCCGCACGGACCGTCCGCCGGCATGATCTTGCCTCGTTCTGGCCGGTGGCTTAAAGCGAAAAAAGCGCCGGGCGAGGTGGCCGGCGACGACGATGGCATCCGGTCGCCGACGGCCGGACGACAGGGCTGGCGTGGCAGGGGAGAGACAAATGTCGTGGAAACTGGACAGTGTGACAACGCTGCTGATGGCCGTGCTGATCCTGCTGCTGGGGGCGGCGATCAACCGTCGTGTCGGGCTTCTGGCCCGCTGCAACATTCCGGAGCCGGTAACGGGCGGCATTGTGTTCGTTGCGCTCGTCAGCCTGTTTTTTTCCGTTTCAGGCCACAGCATCGTGCTGGATCCGTCGGCGCGGGGGCCCTTGCTGCTGGCCTTTTTTTCTACCGTCGGGCTCGACTCGGACTGGACGCTGCTGAGGCGTGGCGGGCCGCGCCTGCTGCTGTTCCTGTCGCTGATCGTGCCGTACGTGCTGCTGCAGAACCTGATCGGGCTCGGCCTGGCCTGGGTGTTCGATCTGCCGCCGGCAATGGGGCTGCTGACCGGCTCGATCACCCTGGTTGGCGGCTACGGCAGTGGCGAGGCGTATGCGCAACGCTTTCTTGACCAGTTCAATCTGCAGGGCGCCGAGGAAGTGGCCATGAGCATGGCGACATTCGGGCTGCTGGTTGGCGGGCTGACGGGCGGGCCGGTGGCGCGCTGGCTGATGAAGCGCCACCGGCTGCCAGGTGCCAGCCCGGCCGCCGGCGACCATGAGCGGCCCGACGGTGCGCGGGTGCTGGTCACGCTGGCCCTGGTGCTGGCCTGCGTGGCGGGCGGCCCGGCTGTGGCGCAGCAGTTTGCCGACCGCGCCTTCGAGGTGCCGGCCTTCGTCTGGTGTCTGCTGATCGGCGTACTGCTGCGCAACACCGGGCCGCGCCTGCATCTGTTCCGCGTGCACGGGCCGACGCTGGAGATGTTGTCAGCGCTGTTTCTGTCCCTGTTCCTGGCCCTGTCGATGCTGTCACTGCAGCGCTGGGCACAGCTCGGGCTGACCTTCCCGCTGCTGCTGATGGTCGTGATCCAGACCGGCGTGGCAACCCTCTACGCGATCCGGGTCTGCTTTCGCTGCATGGGGCAGCAGTACGATGCAGCCGTGCTGTCGGCCGGTTTCTGCGGATTCATGGTTGGATCGACCGCGACCGCCGTGGCCGGCATCCAGGCGGTCACCCGCCACTACGGACCGTCGCCGCTGGCGTTCCTGATCGTGCCGCTGGTTGGCGAGTTCTGCGTCAGCCTGGTCAATGCGCTGGTCCTGACCGGTTTTCTGTCCCTGCCTGCCTTCCGGATGCCATGAAACCCGTCTGCCTGCTTCTGCTCCTGCTGCTGGCCGGCTGTTCGCCGTCACCGCCACCGGCACAACTCGTCCACGATCTGCAGCAGCGGCTTGACCGGGACTTTGGCGAGCGGCGGCTGGTGGTAGAGACGCTGGACCGGCTGGGCAGTGCGCCGGACCGCATGGCTCCCGCGCAGCGGGTGGTCTACTTTCGCGTCGCGCTCCGGCTGGGCCAGCCATACGACTTCGGCGCCTGGCGGACGCACAATGTGGCCCGGCTGGCCGAACTGATCGGCTGCGGTCCGCGCGGGCTGTACGGGGTGCGCGCCGGTGGCAACTGGGCCGGCGATACGCTGCGCGCCTTTGGCCGCATCAGCTATCGCCGTGCCGGCAAGGGCTGGCAGGTCGTGGCCACGCCGGTGGCGGAGAGAGCCATGCCGCCAGCGGGCAGGCCGGTACCGCCCGACACCGTCGAGCGGCTGACCCATGCGCTGTCGACTGCCGTACATGCGCTGTCCGGGCCGGCGCGACCGGCATCGGACCGCATTGTCGAAGAGGAGCTGGGCTCCGCACTGCAGAATATCGAGAACCGGCTGGCCCGGCTGCAGCAGGGACTTGCCCTGGCCAGCGGCGAACGCGGCGGCGAATACTGGCGCATCGGCGAGGCCATGGCGACCGTGCGTGGCAGCGCACCGGCAGTGGTCAATATCGCCACCAGTGGCAGCGTGGCGAACCTGGAACTGCTGGATGACGGGACGGTCGGCGTCGCCATTGTCCAGGCCGACGTGCTGCTGGCGGCCGCCAGGGGCGAGGGCGTGTTCAGCGGGCGGCGGCCGGATGGCGGGCTGCGCCTGCTGGCGCGGCTGTATCCGGAGGCGGTGCATGTCATCGTGCGTGACGGGTTGCCCGTGTACCGGATCGCCGACCTGCGCCAGCGACGGGTGGCGATCGGTTCGACCGACTCCGGCGCCCGGCAGACGGTGGTGGAAGTGCTGCGCCGGCATGGCCTGACCGCGGCCAATGGACTGAAGGCCGAATCGATGGCGTTGCGCGATGCGCTGACCCTGTTCGCCGCGGGCCGGCTCGATGCCATCATTCACACCATCGGGGTGCCGTCCGCCGATCTGGCCGTGCTGGCGCGCAGCCAGCGCATCCGTCTGCTGCCCCTGGACAACGCGGTGATCGAGGCGATGCGGCGGGACAATCCGGTGTATCTGGCGTTTTCCATTCCGGCCGACAGCTATGACGGGCAGCGGCAGGCAGTGGCGACACTGGCGGTGCCGGCGCTGCTGGTGGCACGCGACACCCTGAGCGGTGATGCGGTGCAACGTGTGCTCGACCTGCTGTACCGGCAGGCGGATTTCGCAGCGCTGGGCAGTCGCCAGGGGGCGTGGATCCCGCGCGATGCCGCCGGGCAGGCCGGCGGACCGGTGCCGATGCATGTGGCCGCCGTGCCGGCCGTCGAAGGGCCGCCATGAAAAAGCGCCCGACGGCGAGAATCCGTCGGGCGCTTTCTGCGTCAGCCAGCTACGCTCAGCCCGGAATCATCCAGGTGAAGTAGTAGGCCTGCAGGTAGGTGATGATGCCGATCACGGTCGCGAACAGCAGGCTGTGCTTGATCGTGAAGCGGAACAGGTCGGATTCCTTGCCGACCAGGCCCACGGCGGCGCAAGCCACGGCGATCGATTGCGGCGAGATCATCTTGCCGGTCACGCCACCGGTGGTGTTGGCGGCGACCAGCAGCGTGTCGTGGACACCGATCTGGTGCGCGGTGGTGGCCTGCAGCGAGCCGAACAGCGCGTTGGACGAGGTATCGGAGCCGGTCAGGAACACGCCCATCCAGCCGAGGAACGGCGAGAAGAACGGGAACGCCGCGCCGGTACCGGCCAGCACCAGGGCCAGCGTCGACGACAGGCCCGAGTAGTTGGCGATAAAGGCGAAGGCCAGCACCATGCCGATCGAGAACACCGGGCGCTTGAGTTCGTTCAGCGTTTCGCCGAAGGTCTTCAGGCCATCGGCCGGCTTCATCTTCAGCACGAGCATCGAGATGAGGGCGGTCAGCAGAATGGCGGTACCGGTGGCGGAGATCACGTCGAACTTGAACACCGCATCCATCGGCTTGGCTTCGGCGACGATCGGCGCGGCCTTGATCACCAGATTGTGCAGGTACGGCATTTCAAACTTGATGGTCAGGCCGGCGAGTACGCCATCCTTGTCGAACAGGGCCTTGAACGGCTTCAGGCTCCAGATGGTCACCACGGCGGTCAGGATGATGAACGGCGACCAGGCCTTGATGACCTGACCCATCGTGTACTGCAGCTTCGGCTTGTCGGCCTTCGGACGGCTGGCGCTACTGCCGCCCAGCGTCGCGGCGCCCCCTGCCGACACCGACATGGTGGCGAAGGAGAAGGTGTTCTTCGGCTGCCAGACCTTCAGGAAGGCGGTCAGGCACACCAGGCTCACCAGGGCGGAGGTGATGTCCGGCAGTTCCGGCCCGAGGTAGGTGGCGGTCAGGAACTGGGTGACGGCGAAGGTGGCGCCTGCCACCAGCACGGCCGGCCAGGTTTCGCGGATGCCCTTGAGGCCGTCCATCATGAACACCAGCCAGAACGGAACCAGCAGCGACAGCAGCGGCAACTGGTGACCGGCCATCTGGCCGATCAGGTGCGGATCGATGCCCGTCACCTTGCCGGCGACGATGATCGGCACGCCCATCGCGCCGAAGGCCACCGGTGCGGTGTTGGCGATCAGGCACAGGCCGGCGGCGTACAGCGGGTTGAAGCCCAGGCCGACCAGCAGCGCGGCGGTGATGGCCACCGGTGCGCCGAAGCCCGCCGCGCCTTCCAGGAAGGCGCCGAACGAGAAGCCGACCAGAATCATCTGCAGCCGCTGGTCATCGGTGATCGATACCACCGACGCGCGGATGATCTCGAACTGACCGGTCTTGACCGTGATCTTGTACAGGAACACGGCCGTGATGATGATCCACGAAATCGGCCACAGGCCGTAGAGGAAGCCGTAGCCGATCGAGGCCAGCGCCATGCCGACCGGCATGTTGTAGGCGAAAATCGCCACGGCCAGAGCGATCAGCGTGGTCAGGGTGGCGGCGATGTGCCCCTTCATGCGCAGTACCGCCAGCGCGATGAAGAAGAACACGATCGGCAGCACGGCGACGGCGGCCGAAAGGCCGAGGCTGCCGAGCGGCTCGTAGATTTGCGTCCAGGTCTGCATCTTGAAAATTTCTCCCTGGCTGCGGGGCAGGGCCGCGCAGCGCAGTCATTTGGTCATTTAAGTCGTTGAAGCCGCCTGTTGTGATCTTGTGTGGCGGCAGTCGACGTGTTCGTCATCGGGTGACGTCGTCAGCGGCTGTCCGGGTATGACTCTGATGCCATATGGCAGTGTTCTCCTTTGTAGGTCGTGTAGTGGCGGGGCGCGAGGCCTCTTGTTATCGTCAGGCAGGGAGAGTATCGGTCTGCCGTGTACAGCTGCACTGGTCGAGCAGTGCTTCGATGCTCTGGTATTCGATGTCGCCGTGCGCCGTCAGTCCGATCTGGCAGGTACGACTCATCGACACGCCGGAATCACAGCCGCCAATGGCCGGCTTCAGCCGTTTCAGGCTGTTGGCGTTCAGTTCCGGGGTGGTGAAACCCTTGTCACCGGCAAAACCGCAGCAGGCGATGTCCGGCACGGTCACCCGCTCGGCGCACTGCCGGGCCAGCGCCACCAGCTGAGGGCCGACCCCCATCTTGCTGGCGTTGCACGGTACGTGGACCGCCAGGCTGGCGACCCTGTGCGGGAAGTCCAGCTTTGGTACCACGAACTTGGTCAGGAAGCTGGCGGCGTCGTACAGCTTCAGTCGCGGGTCGACCAGACCGGCTTTCTGTGCGTCGAGCAGGCGCAGCGCGCACGGTCCGTTGTCGACATAGACCGGAATTTCGCCATTGCGCGACGCGGCCAGCAGCGCGGCGTTGGTGTCGGCGCTGGCGCGGTTGGCGGCCTGGGTGGCGTTCTTGGAATCGAAGGGCTGGCCGCAGCACAGGCTGGCCAGCTGCTCGGGGTAGATCGCGCGCAGGCCGGCCTTGGCGAACAGGCTGACGGTGCTGGCGGCCACGCTGTCGCGACCGTGGCTGCCCTCGGCCAGGGTGCGGTTCACGCAACTGACGAAGTACACGACCGGCTCACCATGCGCGGCCGGGGCCGGCAGGGCGGCGGCGGGGCGCGGTGTCGACGCCGGCAGGATCGGGATGGTCGGGAACAGCTTGTGCGCCAGCCGGGTGGCGCCGATGGCAGTGTCGTCGCCAAGCACGCTGCGGGCGGCATGGAAGGCGCCGAGCCCGGTACGGGCGGCAGCGGTCAGCGTGCGCATGTGGGTGGCCGACCAGGTCGCCATGCCCGGACTGCGCGTCGGTCCCTTGAGCTTTTTCATCAGCTCGCCGGTGTTGATGCCGACCGGGCAGCGGGTCGCGCACATGCCGGTCGCGGCGCAGGTGTCGATGCCGTAATACGGGTAGTCGCGCTCGAAGGCTTCCAGCCGTTCGGCGTCGGCGCCGCTGCGGCGCAGGTCGTTGATCGCCCGCCACAGCACGATGCGCTGGCGTGGCGTCAGTGACAGGCCGTTGCTCGGACAGGCCGGTTCGCAGAAGCCGCATTCGATGCAGCGGTCGACCAGCGGGTCGGCGGCCGGCATCGCCTTCAGGTTCTGCAGGTGGACCTGCTCGTTGGCGCTGATGATCACGTCCGGGTTCAGTACGCCATGCGGATCGAACAGGCGCTTGATGGTCAGCATGATGTCGTAGGCATCGCCGCCCCACTCCAGCCTGACGAACGGGGCAACGTTGCGGCCGGTGCCGTGCTCGGCCTTCAGCGAGCCGCCGAATTCGACCGCAACCAGTTCGCTGACCGCGTCCATGAAGTCGCTGTAGCGGCGGACTTCGTCAGCGGTGTCGAAACTCGGGGTGAAGACGAAGTGCAGATTGCCTTCCAGCGCATGGCCGAACAGCAGCGCCTCGTGATAGCCATAGCGCTCGAACAGCACGTTGAGCCGGCGCACGCCATCGGCCAGGTGCTCGATCGGGAAGGCGACATCCTCGATCACCACCGTGGTGCCGACCGGGCGTACCGCGCCGACCGCCGGGAACAGCCCGGAGCGCACCGACCAGTAGATGGCGGTGACGCCGGCATCGGTGGCGAAACCGCTTTCCGCCGCCGGGGTAAATCCGGCCACCAGCCCGTTGATGGCCGCGCACTGGTCGGCGAGGATGGCGGCGCTCGGCGCGCGGGTTTCGATCAGCAGCGCGGCGGCTGCATCGGGAATCTCGCCGTAGAGGAAGTCCGGCAGACCGGCCTTGTCCTGCACGGCGCGGATGCTCTTGGCGTCGATCAGCTCGACCGCGTCGACCGGCGCCTGCTCGCGCAGCGCCGTCACCGCACGGCAGCAGGCATCGAGATCGTGGAACAGGGTCAGCGAGCTGGCCTTGTGCGGATGATCCGGCACGGTGTCGTAAGTGATGCTGCTGATAAAGGCCAGCGTGCCTTCCGAGCCGATCATCAGGTGGGCCAGCATGTCGACCGGGTCATCAAAGTCGACCAGGGCGTTGATGCCGTAGCCGGTGGTGTTCTTCAGCCGGTACTTGTGGCGGATCTTCTGTTCCAGCGCCGGGTTGGCGCGGATGTCGGCCGCCAGCTGCGCCAGCCCGGCCAGCAGGACGGCATGCGATTCGCGGAAGGCCGCAACGCTGAGGGCGTCGCCGGTGTCCAGCACGGCACCGTCCGGCAGCACGACCCGGATTGCCGACAGCGTGTGGTAGCCATTCTGCTTGGTGCCGCAGCACATGCCGCTGGAGTTGTTGGCCGCCATGCCGCCAATCTTTGCGGTGGCGATCGATGCCGGGTCCGGGCCGATCTTGCGGCCCAGCGGCGCCAGGGTGTTGTTCGCGTGCTGACCGATCACGCCCGGTTGCAGCCGGATGCGCGCGCCGCCATCGAGGATCTGCTGGCCGTTCCAGTTGTCGCCCAGCGTGACCAGCACCGAGTCGCTGACCGCCTGACCGGACAGCGAGGTACCGGCGGCGCGGAAGGTGACGGCCACGCCGACCGCATGCGCCTCGCGCAGCACGGTGCGGATTTCGCTTTCGCTTTCGGCGCGGATGACGATCTTCGGCACCAGCCGGTAAAAGCTGCCGTCGGTCCCGTAGGCCAGGGTGCGGGTCGGGTCGGTAATCAGCCGTTCGTCGGGGATCGACTGGCGGACGGCGGTGTAAAACGCCTGATGCGAGGCGGACATCATCGGATCGGCTTCCTTAACGACGGTTGGCCATGCGCTCGGACAGGGTCCGGGCAGCGGGCTTCAGCGGAACGTGGTTCTGGGTCCAGCCCAGCTGCTTTGCCGGCGTCAGCATGCGGAAACGGGTCGCCAGCCAGCTGAACACCCGGTAGCGGGCGGGACTGGTGAGAATAAAGCGCCACAGGCGCCAGGCGGCGAGCTGGCGCGTATCGCGCCCTGCGCCCTGGCCGCGCAGCGGATGGGCCGGGTGCTCGTGCGGATCGCGGATGGCCTCGGTGCGCAGGCGGATCAGCAGGTCGGGAATCGGAATCCGGACCGGGCAGACCTCGCCACAGGCGCCGCACAGGCTGGAGGCGGTCGGCAGGCTGGCGGTCGCTTCCAGGCCGAGCAGGTGCGGCGAAATGATTTCGCCGATCGGACCCGGGTACACCGTGCCGTAGGCGTGACCGCCGACGCGGGCGTAGACCGGGCAGTGATTCATGCACGCGCCGCAGCGGATGCACTGCAGCGTCTTGCGCAGCTGTTCGTCGGCGTAGGCCTGGCTGCGGCCGTTGTCGAGCAGCACCAGGTGGACTTCTTCCGGGCCGTCGAGCTCGCCGGGCTTGCGCGGGCCGGAGATCATGTTGAAGTAGGTGGTCACCGGCTGGCCGGTGGCGGAGCGGGTCAGCAGCGTATACAGCGGCGGCACGTCGGCCAGCAGCTCGACCACTTTTTCGATGCCGGTGATGGCGATGTGCATCGGCGGCACCGTCGTGCACATGCGGCCATTGCCTTCGTTCTCGACCAGACACAGCGTGCCGGTCTCGGCCACGGCGAAGTTCACCCCGGAAATGCCGGCGTCGGCGCTGACATACTTGTCGCGCAGCACATGGCGGCCGATCTGGATCAGTTCGTCGACGTCAGTGGTATACGGGGTGTCGGGAATGTGTTCATGGAACAGGCCGGCAATCTGCTCTTTGGTCTTGTGGATCGCCGGCATGATGATGTGGCTGGGCTTTTCGCCGGCAAGCTGGACGATGTACTCGCCCATGTCGGATTCGATCGCCTCGATGCCGTGTTCGGCCAGATGATGGTTGAGCTCGGTTTCCTCGCTGACCATCGACTTGCCCTTGACCGCCAGCTTGCCGCCACGGCGGGCGATCAGGCCCTGGATGATCGAGTTCGCTTCTTCCGGCGTTTCCGCCCAGTGCACCTGGACGCCGTTGCGGGTCAGGTTGGCTTCCAGCGTTTCCAGCAGTTCGGGCAGTTTGGCCAGGCAGCGCTGGCGGATGGCTTCGCCCAGCGTGCGCAGCTGCTGCAGCTCGGCCTCGTCCGGGAACATGGCCGCGCGCTTGCTCATCAGGAAGTCCATCGCACCACGGAAACTCTGGCGCAACAGCGGATCGTTCACCGCCTCGTGCGAACGTGAACGGAAGGCGGTGCCGGGATAGACCGTAATCGGCTGGGCGTTCATTGCGCGGTTCCTTCCACGTCGTTGACGGAAACGTCAGTCGGCAGCACGCACAATACAATCAGTTCGCGCGGACCATGGGCGCCGTAGGCGACGGTCTGTTGGATGTCCGAGGTCTTGGACGGACCGGAGATCAGCAGCGAGTTGGTCGGCAGGCCGTTTTTCCAGCCTTCGACCTGCATGGCCTGGTACAGGGTGTCGTACATGCGGCTGGCGTCGAACAGCGCGATATGGACCGGTGGCACCAGACTCATGGTGCGCGGCTCGTCCGGCGTCGGCCAGGCGATCAGGCTGCCGGTACTGCAGATGCCGGCGCGCACGCTGGTGAAGCCGGCATCGACCTCGTTGAACAGTTCGGCCTTCCATTCGTCGATGGCGCGGTCGTAACCGTGCATGCGCGGCGGCTTCGGCTGTGCGGCGAGGGTGTCCATCGCCCGTTTGCCGTGCGCCGTCGCCGGTGCCAGCAGCAGGCGGCCGATCTGTTTGTCGCTGACTACGCGCACCAGTGCGGCGTCCCAGTCCGGTTCGCGGCAGAACACCACCTCGGTGCGCACGGCACGCATCATCATCGCCCATTCGGCAATCATCGCCGTCAGCGGGCGTTGCAGGCGGGCGGCGTAGAACGCCGCAATATCGGGTTCGACCGCTGCGGCTGCCGGGGCGGCGCGCAGCTTGCCGAGAATGCTGTTGCGTGCGCTCATGCCTTGCCTCCGGTGCGTTCGAGCAGGAAGGTGGCCAGGTGCTTGCCGTTGAACGGGGCATTGTCCTTGCACAGCTTGCCGTTGATGTTCATCAGACAGCCGGCGTCGGCGGTAACGAACTCGGTGGCGCCGCTCTGCTGCAGCGAGGCGGCCTTGTCCTCGACCATCGCGCCGGCGATATCCGGGTGACGGATGCTGAAGGTACCGCCGAAGCCGCAGCATTCCGACTCATGGCCATGGACCACGCGCTCGACGTTGGCGAGGCGGTCGACCAGCGCCCAGCTGTTCAGGTGGGTGCCCATCTCGCGGCGCGCACTGCAGGAGGTGTGGACCGCGACTTTTGCCGGCGCGCCCTGGTCCTGCGGATGCCAGTCGAGCACATTGAGCAGGAAATCGGACAGCTCGACCACGCGGGCCGACAGCGTACAGGCCAGGGCCTCGTCGCGGTCGCCGGCGAACAGCGTTGGCCAGTGATGCCTGATCATGCCGCCACAGGAACCGGACGGCACCACGATCGGCCAGTCCTGCGGAAACAGCCCCAGCTGCGCCCGGGCCACTTCGCGCGCCTCGTCCGGCACCCCGGTGGTGTAGGCCGGCTGTCCGCAGCAGCTCTGGCCCTGCGGATAGTGGACCCGGATGCCTTCGCGCTCGAGCAGGGCGACGGCATCGACGCCGGCATCCGGCAGGAACAGGTCCAGCAGGCAGGTGCCGAAGAAATACACGTCCTGCGGCCGGGGACAGCTTGCCGTCATGATAGGTTCCTCTGTGGTTGGCTAATTGGTATGACCAATTATTTATTCTGGTTTGGCAATCTATTAAGATTCGCAGGGTCTTGTCAATCGGGATCTACCCCATTTGGCAGTGAATAAGTTATTGTTTATGTAAAGGTAAGACCAATTTCAATGTCCCTCGTCGGGGTGCGGATATGTCGTTACAATGCGCCACCACGCGACGGGCGTCGGACCGACTGGTCGGCTTCGCGCCGCCTGTGGCTGAAAATGCGAGAAAAAATGAGTCATCTGCCCATCAACGTGCCCCGGCTGGCCGATGCGATCGTGCGCGAGCTGGAGGCCAGCATCCTCGATGGCGTGTACAAGCCCGGTGATCGTCTGCCGCCGGAACGGCAACTCGCCGACGAGTTCGGCGTATCGCGCGCTTCGTTGCGCGAAGCCATCAAGCAACTGTCTGCGCGCGGCATGGTCGACAGCCGGCAGGGCGGCGGCACTTTTGTGACCGACCGGCTGGAGCGCAGTTTCAGCGGCCCGTGGGAAGAGCTGCTTGGCCAGCATGTCGATCTGCGCGACGACGTGCTGGAGTTCCGGCGCATGCTCGAAGGCGAAGTCGCCGCGCTGGCGGCGGTGCGGGCGACCGATGCCGACCGGACCCGGCTGGCGCAGCTGTTCGCCGAGCTGGAAGCCAGCTACGCGACCGGTGACCTGGTGCTGCAGTCGACGGCCGACGTCGCCTTCCACAGTGCGCTGGCCGATGCGGCGCACAATGTGCTGCTCGCCCACCTGACCACCAGCCTGCTCGGCATGCTGCAAAGCAATATCCACGACAACATCGCCAATCTGTTCAATATCAAGCCGGTGGCCAGCGATCTGCTGGCCCAGCACCGGGCGATCTGGCATGCGATCGACGGCCGGGACCCGGCCCGTGCCCGCGCTGCGGCAGAGACGCATCTGGACTTTGTCGCCAATACCCTGGCGGCGATGCGGGTCGAGGCGCGCCGGGTCGAGCGGGCGACGCGGCGTCTGGCCGCGCAGTGACTGCTGCAGCGTGAGTGGCGCCTGCGGGGCAGGCCGCTGCTTTACTTGTCCGTTCCCGGTGGCGGAATTCCCGGCTGTCCAGACCATCGGGGACCTCCTTTTGCCATGCCCGCCATGGGCAGACCGCATGCCATAGCTCTTTCGGTCTAGTCCCGTTTAGTTCTCTTGCCTTGGCCCGGACCACCGTCCGGCCAGTTATCGCTGGCGCCCGGCCCGCGTAGCCTTCTGTTCGTCATCAAAGTCATTGGACGGCCTGCTGTGGCGGTGTCGTTCGGCGAATGCGCACGGAGGCAAGATGAGTCACTTTCTCGACCGGCTGAAGTTCCTCAGCAAAACAAAAAGCACCTTTTCCAATGGTCACGGCGCCGTCGTCGACGAAGACCGGACCTGGGAAAACGGATATCGCAGCCGCTGGCAGCACGACAAGATCGTGCGCTCGACCCATGGCGTGAACTGCACCGGCTCCTGTTCGTGGAAGGTATACGTCAAGAACGGCCTGATTACCTGGGAAACCCAGCAGACCGACTACCCGCGTACCCGTCCCGACCTGCCGAACCATGAGCCGCGCGGCTGTCCGCGCGGTGCGTCGTATTCCTGGTATGTGTACTCGGCACAACGGGTCAAGCACCCGATGATCCGTGGTCGCCTGGCGCGACTGTGGCGCGAGGCACGCAAGACCATGGGACCGATCGAAGCCTGGGAGGCGATCAGCCAGGACCCGGCCAAGAGCAAGACCTACAAGCAGGTACGCGGCCTGGGTGGCTTCGTGCGCTCGAACTGGGAAGAAACCAACGAGATCATCGCTGCCGCCAACGCGTTTACCGTCAAGCGCTTCGGTCCTGACCGGGTGATCGGCTTCTCGCCGATTCCGGCCATGTCGATGGTGTCGTATGCGTCCGGTTCGCGTTACCTGTCGCTGATCGGCGGCGTGCCGCTGTCGTTCTACGACTGGTACTGCGACCTGCCGCCGGCCAGCCCGCAGGTCTGGGGCGAGCAGACCGACGTGGCCGAATCGGCCGACTGGTACAACAGTACCTACCTGATGGTCTGGGGTTCCAACGTTCCGATGACGCGGACGCCGGATGCGCACTTCTATACCGAAGTCCGCTACAAGGGCACCAAGACGGTCGCCGTCAGCTCCGACTTCGGCGAAATGGTCAAATTCGGCGACATCTGGCTGGCGCCGAAGCAGGGCACCGACGCCGCGCTGGCGCTGGCAATGGGCCATGTGGTGCTGAACGAATTCCACAAGACCGGCAAGAGCGAATATTTCCGCGATTACGGCAAGCAGTACACCGACTTCCCGATGCTGGTCCGCATCGAGGAAAAGGACGGCAAACTGATCCCGGGATACTTCCTGCGCGCGTCGAATCTGGACGGCAACCTGGGCGAGGACAACAACCCGGAATGGAAGACGCTGTGCTTTGACGAGCGCAGCGGCGAAATCGTCGCGCCGAACGGCTCGATCGGTTTCCGCTGGGGCGAAAGCGGCGACAAGGTCGGCCGCTGGAACCTGGAAATGAGGGATGGCGGCACGCCGCGCGATATCGATCCGCTGCTGTCGCTGGAACACGGCCGCGACGACATGGTGGCGGTGTCCTTCCCGTATTTCGGCAGCGAACATGAAGAACTGCTCGAACGCAATGTGCCGGTGCGCAAGCTGCGCCTGGCCGATGGCGAAGAAGCGCTGGTTGCGACCGTCTATGACCTGATGCTGGCCAACTATGGCATCGACCGCGGCTTTGGCGGCGGCAATGTAGCGCTGAGCTATCAGGACGACGTACCGTACACCCCGGCCTGGCAGCAAAAGCACACCGGTGTCGATCCGCAACTGGTGATCCAGGTGGCGCGCGAGTTCGCCGACAACGCCGATCGTACCCATGGCAAGAGCATGGTCATCGTTGGCGCCGGTCTGAACCACTGGTACCACATGGACATGACCTACCGCGGCATCATCAACCTGCTGGTGATGTGCGGTTGCGTCGGCCAGTCCGGTGGCGGCTGGGCCCACTATGTCGGCCAGGAAAAGCTGCGCCCGCAGACCGGCTGGGCCCCGCTGGCGTTCGGCGCCGACTGGCACCGTCCGTCGCGGCAGATGAACGGCACCAGCTTCTTCTATGCCCATACCGGCCAGTGGCGGCACGAAAAACTCGGCGTGAATGAAATCCTTGCGCCGACCGCCGGTGGCGAGATGCAGTCGATGACACTGATCGACTACAACGCCAAGGCCGAACGCATGGGCTGGCTGCCGAGTGCGCCGCAGTTGTCCGCCAACCCGCTCGACGTGACTGCCGCCGCCGAGGCCGCCGGTCGCGACCCGATCGCGTATGCGGTCGACCGGCTCAAGAACGGCAGCCTGGACATGGCCTGCCATGATCCGGACGATCCGCAGAACTTCCCGCGCAACCTGTTTGTCTGGCGCTCGAACATTCTCGGTTCCAGCGGCAAGGGGCACGAGTATTTCCTGAAGTATCTGCTCGGTACGCAGAACGCGGTGCTCAGCAACGAGGCCGACTGCATCAAGCCGCACGACATCAAGGTCCGCCCGGCGCCGGAAGGCAAGCTCGACCTGCTGGTGGTGCTCGACTTCCGCATGTCGACCACCTGTCTGTACGCCGACATCGTGCTGCCGACCGCTACCTGGTACGAGAAGGACGATCTGAACACGTCCGACATGCACCCGTTCATCCATCCGCTGTCGGAAGCAGTGCAGCCGCTGTGGCAGTCGAAGAGCGACTGGGAAATCTACAAGGGCATCGCCGCCAAGTTCAGCGAACTGGCCGGTGACTATATCGGTACCCGCAAGGATCTGGTGCTGACGCCGCTGATGCACGACACGCCGCAGGAACTGGGCCAGGCCTTCGATCCGAAGGACTGGAAGCTCGGCGAGTGCGAACCGGTGCCGGGCAAGACCATGCCGGCGATGACGGTGGTCGAGCGCAACTACGGCGACATCCACCGCAAGTTCACCTCCATCGGCCCGCTGCTGGAGAAGGTCGGCAACGGCGGCAAGGGCATTGCCTGGAAGACCGGTCACGAGATCGACATCCTGCGCGGCATCAACAAGACCGTGACCGAGCCGGGTGTGTCGCAAGGCCAGCCGCGGCTGGATACGGCCATCGACGCCGCCGAGATGATTCTGTCGCTGGCGCCGGAAACCAACGGCCATGTCGCGGTCAAGGCCTGGGATGCGCTGAGCAAGATCACCGGTCGCGACCATACCCACCTGGCCATCGGTCGCGAACACGATTCGATCCGCTTCCGCGATGTGCAGGCACAGCCGCGCAAGATCATCTCGTCGCCGACCTGGTCCGGTCTGGAAAGCGAGGAGGTCAGCTACAACGCCGGCTATACCAACGTCCACGAGTACATCCCGTGGCGCACGCTGACCGGTCGCCAGCAGTTCTACCAGGATCACAAGTGGATGCGTGATTTCGGCGAGGGCTTCTGCGTCTACAAGCCGGCCATCGACCTGAAGACCACGCGTTCGGTGCTGGGCCAGCATGGCAACGGCAATCCGGAGATCGTGCTGAACTTCATCACGCCGCACCAGAAGTGGGGCATCCACAGCACCTACTCCGACAACCTGCGCATGCTGACGCTGTCGCGCGGTGGCCCGCACGTGTGGGTGTCCGAGGTCGATGCGCGCAAGGCCGGCATCGTCGACAACGACTGGATCGAGGTGTTCAACGCCAACGGCACGCTGACGGCCCGTGCGGTGGTGAGCCAGCGCGTGCCGGAAGGCATGACGCTGATGTACCACGCCCAGGAAAAGATCGTGAACGTGCCGGGGGCGGAGGTCAGCGGCAAGCGTGGCGGCATTCACAACTCGGTGACGCGCACGGTGACCAAGCCGACGCACATGATCGGTGGCTATGCCCAGCTCAGCTACGGCTTCAACTACTACGGCACGGTCGGCGCCAACCGCGACGAGTTTGTCGTGGTGCGCAAGATGAAGAACGTCGACTGGCTGGAAGGCCCGCTCAAGGAAGAGGCCTGACCGCCGCCTGATCGCGACTAGTTCTTCCGGCGGACAGGAGTCCCGGAAGGACTAGCGCGAGCGGCGAATGGTGGCGGGCGCCGCCGGACTGCACACTGTGCATACGTACCGGCGCCCCTTGACGCCCTTCCGTACAAGGAATCGCAAATGAAGATCAGAGCCCAAATCGGCATGGTGCTGAACCTGGACAAGTGCATCGGTTGCCACACCTGTTCGGTCACCTGCAAGAATGTCTGGACCAGCCGCGACGGCGTCGAATACGCCTGGTTCAACAACGTCGAAACCAAGCCCGGCATCGGTTATCCGAAAGAATGGGAAAACCAGGAAAAATGGCAGGGTGGCTGGCGCCGCCGCGACGATGGCCGCATCGAGCCGCGTCAGGGCGGCAAGCTGAAGATCCTGGCCAATATTTTCGCCAACCCGAATCTGCCCGAGATCGACGACTACTACGAGCCGTTCACCTACGACTACGAGCGGCTGCAGAACGCGCCGCTGTCGGAAACGCCGCCCACCGCACGTCCGGTGTCGGTCATTACCGGCAAGAAGATGGACAAGATCGAGTGGGGCCCGAACTGGGAAGACGACCTTGGCGGCGAGTTCGCCAAGCGCAGCAAGGACGCGCTGTTCGAAGGGGTGCAGAAGGACATGTACTCGACCTTCGAGAACACGTTCATGATGTATCTGCCGCGGCTGTGCGAACACTGTCTGAATCCGGCCTGCGTGGCCAGCTGCCCGTCCGGCTCGGTGTACAAGCGCGAGGACGACGGCATCGTGCTGGTCGACCAGGACAAGTGCCGTGGCTGGCGCATGTGCGTGTCCGGCTGCCCGTACAAGAAGATCTACTTCAACTGGAAGAGCGGCAAGGCCGAGAAGTGCACGTTCTGCTATCCGCGCATCGAAGCGGGTCAGCCGACGGTGTGCTCGGAAACCTGTGTCGGCCGCATCCGTTATCTGGGCGTGGTGCTGTACGACGCCGACAGGATCGAAGCCGCCGCCTCGGTCGAGGACGAACAGGATCTGTACGAGGCGCAACTGGGCTGCTTCCTTGACCCGAACGCCCCCGGCATTGCCGAGGAAGCGCTGAAGCAGGGCATTCCGCAGTCGTGGATCGACTCGGCCAGGCGCTCGCCGGTCTACAAGATGGCGATGGAGTGGAAGATCGCCTTCCCGCTGCATCCCGAATACCGCACGCTGCCGATGGTCTGGTACATCCCGCCGCTGTCGCCGATCCAGTCGGCGGCCGAAGCCGGCGTGATGGGCATGAACGGCATCATTCCGGACACCAAGAGCCTGCGGATTCCGGTTCGCTACCTGGCCAACCTGCTGACGGCCGGCAAGGAAGCACCGGTGCTGAGTGCGCTCGACCGCATGCTGGCGATGCGCGCCTGGATGCGCTCGAAGACGGTGGACAAGGTTGACGACACCGCCGTGCTGAAGCAGGTCGGGCTGACGCCGGCGATGGCCGATGACATGTACCAGACCCTGGCGATCGCCAACTACGAGGACCGTTTCGTGGTGCCGTCCAGCCACAAGGAAATCGTCGAGGACAGCTTCAACGAGAAGGGCTCCTGTGGCTTCAGCTTCGGCAACGGCTGCTCGGATGGCGTGTCCGAACCCAGCCTGTTCGGCAGCCGCAAGAAGGGCTCGGTGATCCATGTCGATATGCCCAGGTCGCGCAAGAAGCGCGATGCGGCCTGAGGACGGGAGAAATCATGACTGATCACTTTCGCGTGATGTCCGCGCTGCTGAGCTACCCGAGCGCCGAGCTGGTCGACGCGCTGCCGGAACTCGATGCGGTGCTGGACGCGCAACCGGCGGTGAAGGCGCAGCTGCGCCCGCTGTTTGCGCACCTGGCCGGGCACGACCTGATCGAGCTCGAAGAGACCTATGTTGCCACCTTCGACCGCGTGCCGGTCCACAGCCTGCACCTGTTCGAGCATATCCATGGCGAAAGCCGCGATCGCGGCCAGGCGATGGTCGACCTGATCGAAGAGTACCGCAAGCACGGGCTCGAACCGGCGGTCGACGAACTGCCCGACTACCTGCCGCAGTTCCTGGAACTGCTCGGCGTGGTCGAGCCGGCCGTAGCGGACGTGCTGCTGGGCGATGCCGTGCATGTGGTGGCCTATGTCGCCGGCAAGCTGGCCGGCAATGACAGCCCGTATGCCTGTGTACTGGATGCGCTGGCGCAGCTGTCGCCGGTCGCGCCGCTGCCGCTGGCCGAGCCGCCGATTCGCGACATGGATGAAATGCTGGAGACCTTCGGACCGGGTGCGGATGGCACCGAGCCACTGCTTAAACCCGCCGCCGACCCGTCCGGGGTCAGCCCGCTGAACTTCCACCCCCGCCGGACCGCCGCTGCGGCGACCCCGCGTCCCTGAGGAGTGAATGATGGATTACCTGCACAACTTCCTGTTCGGGATTTACCCGTACATTGCGCTGGCCGTGTTCCTGCTCGGCAGCCTGATCCGCTTCGACCGCGAGCAATACACCTGGAAATCCGATTCCAGCCAGTTGCTGCACCGTGGCGCGCTGCGCATCGGCAGCCCGCTGTTCCACGTCGGTATCCTCGGCGTGTTCTTCGGTCACCTGGTCGGCCTGCTGACGCCGCATGCGCTGTACGCGCCGTTCATGGCGGCAGAGACCAAGCAGCTGATCGCCATGGTCGCCGGCGGCGTGATGGGCGGCGTGGCGCTGATCGGCCTGCTGATCCTGCTGGTGCGTCGCTTCGGCAATGAGCGTCTGCTGGCGGTCACGCCGATGCGCGACCGGATCCTGCTGCCGTGGCTGCTGTTCACGCTGCTGCTCGGCCTGTCGACGATTTTCGCCAGCAGTCATCACATGGACGGCAGCGTCATGCTGCTGCTGTGCGACTGGGCCCAGGCCATCGTGACTTTCGACAGCAGTGCCGCCGGTTACATTCGCGGCGTCAGCCTGGCGTACAAGCTGCACATCTTCTTCGGCATGACCTTCTTCCTGATCTTCCCGTTCACCCGCATGGTTCATGTGTGGAGCGGGTTCGGTTCGGTCGGCTACCTCGGTCGTGCCTGGCAATTGGTACGCACGCGCTGAGGAGCGCCTTGCTGCAACGGCTGCCGATGGAGAACATCCACCGGCAGCCGTTTTTTTGTTTTCCCCGCCATCCACGGCTCTTTGTCAGTTCAGTCCGGCCCCTTTTCTCCGGCACGCAGGGTCAGGACCCTGACTCCGTTGCGGGTGACGGCAACGGTATGTTCGAACTGGGCAGACAGCTGTCCGTCGCAGGTGACCACTGCCCAGCCATCGCTTTCGGTTTCCACGTCACGCCTGCCCTGGTTGATCATCGGTTCGATGGTGAACACCATGCCCTCCTGCAGCAGCAGACCGGTGTGCGGCTTTCCCCAGTGCAGTACCTCGGGCGGTTCGTGCATGTCCCGACCGATGCCATGCCCGCAGTATTCCCTGACGACCGAATAGCCGTTCCGCCGCGCATGCCGCTCGATGGCGTGGCCGATATCGCCCAGTCTGGCACCCGGACGCACGGCCCTGATGCCTTTCCACATGGCTTCGCAGGTCACCTGCACCAGTCGCTTCGCCTGCGGTGACACTTCTCCGACAAGACAGGTCTTGCTGGAGTCGGCGATATAACCGTTTTTCTCCAGCGTGATGTCGAAATTCACGATATCCCCGCTTTGCAGGATCTCGGTCGCGGCCGGTACGCCGTGGCAGACCACATGGTTGCGGGAGGCATTCAGGGCGTAGGCGTAGCCGTACTGTCCCTTGCTGGCCGGCCGTGCGCCAAGTTCATTCACGATGAAGCTGTCGACCAGATCATTGACCTGCAGGGTGGACATGCCGGCCAGGTCCAGTTGATCCAGCCGGGCAAACACGCTGGCCAGCAAGCGGCCGGATTCCGCCAGCAGGGCAATTTCTTCCGGTCGCTTGATCATGTTGCCGCCACCTTGACCGCTTGCGCCTCGACGCCGGCGGCGCGCAGTTCGCGAGCAATGATTTCATTGAAACTCAGCGTCGGATCCATCTCGCACAGCAGGCCCACCTTGATCCAGAACGCTGCCTGCGCATTGATCGATCGGCACGATACGGCGCTTGCCTTGCGCAACTGGTCGTGCAGATCATCGTCGATATTCACAATACCCATACTGGTCACCATATATGAATCATATATGGATCATGTATCCAGTTTGGCCGCAGGGCAAGAGGGAACGTTACCGACCCGCCAATCGGGCGGTGCGTCATCCGCCGCCGTTTTCGCTACCGTCCATCCAGCACCCTGATGGGATGAAACCCGGCCTGCCTACACTGAAATCGCACCGGAGCGAATAAGGGGAGGTGTTCCGTGAATCTCAATCTGCTGTATTGCCGCAGCGATACCGTTCATGTTACCGGTGATCTGCCGCAGGCCGGCATGCAGTTGCCCGGCTTCATGCTGGTCAACGAGCACTTCAACGATATTTCGCTGGAGAGCTTCCGCGACCGGATCAAGGTGATCATGACCGTGCTGTCGGTCGAGCTGGAGGACAGCGCGCGGCTGGTCGACGAACTGGTGGCGAGCAGTGTGCCAGCAGCGAGTGCGCCGGCACTGGTGGCACCGGTGCTGATCGTGGTCAGTGCGGATACGCCGCTGACGCTGAAGCGGGTGGCGGCACAGCGCGGCTGGCATGGCGTGGTGCTGCTGTCGACCCTGCGCGGGCGCGATTTCCATCGCGACTATGGCGTAATGGTGGTCGAACACCCGTTCGCCGGACTGACCGCGCCGGCGGTGCTGGTGGCTGACCCGTTCGATGTCGTGCAGTACTCGGCACGATTGCCGGACACCGGCGGGAGTTTTGACTGGAGCGAGGTGGCGCTGGCGCTGGAAGCCCAGCCGGAGTGGATGACGCAGATGACGCTCAGATGAAAACCATTGCTGGAAACGACGCCGCGGAAGCGGCGTCGTTCAGATTGTCCATCAGGGGTTTTCGACCTTTGGCGCCCGGCCGAGCAGGGTTTCCACGACCTGCATCGGGGCCTTGCCATGGAACAGCATCGCGCAGACTGCGGCGGTAATCGGCATGTCGACGCCGAGGCGCTCGGCCTTGGCCTGGACTTCGCGCGTGGTCGGCACGCCTTCGGCGACATGGCCCAGCTCGAGCAATACCTGCTCCAGCGGCTTGCCTTCGGCCAGTTTCAGACCGACCTGGCGATTGCGCGACAGGTCGCCGGTCGTGGTCAGCAGCAGATCGCCGAGCCCGGCCAGTCCCATCAGCGTGGCCGGCTTGCCGCCCAGTGCGGTGGCCAGCCGGGTGATTTCAGACAGACCACGGGTAATCAGTGCGGCGCGGGCATTGTGACCGAAGCCGAGTCCGTCGCTGACGCCGGCCGCGATGGCCATGACGTTCTTGACTGCACCGCCGACCTCGACGCCGATCAGGTCGTCGTTAGCGTAGACGCGGAAGCGCGGGCAGTGCAGGCGGGCGGCAGTGGCAATGGCGAAGGCGCTGTCATCGGAGGCCAGCGTGATGGCAGTCGGCTGACCCCGGGCGACTTCACGGGCAAAACTCGGGCCGGACAGCGCGCCATAGGGCACGCCGGGCGGCAGGATGCCGGCGACGACCTGATGCGGCAGCAGGCCGCTGTCGGCCTCGAAGCCCTTGCAGGCCCACAGGACCGGCGGCGGCACCGGCCGGCGCTCGCAGACGGCGGTCAGCGTGGCGCGCAGGCCGGCGATCGGCGTGGCGATCAGGATCAGGTCGGCATGTTCGAGCGCTGCATCCAGGTCCGACGTCAGTGCCAGCGCATCGGGAAACGGTTCGCCAGGCAGGTAGCGCGCGTTTTCGCGCCGGGCCGCCATGTCGGCAACCTGGGCTTCATGGCGTGCCCACAGTACCGTCGGTTGCTGGCGGGAGAAGGCGATGGCGAGCGCGGTGCCCCAGGCACCAGCACCCAGTACCGCCAGCCGGGAAGCGGTCTGTCCGGTCATTACAGTCCCCACAGTGCGGCCAGCGGCGCGTAACCGCTGACGCCATCACGATGCCTGACCTTCACCCAGCCGGATTTCGGCGGCTCCAGCAGTTGCAGTGCCACGTCCCTGGTCGCCTTGAACGACACCGACGACTTGACGTCGGGGCTGGTGCGGATCACCGCTTCCGGCGCGGTGACCACCACGGTGCGGGTCGGCGACAGGCTGGCGTACTGGACCCAGGCAATCGCACCGCTGGCATCGCGGATGCGCGCCCATTCGTTCTGCCGGGTCAGCACTTCCACCGGATAGTAGCGGCTGACCAGGAACAGCTTGCGGCCGGCCAGGCTCGGCGAGTCGTAGAACGCCACGCCGGTGTCCTTGACCGACCGGAATTCCAGCGCCTGCACCGCGCCGGCCACCAGGGCCAGCACGGCAAACAGGGACAACCTGGTCAGGCCGGCAATACCGGTGACGCGGGTGGTCTTAGTGGGTTTCATTGCTCGCTTCGGCAGTCTGGGCGCGCTGCTGGGCGAAGAGGGCGTCGAAGTTGATCGGCGACAGCAGGACCGGCGGGAAGCCGGCGCGGTTGACGATGTCGGACACGGTTTCGCGCAGGTACGGGAACAGGATGTTCGGGCAGGCGACGCCGAGGATCGGTTCGAGGTCTTCTGCCGGGACGTTGCGGATCTGGAAGATGCCTGCCTGGCCGGCTTCGACCAGGAACATCACCTTTTCTTCCGCCTTGGCGGTCACGGTGACGGTGATCGACACTTCATAGATGCCGTCTTCGAGCTGCTGGGCCGAGGTGCCGAGCTGCATGTCGATGTCCGGCTGGGCGCGCTCAAGGAAGATGCCCGGTGCATGGGGAATCTCGAGCGACAGATCCTTGACATAGATTTTTTCGATGGAGAAAACGGGCTGCTGATCCAGCTGATCCTGCTGTTCGCTCATGATGATCTTTCGTTGAGTCGTTCGAAAACGTAAGTTGACACTGGGGCGAATGATCGCAGAAAGCCGCGCCGAGTGCCACGCGGCACAGGCTGTTGTGGCGGATATGCCAATACGCCCGGACGGGGGCCGCGTGCGTTCAGGCGCCGGCCAGCAGGAGGTCCAGCTTGCCGGCGCGCTCGAGGGCGGCCAGGTCGTCGTAGCCGCCGACGTGGGTGTCGCCGACGAAGATCTGCGGCACGGTGCGGCGGCCGGTCACGGTCACCATGCGCTGGCGCGCGTCGGCATCGAGGTCGACGCGGATCAGCGTGACATCGGCCACGCCTTTCTGCGCCAGCAATTGCTCGGCGCGATGGCAGTAGGGACAGGTGGCGGTGGCGTACAGGGTGACGGGCTGCATGGGGTCGCTTATTTGGGTTCGGGGAAAAAAACGCGTATCTCGTTGATCGTATTGTGGGTCAGCGGCCGGGACTTGCCGTTGACGGGGGCTGCCGGATAGCCGTCGAGTCGGACATCCAGGAAGCGGCCGAAACGCGCGAACTGGCCGTTCTGCCAGTCGCTGACCTGGACGCCGCCCTGCTCGCCGAAGGCGCTGACGCCGACCGGCCGGGCATTGGTTTCGACCAGCTTGCGGTACGGAGTGCCGAGCGTCACATTGCCGGGCAGACGCCAGAACGAATGGTTGCCACGCAGGATGGCCGCCTTCAGTTGCCGGCGCGCGGCGTCGTCATGCCAGAGCAGGACGACGCGCTTGGCGTCATCGTGCGGAAACAGCACGGTGGCGGGGACGGATGCCCCGTCGAGCGGGATGGTGGTTCGCTCCACGTTCCAGTCGCCGTAGTCGCGCAGCAGGTCTTCTTCGCTGCACGCCGGCTTGATGAAGGCGAGTGAACGTCCGGGGCTGATGTACCAGGTCACATTCTGCGCCTGCACCAGCAAGGGCAGCAGCAACAGCAGTGACAAGCTTAACAGGCGCCGCATTGGCGTTCCTTACAGTGTGCTGAACAGGATGCCGGCCGGAGAGGGCCGGCGCCCTGTTAACGATGGCGGTTGCCGCCGGAAATGCAAGGCGGCTCCGGCCTTATCGGCCCGCGACGGGGCGGTCTTGAACCTGCTGTGCGTCCAGTGCGGCGGCGATGCGTTCAACTAGCGAATCAAGTGCGCTGTTGCGAATGCCCGACGCATTGACAATGGCGACCAGCGCATAGCGGCGGCCTCCGGCATCCAGGTAGCCGGCCAGGGCATGCACGTCATTCAGCGTGCCGGTCTTGAAGCGGGCGCGGCCGGCCAGTGCCGGCAAGCGCTGGTGCAGGGTGCCGGCGCCTCCGGGGCGCGGCAGCAGGGCGGCAAACTCCCCCCAGAACGGCGCGCGCTGGGCGGCGCGCAGCAATTCGCCGAGGGCGCCGGCCGTTACCCGCTCGCGGCGCGACAGACCGGCGCCGTTCTCGAACACGAAGGCGCGGCTGTCGATGCCGTGGCGGGTCAGCGCCGCGCGGACGGCGGCTTCGGCATTGCGCACGGTATCGCCGCCATTGCCGTCGCTGGCGCCAAGGGTCAGGAACACCTGACGTGCCATCACGTTGTTGCTGTAGTGGTTCAGTCCGACCAGCACTTCGGACAGCGGCGGGGATTCGTGGCTGGCCAGCAGGCGTGCATCGGCCGGCGCGTTGCCGCGCCGCACCGGCAGTCCGGTCTGACCGCTGCGCTCCTGCCAGACGGCGTCGAAGGCGGCAGCCTGGAAGGTGTCGTGGTCGAGCAGTGGCACATAGAGCACGCTGCCGTCGCAGCCGGCCGGTACCTTGCCGTTCAGCACCAGATTGCGTTCCTGCGCGCTGGCGCTGACATGGCGGCCGACACCGCCGGTGCAGGCGCCGGGGGTCAGGGTCAGCCGGTTGCGGGTGTCGATGCCGCGCAGCGGCGGGTCGAGCACGACCTGCCAGCCGCTGTCGCCGGCGTACAGGCGGACGGCGGCGGTCTTGTACTGGGTCAGCAGCGGGTCCGGGCCGACCTGATAGGTGCGCCCTTCGTCCGGGTCCTGCTCGCTGGAGCTGCCCAGCGAGGTGAACGCCGACTTGTCCAGCAGCAGGGCGCCGTCGATACGGCGGATGCCGCGATCGCGCAGTTGTCCGGTCAGGTCGGCCAGGGCGTCGAAATCGAACGCCGGGTCGCCGTTGCCGCGCCAGTACAGATCGCCGGCCAGGCTGGTGCCATTGACCGGCGCACTGCTGTACAGACCGGTCTGCCAGTGGAAATCGGGGCCCAGTGTGTCCAGGGCGGCAAAGCTGGTGACCAGCTTCATGGTTGATGCCGGATTGACCGCGGCGTCGGCACGATGGGTGTAGACCGGCGGCCCGCCGTCGAGTGGCGCGACCCACAGCGCCAGCGTGCCGGCATCGATCGGGCCCAGCGGGGGCAGGGGGGCGGACAGGGCCGGCACGGCAAGAAGGGACAGCAGCAGACAGGACGCGCGATGCAGCAGGGACACGGGCAACAGCCAGAAAGCGGAGAAGCGCGTATCTGAACGCAAAGCCGGGACTTTGCCAAGGGGATAGCCGTGCATGTCCGGCAATGCGACATTTATCCGGAGAAAGACTGGTGCATCTGCCCGTGTGCGACGACAATCGCGCGAATCCAATTGCTGATGAATGCCGAGGGCATCCGATGACATGGCTGCGACGCTGACCCGCTGGTACCCCGAGAACCTGGATTTCTGGCTGACGCGCGGCCGTTTCGTCGCCCGCCGCAATCTGGTCTGCTCCATTTTCGCCCTGCATCTGAACTTCAATGTCTGGATGATGTGGAGCATTGTCGTCATCAATCTGCCGGCGGTCGGTTTCCAGCTGTCCGACGACCAGCGCTTCTGGCTGGTGGCGGCGCCGCCGTTGTTCGGCGCCATGCTGCGCATCGTCTACTCGATGGTGTGGTCCTGGGTCGGCGGCGCAACCTGGCTGGCACTGTCCACGCTGATCCTGCTGTTGCCGGCGATCGGCGTCGGCTTCGTGGTGCAGGACATCTCCACCCCGTTCTGGGTACTGTTCGCCATGGCGGCACTGTGCGGCTTCGGCGGCGGTGCCTCGGCGTCGCACCTGTCGCATACCGGCTTTTTCTTTCCGGCCGCGCGCAAGGGCTACGCACTGGGGATGAATGCCGGCATCGGCAATCTTGGCGTCTCGGTCGCGCAACTGCTGATTCCGCTGGCGATCAGCGTGCCGCTGTTCGGCCATCTGGCCGGCGCACCGCAGATCTGGGGCCATGGCGAGGAAGTGCGCCAGGTGTGGCTGCAGAACGCCGGTTTCATGTGGGTGCCGCTGATCCTGCTGGGGGCCTGGGCCGCCTGGCGCTACGGCAACAATATGGCCGGCGTGCGGCTGACGCCGCGCGACCAGTTGAACGTGATCCGCATCCCGCATACCTGGTATGTGTGCCTGCTGTACATGGGCACCTATGGCACTTTCCTTGGCTTCGCCGCCGCTTTCCCGCTGCTGACCAGTCGCATGTTCCCGCTGGAGGACGTCACCGGCTACCTGTTCGTCGGCCCGATGCTGGCAGCTCTGGCGCGCCCGTTCGGCGGCTGGCTGTCCGACCGGATTGCCGGCAGCGTGGTGACCTGCGGTGCCTATGCGGTAATGGCGCTGTCGCTGGTGGCGCTGCTGCTGACGCTGCCGTCCAGCAGCGACGCGGGGCATTTCACTGCCTTTGTCTGCGTGTCGCTGGTGCTGTTCACCGCGGCCGGGCTGGGCAATGGCTCGTCTTACCAGATGGCGCCGAAAGTGTTCCTGATCGAGGCCGGCCGGCGGGCTGCGCGTGAAGGACTGGACGTGAATACCGCTTATGCGGACGGCAGCCGTGCCGGTACGGCTGCCATGAACGTGTCGTCGGTGATGGCGGCATTCGGCGGTTTTTTCATTCCCAAGACCTTTGGCTGGTCGCTGGCGCTGACCCATGGCGTGGCGCTGGCCGTACTGATTTTTCTGGCCTTCTACCTGGTCGCGCTCGGGGTCTGCATCTGGCAGTACGCCCGGCCGCATGCAGTCGTGCGTGTCTAGCACCGATCCGGCAATGTTGATGTCATTGGGCGTGGCATTGCCTGATGACATCCACGCGCCGGCGCGGTCGTCATCCTGCAAAGCTTGACCGGGGTCAACTCCGGGCTGTCACACGATTGCATCAGTGTTTGCTGATAATGAGAATGTGTCCCATCCCACCTCTTTCTGTCGGAATTGCCATGTCATCGCTTGTTGCGCTTGCCCCCGCCACCCCGGCCGCGGTCTCGGCGCTGAATCTTCCCCGGGACGCAGCGGGCCGCCTGCGCTGTTTCGGTATCGAAACCGGCGCCCATATCCAGGTCGTGCGTCGTGCGGTACTGGGCGGACCGCTGCTGGTCCGTATCGGCTGCACGGACGTGATCCTGCGCCGTGACGTGGCGCGCCAGATCGAGGTGACGCCGCTATGAAGCGCTTCGCCCTGATCGGTCTGCCGAATACCGGCAAGTCCACGCTGTTCAACCGCCTGACCGGGCTGTCGCAACGGGTCGGCAACTGGCCGGGACTGACGGTCGAGATCGCCCGCGCCAAAATCCTGCTTGGCGGCCACATGGTCGACCTGATCGACCTGCCGGGCATCAACGACCTGTCCGGCTATGCCGAGGACGAGGCGGTAGTGCGGCAGATGCTGACCGACAGCGATTTTCACGCCTTCGTCGTCATCCTCAATGCGACCCAGCTCGACCGGCAGCTGCGGCTGGCGCTGCAGCTGCGCGCGACCGGCGTGCCCTTGCTGGTGCTGCTGAACATGTCGGACGAGGCGCGCCAGCTCGGCATCACCGTCGACGAGGCCCGGCTGTCGAAGGAACTGGGCGCGCCGGTGCTGATGACCAGCGCGCGGCGCGGCGAGAACTGGCCGGCCGTGCTGGAGGCGCTGGCCCGGCTGGCCAATGGCAGCGACGAGGCCCGTCATGCGGTGCTGCCGCCGCAACTGGCCGACGAAAGCGACGCCGTCGCCTGGTCGCTGGCGCAGCGTGCGCTGGCCGACGCCACCTTCCATGTGCCGCCCCGGCTGTCCGAAAGCACGACCGAGAAGGTCGATCGCTGGCTGCTGCATCCGTGGCTGGGCCTGCCGCTGTTCTTCGTGCTGATGGCCATTCTGTTCCAGCTGACCTATCTGATCAGTACGCCGATCCAGGACGGGCTGGACGAGGGGCTGGGCGCCCTGCGCGGCGCGGTGCTCGACCCGCTGCTGTCCGGTGCGCCGTCCTGGCTGTCGGGCTTCCTGCTCGACGGGGTCTGGACCGGCATGACCACGGTGCTGACCTTTGCGCCGCTGGTGTTCGTGTTCTTCGTGCTGATGGCGATTGTCGAGGATGCCGGCTACCTGGCCCGCGCCGCCTTCCTGATGGACGCAATGATGAGCCGGCTCGGCCTGGACGGCCGCGGCTTCGTCATGCACCTGATGGGCTTCGGCTGCAATGTGCCGGCCATCATGGGGACGCGCATCATGCGCGACCGCAAGATGCGGCTGCTGTCGATGCTGACCATCCCGTTCTCGGTCTGCTCGGCACGGCTGCAGGTATTCCTGTTCTTCTCCACCACGATGTTCTCGCCGCTGGCCGCGCCGTGGGTGCTGTTCAGCCTGTACCTGGTCAGCTTTGCCGTCGCCATGCTGTCGGCCTGGCTGTTCAAGCGCGGTTTCCACAGTCACGAGCTGTTCGTGCTGGAAATTCCGCCGTACCGGCTGCCGACGCCACGCCATCTGCTGCTGCGTGCCTGGGGTGAAGTGCGGGCGTTCCTGAAGCTGGCATCGACCATGATCCTGATCGGCGTGGTGCTGGTCTGGGCGCTGACCACCTTCCATATCGGGGCGAACGGTCCGACCTTTGCCGAAGCGCTGGGGCACTTCTTCCGGCCGCTGCTGGCACCGATCGGCATCGAGGACCGGCTGGCGGTGGCGCTGATGTTCGGCTTTGTCGCCAAGGAAATCCTGCTCGGTTCGATGGCGGTCATCTATGGCGTGCAGGAGAACAACCTCGGTGACGTGGTCGTCCGCCACATCGACTGGATCTCGGCCTACAGCTTCATGCTGTTCACGCTGATCTATGTGCCGTGCGTCGCCACCGTGGCCGCGATCTACAAGGAGTCGAAGAGTTTCGGCTTCACCACGCTGTCGGTAGCGTGGTCGCTGGGCCTGGCCTGGGTGGTCAGCTTCGTGTTCTACCAGAGCGCGCGACTGCTGGTCGGCTAGCCGCGCGCAGCCCGCGACAGCATGACGCCCGGCGCATCCTGCGCCGGGCGTTGTCGTTCCGGCTCCGCCCGGAAAGCGGGGCGGCAAGATTTGCCGTTGGCACGTCCGGCACTGCGGCATTCGCTGTGCCGGATTTTTGTCGCGTTTGAAAACCCAGCAAAATCAGGGGGCTGGCTGGCCCGATACGCCGGGTTGCATCTGGCACGAAACCTGCTTTAATGTGTCCCGTTCATACTGTCATCGCAGCGGATACCCATGCTCGACAAGATCGCCAAACATTTCGAACTGCAGCAGAAGTCACTCGACCTGCGCGCCAGGCGCAACGAGGTCATTGCTTCGAACATCGCCAACGCCGATACGCCGAACTACAAGGCGGTCGACTTCGACTTCGCCTCGGCACTGAAGGCCGAGCTGGCCGGTACCCAGTCGAGCCTGGGCATGAACCGCACCGATGGCCGCCACCTGAGCGGCAAGCAGACCAGCGGCAGCGACGGCGTGGAAGTGCAGTATCGCCAGGCCGTACAGCCGTCGATTGACGGCAACACCGTGGACATGGACCAGGAGCGCTCCGCCTTCATGGACAACTCCATCCACTATCAGTCCACGCTGACTTTCCTCAACCGTCGGATCAGCGGTCTGTCCGACGCCATCAAGGGTCAATAATCATGTCGCTTAGTCGCGTCCTCGATATCGCCGGCAGCGCGCTGACGGCCCAGTCCAAGCGCCTGAACGTCGTCGCCAGCAACATGGCCAACGCCGACAGTGCGGTGTCCAGCAACGGCGAGCCGTACAAGGCCCGGCGCATCGTGTTCACCCCGATCCCGGTCGACAGCGCCGAACCGAAAATCGCCAAGGTGGCAGTGACCGCAATCGTCGAAGACCAGTCGCCGCCGCGCATGAGCTACGACCCGGGCAACCCGCTGGCCGACAAGAACGGTTACGTGACCATGCCGAACATCAACCCGGTCGAAGAAATGACCGACATGATTTCCGCATCGCGCTCGTACCAGACCAACGTTGAAATGATGAACACGACCAAGCAGCTCTTGCAAAAGACGCTGACCATCGGCCAAGCCTGATCCCGGAGCGAACCCAGATGACCACCGCCGTTACCACCAACCCGTACGACAAGTTCAATACGTCGAGCACGACGACCAAATCCGGTTCCAGCGCGATCCAGGACCAGTTCCTGAAACTGCTGATGGCCCAGCTGCAGTCGCAGGATCCGCTGAACCCGATGGACAACTCGCAGGTTACCAGCCAGATGGCCCAGCTGAGCACGGTCGAAGGGATCGAGAAGCTGAACACCACCATGACCTCGCTGTCGTCGGCCTATGCCGCCAGCCAGAGCTTCGCGGCCGCCGGCATGATCGGTCACGTCGCGCTGACCCCGGGGTCCGGCCTGCCGCTGACGGTCAAGACGGCCGAGGACGGCACCAAGAGCGGTTCGTCGGCCGGTGCCGTCGAGCTGCCGAACGGCGCCGATGCCGTCGTGGTGTCGGTCTACGACAGCAAGGGCAACCTGGTCGACAAGGTCAGCATGGGCGCGCAGGAAGCGGGCACCGCCCACTTCGTCTGGGACGGCAAGACCAGCGATGGCACGCAACTGGATTCCGGCAACTACACGTTCAGCGTCAGCGCCACCAAGGGCGGCGCGGCGACCACGGCGACGGCACTGGCCTATTCGCGCGTCGATGCACTGACCTGGAAGGACGGCAATGTCCTGCTGGCACTGTCGACCGGCGAGAACGTCGATATCAGCAAGGTCCGCGAACTGATGTAAGCGGTCACGACCGTCCACGCGTTACGCATTTACCGAATATCAGGTTTACAAGGGATTCATCATGGCTTTCCAACACGGTCTGGCCGGCATCAACGCCGCAAACAATCAGCTCGGCGCCATCGGCAACAACATCGCCAACGCCTCCACCGTCGGCTATAAGGGCTCGCGTGCCGAGTTCGCCGACATGTTCGCCGCCAACTTCTACGGCGTGGCCGCGACCCAGAACGGCATCGGCGTGTCGACCACCGCGATCGCCCAGCAGTTCAAGCAGGGGGGGGTGACCACCACCGGCAACCAGCTCGACCTGGCCATTTCCGGCAACGGCTTCTTCGTCATGCAGAATGCCAACGGCACGGCCTACACTCGCAACGGCCAGTTCCAGATCAACCGCGAGGGCTACATCAACAACAACGGCGACTACCTGATGGGCTGGGGGGTCGATGAGAACGGCAATGTGCTGAAGGGCGCGATGTCGCGCCTGAAAGTCGACACCAGCCTGCTCGCGCCGCGTGCCAGTGACGGGGGCAAAGTGTGGGCGGATGCAGATCCTGTCAAGTTCGGCCTGAACCTCGATTCGCGATCGACGGTGCCGAGCAAGACTCCGTTCGCTGCCAACGACCCGAAGACGTACAACAGCACGACGTCGACACAGATTTACGACAGTCTTGGCAATCCGTTGACGCTGTCTACCTACTATGTTTACAAAGGGGCATCAGGTACCCCATCTGTAGCAAGCTGGGATGTACACGCTGAAATCACCGACCCAAATGGCATCAAGACAACCCTCACTCCTACTCCTAGCCCTGCGAAGTTGACGTTTGACAATTTAGGGAATATGGATACCTCTGCACCGCCGCTTGACTTCGGCTCCTATTCAGGTTCATTGGGTGCTGCCAGTCTTGCTATCAAGCTGGACTTCACCGGCACCACCCAGTACGGTACAGAGTTTGCCGTCAACAGCACGACCCAGCAGGGTTATGCGCCGTCGGTGATGACCAACCTGCAGTTTGCCAAGGACGGTACGGTGACTGCGCGCTACTCGAACGGCCAGAGCAAGACGCTGGGCCAGGTCGCACTGGCGAACTTCGCCAACCAGCAGGGTCTGCAGCCGATCGGCGGCAACCGCTGGATCGAGTCGTACACGTCCGGCAACGCCGTGATCAACAAGCCGGGCAGCACCAACGTCGGCCTGATCCAGTCGCAGGCGCTGGAAGACTCGAACGTCGACATGACCGGCGAACTGGTCAACATGATTACCGCGCAGCGTTACTACCAGGCCAACGCGCAGACCATCAAGGTCGAAGACGCGCTGATGCAGACGCTGATTTCGCTGCGCTAACCGAAAAGCGGATCTGACGCATGGACAAGATGCTGTATATCGCCATGAATGGCGCCAAGCATGTGGAACTGCAACAGCAGGTCACGGCGAACAATCTGGCCAATGTGCATACGCCGGGCTTCAAGGCCGAACTCAGCGCGTTCCGCGCGCTGCCGGTCGTCGGCGACGGGACGCCGACACGGGCGTACAGCGTCGATTCGACCATCGGTCACGACAGCAGCGAAGGCGCGATGATGACCACCGGTAACGACCAGGACTTCGCCATCAAGGGGCGGGGCTGGTTTGCCGTGCAGGACTCGACCGGGCAGGAAGCCTATACCCGGGGCGGCGGTTTCGTCGTCGACGAGAACGGCATCATGCGCACGCCGCTGGGCCGGGTCATTCTTGGCGAAGGTGGCGGCCCGATCACCGTGCCGCAGAACACCAAGATCATGATCGGCGAGGACGGCACGGTGTCGTCGGTGCAGACCGACCAGACCCCGCGCACGGTGGATATCCTCGACCGCATCAAGCTGGTCGGCGAGACCAACGGCGAGTTCTACAAGGGGACCGACGGTCTGTTCCGCCGCAATGACGGCCAGCCGGCGCAGGCCGACGACGGCGTGCGGGTGCAGACCGGCGTCATCGAGCAGAGCAATGTCAGCATGGTCGACTCGCTGACCAAGATGATCAGCCATGCCCGCCACTTCGACATGAGCGTCAAGCTGATGCAGACTGCCGACCAGGACGCCCAGCGTGCCACGCAACTGATGTCCGTGAACAACTAAAACCGCTTAATACAGTGAGCGCGTCCGGCAACGGCGCGCTTGCCGGGGATTCCGATGCTACGCTCCCTCTATATTTCCAAGACCGGGATGGATTCGAGCCAGTTCAAGCTCGATGTGGTGACCAACAACCTGGCCAACACCAACACCACCGCGTTCAAGAAGGGCCGGGCGAACTTCAACGACCTGATGTACCAGGTCGTGCGCCAGCCGGGCTCGCAGAGTTCGCAGAACACCATGCTGCCGACCGGCCTGCTGGTCGGTACCGGTGCCACGCCGGTCGCGACCGAGCGGATCTTCACCCAGGGCAACCCGCAGCAGACGTCCAACAGCTTCGACCTCGACATCAACGGCCGCGGCTTCTTCAACGTCCAGCAGCCGGACGGCACCATCGCCTATACCCGCGACGGCACCTTCCACACCAACGATCAGGGCCAGCTGGTCACGTCGCTGGGCTTCCTGGTCGACCCGGCGATCACCGTGCCGCAGGGCGCACAGAACTTCTCGGTGTCGAGCGACGGCATCGTGACGGTGAAAATGCCGGGCCAGACGGCGCCGCAGCAGATCGGCCAGTTGCAGATTTCGGACTTCATCAACCCGCAGGGTCTGGAGTCGATCGGCAACAACATGTATCTGGAAACCGCTGCCAGCGGCACGCCGACGACCGGCAACCCGACGGCAGATGGTCTGGGCACGATCATGCAGGGCTATCTCGAAGCCAGTAACGTCAACGTGACCGAAGAACTGATCAACATGATCGAGGCGCAGCGTTCGTACGAACTGAACTCGCGCGGCGTCAAGACCAGCGATGAAATGCTGCAGCGTCTGGCGCAGCTCTGATCCGGTTTTTTTGCGGCTGCCGCCTAAACCGGCGGGCCGGATGGTCGACAAAGCGGAGGAAGGGTTTTGCCACGCGACCCGTTCGCGTGGCCGAAACCGGCCGCCACGGGGCCTGTTCCCCGTCATGTTCCTCAATCCCGGCATCGCCGCCGGCCCGTTCACGGGCAGGAAGGCGAGGTTTGTCAGCGACTTGGAGTTGCGCGACAATCTCCGGGTTTGCCTTGTGAAGTGTATCCGAATGAACATTTGCCGCTCCCTGACCACCGGCGCCGTATGCGCGCTGCTTGCCGCGTGCGCGCTGCCGCCCGGCAGCATCGTCCAGCAACCGCTGACGGCGCGTCCGCAGCAGCAGCCGTTGTCGCGGCCGAGCAACGGCGCGATTTTCCAGGCTGCCGGCAACCGGCCGCTGTTCGAGGAAGGCATCCCGCGCCAGGTCGGCGACACGCTGACGGTGGTGATCGAGGAATCGACCACGACCAAGCAGCAGGAATCGTCGCAGGGCAGCAAGGGCGTCGACGCCAAGATGAACATTCCGGGCTTCAACCTGCCGTTCTCCAACGAGTACCTGAATCCGCTGAACACCTCCGGCTCGCTGAGCGCATCGAGCAAGGGCAGTGGCCAGGCGGCGGCGTCGTCGAGCTTCATGTCCACCATCACCGCGACGGTCATCGATGTGCTGCCGAACGGCAACCTGTCGATCAGTGGCGAAAAGCAGGTGCGCATCAACGGCGAACTCGAATTCATCCGCCTGTCCGGCGTGGTCAATCCGCGCGACATCAAGCCGTATTCGCGTGACCGTGGCCTGCAGCAGGGCTACTACATCTCGTCAACCCGCCTGGCCGACGCCCGCGTCGAGCAGCAGAACCAGGGCAACAACAACCTGTTCTCGCAGCCTGGCTGGCTGACCCGCTTCTTCCTGACCATTTCGCCGTTCTGATGACCCACGCCTCCCGCCTCCTCGCTTCCCTGTCGCTGGCGCTCATCGTGCTGGCGACCCCGGCCGTTCACGCCGAACGGCTGAAAGAAATCGCCAATATCGGCGGCATGCGCGTCAACCAGCTGGTCGGTTACGGCCTGGTCGTCGGTCTCGACGGCACCGGTGACAAGGCCAACTCGTCACCGTTCATGCGCCAGTCGATGTCGAACATGCTGAACCAGCTCGGCGTGATGGTGCCGCCGGACCAGAAGATCGACCCGAAGAACGCCGCCGCCGTGATGGTGACGGCGGTACTGCCGCCGTTTGCGCGCTCGGGCCAGCAGATCGACGTCGTCGTCAGCGCCATGGGCGATGCCAAGAGCCTGCGCGGCGGCACGCTGCTGCTGTCACCGCTGAAGGGCGCCGACGGGCAGATCTATGCCATGTCGCAGGGCAACATCATGGTCGGTGGCGCCGGCGCCGGTGGCGGCGGTTCCAGTACCAAGATCAACCAGCTGAATGGCGGCCGCATCCCGAACGGTGCCACGGTCGAGCGCGAAGTGCCGACCACCGTCGGCCAGAACGATATCGTTGCGGTTGAGCTGAAGACCGCCGATTTCAGCAATGCCAGCCGGGTGGTGAATGCCATCAACGGGGCGATGGGCTCGGTGGCCCGCGCCGTCGATGCCGGCCGCATCGACGTGCGGGCGCCGGCCGACCCGAATGCGCGCGTCGCCTTCCTCGGCAAGCTGGAAAACCTGGATGTGGCGATGTCGTCGCCGGTGGCCAGGGTGATCGTCAACGCGCGGACCGGATCGGTGGTGATGAACCAGACCGTGCGCGTCGAACCGTGCGCCGTCGCCCACGGCAACCTGACGGTTACCGTACAGTCGACGCCGGAAGTCAGCCAGCCGAATGCGCTGAGCCAGGGGCAGACCACCACGACCAACCAGACCAGTACCAGCATCCAGAGCGATGGCGGTCGTCTGGTCAGCGTGCCGCGCGGTACCAACCTGAACGAGATCGTGCGCGCGCTGAATGCGGTCGGCGCCACGCCGCAGGATCTGCTGTCCATCCTGCAGGCGATGAAGGCATCCGGCGCACTGCGTGCCGAACTGGAGGTGATCTGATGGCGTCGACGCCGATCAGCCAGGCCGATGTCAGCCTGGCCTACGATACCCAGCGGCTGGGCAACCTGAAGGTCCTGGCCAAGGATGACCCGAAGGTCGCCGCGCGCAAGGCGGCGTCCGAATTCGAGGCGCTGTTCCTGCAGACCCTGCTGAAGACCATGCGCGAAACCCGCTTCGATGGTGAGGAAGACAGCAACGCGCTGGACACCTACCGTGGCATGGCCGACCAGCAACTGGCACAGACAATGGCCAAGGGCAGTGGCATGGGGCTTGGCGAGGCGCTGTACCAGCAGATCCTGAAGGCGTCCGGCCAGGCTGCCGATGCCGATGCGCCGGTCACGCGCAATGCCGAGCCGGTCAAGTTCAATTCGGTGATTTCGCCGCGACTGCAGGCCGCGCTGAGCCGCGCCCAGGGCGAGGAAAAGCGCTACGAGCCGATGCGAGCGCTCGACGCGCTGGAAGCCCCGCTGGCCGCTCCGGTCGGCCGCGAGGACTTTGTCCAGCAGATTGCACCGCATGCGCGCCAGGCTGCCGCAAATCTCGGCGTCACGCCGAACCTGGTGGTCGCCCATGCCGCGCTGGAGTCCGGCTGGGGCAAGCGCAATATCCGCAATGCCGACGGCAGCAACAGCCACAACCTGTTCGGCATCAAGGCCGGTGGCAGCTGGCAGGGCAAGACCACCGACATCGTCACTACCGAATACGAAAACGGCTCGCCGAAGAAGAAGGTCGAACGCTTCCGCGCCTACGACAACTACGGCGAAGCGTTTGCCGACTACGCGAAACTGCTGCAGAACAACCCGCGCTACGCCGGCGCACTGAATACCGGCGCCGACGCGGTGAGTTTTGCCCGCGGCCTGGCGCGCGGCGGCTATGCCACCGACCCGGCCTACGCCGAGAAGCTGGCCCGCGTCGCGACCGGCACCCGTTCCTGATCCGCAATCCGGGTCAAGAGTGCGTTTGCGCGGTCGATAGAACAGTCATACGAGAAAGACCGAGTCCATTATGAGCCTCTTCAACATTGGTCTGTCCGGCCTGAATTCGGCCGCAGCCGGCATGAGCGTCACCGGGCAGAACATCAACGGCATGAACGTCGCTGGTTACACCCGCAAGGACATCATCCAGCAGACCCTGTACCCGCAATCGGCTGGCTATGGCTATCCGGGCAACGGCGTGCAGGTGACCGATGTGCGCCGGGTGTACGACGGCTTTCTCAACAAGCAGGTGCAGACGGCGACCTCGGCGAGCAACTATTACAGCAGCAAGCTCAGCTACCTGAACCAGCTCGATTCCACGCTGGCCAACTCGTCGACCGGCGTGTCCAGCCAGCTGCAGACCTTTTTCAGCGCGATCCAGACCCTGGCGACCGACCCGAACTCGGTGCCGTCGCGGCAGGCGATGCTCGATCAGGCGTCGTCGATGGTCAACAGCTTCAAGGCCGCCAATGACCGGATCGAGGAATTGCGCAATGGCGTGAATACCGAGGTCAAGTCGTCGGTTACCCAGATCAATGCGCTGGCCAAGCAGATTGCGTCGCTGAACCAGCAGATCAGCCAGCTGTGGCAGGGCGATACCCAGCAGCCGCTGGACCTGATCGACCAGCGCGACCAGGCGATCACCGAACTGAACAAGTACGTGAAAGCCTCGTCGGTGCCGAGTGACAGCGGCAAGGTCAACGTGTTCATCGGCAGCGGCCAGAGCATGGTGCTCGGCGGGACCCCGTTCGAGCTGCAGGTGATGCCGGGCTCGGGCAAGGATCTGCAGATCGGCTACAAGGATGGTTCGCCCCTGCCGTCCGACCTGCTGACCGGCGGCTCGCTCGGCGGCGCGCTCAGCGTGCGCAAGACGCTGGTGCAGTCGCAGGAAGAGCTCGGCGCCACGGCGCTCGGCATGGCGATCAACTTCAACAATCAGCAGAAGGCCGGTCTGGACAAGAATGGTGCCCAGGGTACCGACATGTTCACGCTGAACTTCAATTTCCCGCCGTGGAGTGCGGCGACGCCGGCTGCCAACGCGGCGCTGCTCGACAGCTACAGCAAGACGTTCGCCAATGGCGGCATGGATGATGCGACCCGCTCGGCCTTCGAGAGCGACGCGATCAACGCGCTGTCGCTGGCCATTACCCAGCCGGACAAGATTGCTGCCGCATCGCCGCTGAAAGCCACCGGCACGACCGGCGCCGCCACGGTCAGCGCCACCTCGATCAGCCGCGCCACCGCCCAGGACAACACCCTGGCCGACGACCTGATGGCCGGCCCCGCCTCGCTGACCATCAACTACACGGCGACCGGTCTGAGCATCTCCGCGCCGGCGGGCTACAGCGGCTATACCGTTGTCGCCCGCCCGGGCGTGACCGGCGGCTACAAGATCATGAGCAACGGCACCCCGCCCGAGGAGACTGGCGTCAACCTCACCATGAACGGCACACTGGCCGGTGGCGGGACGTTCCAGCTCGGCAAGAACACCAGCTTTACCGAGAAAGCCGACAACAGCAACCTGCTGGAGTTCACCAACCTGCAGACCGCCAACCTGGTGCAGGGCACGAATGGCAGCGCTACCGGCACCATGACCCTTCAGGGCGCGCTGGGCCAGACGGTGACCTCGGTCGGCAGCATCACCAATGAAACCAAGGTCATGAACGATGCGCAAACCAACTCGCTGAAGCAGGTGACGCTGGCGCGGGAAAGCGTATCCGGCGTGAACCTGGATGAAGAAACCATCAATCTGCTCAAGTACCAGCAGGCCTATCAGGCATCCGGCAAGGTGATCCAGACCGCCGGGACGCTGTTCGACACCATCCTGAATGCGGTCGGCGGCTAATAGCGGGAGCTAATGAATCATGCGTATCAGTACGGCAACCAACTATATTCTCGGTGGCAGCAACGTCAGCTACCAGCAGGCGCTGCAGAGCCAGATGCAGACCCAACTGTCGACCATGAAGCGGGTCAACACGCCGTCCGATGATCCGGTCGCGGCCTCACGCATTCTCGACATCCGTCAGGCTGACGGGCGCAACGAGCAGTTCATCAAGAACACCAATGCCGCCGATTCGGCGCTGAGTTTCAGCGACGAAGCGATGCAGTCGACTACCGAACTGATTTCGCAGATCAAGACGCTGGCGATCCAGGCCGGCAGCGGCCAGAACAGCGCGGCCAACCTGAAGCAGATCGACGCCCAGCTGCAGGGCATGTTCGGCCAGCTGATCGGCGCGTCCAACCAGGTCGACGGCAATGGTCAGTACCTGTTCTCCGGCACCAACTCGACCACGCCGCCGTATGTGTCGCAGCAGGTGTCCAATACCAGCGGCGGCATGACCTGGGACAGCTGGAACGTCACCTATAACGGCAATGACGGCCAGAAGACCATTCCGATCTCCTCCACGCGGCAGGTGCCGGTGACCGATACCGGTCCGAGCGTGTTCGGCTCGGTGGGCGGCGGCAGCCTGTTCGATGCGGTCAATACCCTGCACAAGGCCCTGCAGCTCGGCACCGACACCCCGGGCTACAATTTCACGTCCGACCTGCAGAGTGCCATTGGTGGCCTGGACAGCGCGATGACCCGGGTAACCACGGCCAATGCCGCTGTCGGTTCGCGGATGAATGAAACCGAGGCGACCCGCAATGGCAACGGCGACCTGTCGCTCGCTTATGCGGCGACGCTGAGCAAGCTCGAAGACCTCGACCTGCCGAAGGCGGTCAGCGACATGGCCATGGCCCAGTTGGCCCTGCAGGGCTCGATGGCAGCGTTCACCAAGACCCAGGGCCTGTCGCTGCTGAATTACCTGTAATCCCGCCCGGGATTGCCATCAGAAAGAACCGGCCGTCATGGCCGGTTTTTTCATGCCTGTCTCAGGCGCTGGCCGTCGGCCGTGTGCCTGCCAGTGCACCACCGACGATCAGCAGCCCGCCAGCCAGTGCCCAGCTGTCCAGCGTGCCGCCACCTGCCAGCACCAGGATGACCGTGGACAGCAGCGGCGTCAGGAAGGCCATCAGGCCCATCTCGCGGGCGTCGCCGGTTTTCATCGCCTTGTCCCACAGGAAGAAGGCGCCGCCCATCGGCCCGGCGCCGAGCAGCAGGATCCAGGGCAGATCGCCAGCCTGCAGCGGCGTGGCCGGTTCGAGCAGAAAGTGGCAGCTCAGCGACAGCAGGCCGGACACCAGGCAGAACCCGCCGACCGCCGCGGTCGGGAACGGCGGCACCCGGCGCGTCAGCAGCGAATAGCTGGCCCACAGCAGCGCGGCAAAAGCGGCGGCGCCATATCCACCCAGATAACTGCTATCGAATCCGGCATGCCCTTTGCTGACGACCAGCATGGCACCGACAAAGCCGGTAGCGGCTGCCAGCAGATGGCGGCGGGTCAGCCGGGTGCCAGGCAGCAGCAGCGGCGCCAGCAGCACGATCAGCAGCGGCCACAGGTAGTTCAGCAGATTGGCTTCGACCGGTGGTGCATTGCGGAAGGCGACGAACAGGAAGAAGTGATAGCCGAACAGGCCGGCGACGCCGATGGCGAAGGTCGAGGCCGGCACCCGCCACTGACGGAGGGTCGGCAGCGTGATCAGGCCGGCGAAGGTCAGCGTGGCACCGACCAGCAGGAACGGCGGCAGATGAGCGAGCTTGACGCCCAGGGCGGCAAGAGATGCCCAGATCAGGATCGCGGCGGCGGCATACAGGCGGGCGGATCGGTTCTGCATGGGATTGGACAGTGGATATGACGGACGCCCAGCGTAGCGGCAATGGGCTGTCATCCGCAATAGCGACACAAACATACAGTCTCTAGTTGCGCATGTCTTATTCAAACGTCAATACTGCTGTCCACCGCACATGACGCGGCCGTTTTCGCTGCCCGGCCGTGCCCGTGCCATAAAACCCATAACAAATCAGGGAGAAACGCCGATGTATCCACTCAACCGTTTACGCATCGGTGGCAAGTTGATCGTCGTGCAGATGTTGCTGCTGGCGGTGCTGATCGGTGCGGCGGTCGCCGTCCTGTCGGTGCAGATGGACCGCCTGCTGCTGCGCCGCTCCGGCGAAGTGCAGACCCAGCTGGTCAGCGACGCACTGAACATGATCGATGCCTATCACCGGGCGCTGAAGCTGTCGGCCCAGCAATTCGACCGCGCGTTCCAGAGCGAGCTGTCCGGCGTGTTTGCGCTGAGTGGCCAGGCGGTGGCACTGCCCGCTGGCGGTCAGGCGCCGGGTCTGACCCTGGGAGGCCATCTGCTGAACAACCAGAGCGAGCAGGTTGACCGCTTTCTGCTGCGCACCGGCAATGTGTCGACCATTTACGTGCGCGACGGTGACGATTTCGTATCGGTGTCGACCTCGCTGCTGAAGGACGATGGCGGCCGTGCGCTCGGTGAAAAAATGCCGCATGGCGATCCGGCCTGGCGCCGCCTGCTCGACGGCTCGCCGTATGTCGGCCAGGACGCGTTCTACGGCAAGCCGTACATCACCAGCTACAACCCGCTGCGCGACGGCAGCGGCAAGGTCATCGGTGCGACCCAGGTCGGCATCGACGTCAATCTCGGCATGTCCGAACTGCTGGCCCGCATCCGCAAGGTCAGGATAGGCGACAGCGGCATGCTGGCCATTATTGACGCCGGCGAAGACAGGCAGCGCGGCCACTTCCTGCAGCATCCGACGCGGATGGGCGAATCCGCGCTCGGCGACAAGGATGTCGACGGCCAGCCGGTCTACGCCCCGCTGCTGGGCAAGGACGGTGAAACCCGTGTCACGCTGGCCGAGGGGGGCGAGCATCTGGTGCGCTACGCCAGCTATCCGGACTGGCACTGGACGCTGGTCAGCATGGAGCGGGTCGATGAGCTGGCCGCCGACAACCGGGCCATGCTCGGCTGGGTGGCCGGCGGTGCGCTGGTCATGCTGCTGCTGGTCGGTCTGTCGGTTGCACTGTCGGCACGTTTCCTGGTCACCCGCCCGGTACGCCAGCTGGTCGATGCCGTGGCAAAAATGGGGGCCGAGCGCAATCTGGGTCAGCGGCTGCCGGAGTCGCGACGTGACGAGATCGGCGACATTGCCCGGGCGCTGAACGGCCTGCTCGGGTCGTTCCGCCAGGCGGTGGTGGCGACGCATCAGGGCACCGGGGAAATGAGCACGGCCGTGCACGGCATGGCCGACAATGCCGAGCAGCTGGCTCGGGGGGCCGGGGAGCAGAACGACGCCGCACAGGCGATGTCCGCCGCCGTCAGCCAGCTGAATGCCGACAACGACACCATCTGCGGCGAGACCAGCCGCGCGATGGGGGCGTCGCGTGCGGCGGCTGATGCGGCCGTATCCGGCCAGACGGCGATCGACACTGCCGTGGCCGAGGTCGGTCGCATCGCCGAGGCGCTGGGCAATGCCACCACCACCATCGAAGGGCTGGAGGCACGTGGACAGGAGATCCGCTCCATCGTCGAAGTGATTCGCGACATTGCCGACCAGACCAATCTGCTGGCGCTGAATGCGGCGATCGAGGCGGCGCGCGCCGGTGAGCAGGGACGCGGCTTTGCCGTGGTTGCCGACGAGGTACGCAAGCTGGCCGAACGTTCGGGGCAGGCGACGGTGGAAATCGGACGCATGATTGCCGCGATCCAGCAGTCGGCCGAAGAGGCCGCCGGCGTGATGCGCCAGTCGGTGCGTCAGGTCGAGAGCGGGGTGCAGACCACGCACGGGGTGGGCGAGACCATGAACGCCATCCGTGCCCAGGTGGTGGGCGTGGCGGAGATCATCGACCATATCAACGCCTGCCTGGACCAGCAGTCACAGACCACGCGCAATATCGGTACCCGTATCGACAGTGTGGTGCGCATGGCGGGCGAGAACGATGCCGCTGCGGCCTACACCGCGAGCACCGCGCGGCAACTGGAACGGCTGGCCGCCGACCTGCGCTCGGAAGTCGAACAGTTTCGCGTCTAGCATGAAGGCAGGCCGGGCCGGGTGCATGGCGGGCCCGGTTTGCCTGTTTGTGCGGCAGATCGCTGCCCGTGGCCTTGAAATGCCCGAAAACCCTACCCATGTATCGGTCATCCGTTGTTGAAAGGGGCAGTCATGCGTTTTGACAAACTCACAACCAAATTCCAGCAGGCGATCGCCGACGCGCAAAGTCTGGCGCTCGCCAATGACAATCCGGCCATCGAGCCGGTCCACCTGTTCGCCGCCATGCTCGACGATGCCGACAGCGGCGCGGTCAGCCTGCTGGCGCGTGCCGGCGTCAACGTCGGCGCGCTGAAGCCGGCGCTGAAGGACGCGATGGCGCGCCTGCCGAAGGTCAGCGGCAACGATGGCGAAGTCACGGTCGGCCGCGATCTGGGCAACCTGCTGAACCTGACCGACAAGGCCGCCATGCAGCGCGGCGACCAGTTCATCGCCAGCGAGCTGTTCCTGCTGGCCCTGGCGGACGACAAGGGCGAGGCCGGCCGGCTGCTGAAGCAGTTCGGCGGCCAGAAAGCGGCACTGGTCGCCGCCGTCGACGCAGTGCGCGGTGGCGAGAATGTCGGCAGCCAGGATGCCGAAGGCAAGCGCGAGGCGCTGGCCAAGTACACGATGGACCTGACCGAACGCGCGCGCGAAGGCAAGCTCGACCCGGTGATCGGTCGCGACGATGAAATCCGCCGTGCCATCCAGGTGCTGCAGCGGCGTACCAAGAACAACCCGGTACTGATCGGCGAGCCGGGCGTCGGCAAGACCGCCATCGTCGAGGGGCTGGCCCAGCGCATCGTCAATGGCGAAGTGCCGGAGTCGCTGAAGAACAAGCGCCTGCTGGTGCTCGACCTGGCCTCGCTGCTGGCCGGCGCCAAGTACCGCGGCGAGTTCGAGGAGCGGCTGAAGAGCGTGCTGGAGGAACTGTCGAAGGATGAAGGCAATACGCTGATCTTTATCGACGAGATCCACACCCTGGTCGGCGCCGGCAAGGCGGAAGGGGCGATGGATGCCGGCAACATGCTGAAGCCGGCGCTGGCGCGCGGCGAACTGCACTGCCTCGGCGCCACCACGCTGGACGAATATCGCAAGTACATCGAGAAAGATGCCGCGCTGGAGCGCCGCTTCCAGAAGGTCATGGTCAACGAGCCGTCGGTGGAGGACACCATCGCCATCCTGCGCGGTCTGCAGGAAAAGTATGAAATCCACCATGGCGTCGACATTACCGACCCGGCCATCGTCGCGGCGGCCGAGCTGTCGCACCGCTATATCACCGACCGCTTCCTGCCGGACAAGGCCATCGACCTGATCGACGAGGCGGCGAGCCGGATCAAGATGGAAATCGACTCCAAGCCGGAATCGATGGACAAGCTCGACCGGCGGCTGATCCAGCTGAAGATCGAACGCGAGGCGGTCAAGAAGGAAACCGACGAGGCCTCGAAGAAGCGCCTGCAGCTGATCGAGGAAGAAATCGACAGGCTGAGCAAGGAATATTCCGACCTCGAGGAAATCTGGAAGGCGGAAAAGGCCCAGGTGGTCGGCACCCAGTCGATCAAGGACGAACTGGACAAGCTGCGCAACCAGATCGAGGATGCCAAGCGTCGTGGCGATTTTGGCCAGGCCAGCGAGCTGCAGTACGGCAAGCTGCCGGAGCTGGAGTCGCGGCTGAAAGCGGCGGAAAAGGGCGAGGGCAGCCTGCAGCGGCCAAACCAGTTGCTGCGGACCCAGGTCGGTGCGGAGGAAATCGCCGAGGTGGTCAGCCGGGCGACCGGCATCCCGGTCAGCAAGATGCTGGAAGGGGAGCGCGACAAACTGCTGCGGATGGAAGACGTGCTGCATACCCGCGTGGTCGGCCAGCATGAGGCGGTGCGGGCGGTGTCCGACGCGATCCGCCGTTCGCGCTCGGGTCTGTCCGATCCGGACCGGCCGTATGGCTCGTTCCTGTTCCTCGGCCCGACCGGTGTCGGCAAGACCGAACTGTGCAAGGCGCTGGCCTCGTTCCTGTTCGACAGCGAGGATCACCTGATCCGCATCGACATGTCCGAGTACATGGAGAAGCATTCGGTCGCCCGCCTGATTGGTGCGCCACCGGGATATGTCGGTTACGAAGAGGGGGGCTACCTGACCGAACAGGTTCGCCGCAAGCCGTACAGCGTGATCCTGCTCGACGAAATCGAGAAGGCGCACCCGGACGTGTTCAACATCCTGCTGCAGGTGCTGGATGATGGCCGGCTGACCGATGGCCAGGGCCGGACCGTCGACTTCAAGAACACCGTGATCGTGATGACGTCGAACGTTGGCAGCCAGCAGATCCAGGCGATGGAGCAGGACGACTACGAACTGATCAAGCTGGCGGTGATGGCCGAGGTGAAGACCTATTTCCGCCCCGAGTTCATCAACCGCATCGACGAGGTGGTGGTGTTCCACGGGCTGGATTCCAGCCAGATCAAGTCGATCGCCGGCATCCAGCTGAAGCTGCTGGAACGCCGTCTGGCGAAGCTGGACCTGAACCTGCAGGTGACCGACGCCGCACTGGCCTTGATCGCCGAAGCCGGCTTCGACCCGGTATACGGGGCGCGACCGCTGAAGCGGGCCATCCAGAGCGAGATCGAAAACCCGCTGGCAAAAGCGATCCTGGCCGGCAAGTACCTGCCGGAAGCGGTGATCGTGGTCGACGCGAAGGACGGCAAGCTGCACTTCGACTGAGTGGCGCGGATGCCACGGATTTTGTCCGTGGCATCCGCCGCTCTTGCGCCGGATTTGTCACCGCGGGAAGAAGCCGTCTAGACTCATCGTGCGGTCGGGTTGTCCGCGACGGTTTCATTCCACAAGGAGAGAATCATGCGTGTATTTGTCAGCCTGGTGCCCGATGAAGGCTGGGACCTGTAAGGGGGCGCCTGGCGGATGTCTTCCTCCCGGGCGACGGATGTCGCACTTTACCTTGGCGAAACCCTCGGCTTCTGGCTCCATACAGGAGCCGTTTTCCTGTCCGCCGTGGCCACGGCCGGCCTGTGCCTGTACGCCGCGCGTCAATTGCGGCTGCTGAGAATCCAGTCCGACCGCAACGAGGTCCAGGCGCGGCGCCGGGCCACGGTCGATGTGGTGATCAACGAAAACCGTGATGCGGAGCTGAAAGCGGCGCGTGCCGTTTTTGCCGGCATGCATGAGGATCAGGTGAATTTCACCCCGTTTGCCTGCCGGGACCTGGTCGACCATGCGGAGCAGAACCGGACGATCCTGGCGGTGCTGAACCAGTATGAATTCATTGCCGCCGGCATCCGGGAGGGCGCCTTCGATGAAGGGGTGTACAAGCGGATGAAGCGCTCGCTGCTGATTCGCGACTGGGACGCCCTGGCCCCGTATGTGGTCGAGCTTCGCCGCCAGAGCCGTCGCAACCGGCTGTTTGCCGAAATGGAGTGGCTGGCGAACCGCTGGCGGGATGAGCCGGTCACCGATCCGCCGCATGGCGGCGCCTGCTGCCAGTCCGTCTGAGGGCGCCGCCTTTTCCTGTACAAAGGCGGCGCAGTCTTCAGCCTACCCGGCGCATGCACACATCGACGATCAGCCCCGGCAGTTGCAGTGCCCGCCGCGAAGCGGTGTTGATCACCAGCGGAGCGGACAGGTTTGCCTTCAGCGGCGCCAGTGCCGGATGCGTTGCCTGCTGCACGTCCTTGTAGACCATGACCAGCACCACGGCATCCTCGGCCCGTTCGAGCTGCAGCGCGTCGCGCTCGTTTTCCAGATCCAGTTCGTAGCGGATGCCGAAGCAGGCCGGATCGGTCAGGCTGAACGTGACCGCCGGATTGTCGAGCGACTGCATCCAGTACACATGGCGCGACGTGTCGTCGGTCCCTTCGTCATGGAACAGCTTGAAGCGCGTGCAGTCCTCCAGCCCGGCCAGCGGGGCGGCCAGGGTGAGGACGGAATGCTCGTCGATGTCGACCTGGCCGAGAAGTTGGGAATGGAACAGCATGGCAAGCTCCTGAGTCGTCGTGGATGAAGGTAAATCAGCGTGCAAGCAGATCGGCGATGCGGGCTGCCGGAATGGTGAATTGTGGCATGCCATAAGCGTACGCGGCGACTTCATACTGCCCGAACGCCAGTACCAGATCGCCGGCGGGCGAGAACCAGAATGGTTGCTGCGCATTCAGGTCCCGCGGCATTTCGAACGGCTGCCAGTCGGCCGGCATCTCTGGCGCCTTCTTGCGTTCATCGGCGTTGCGGGTCCGGATCTGAAGCGCCAGTTCGCCCATCACGCGCGGCTTCCACTGCACACCGGGTTTGAACAGGCCGGGCAGGCTGACCGGTGCGCCGGTGCTGCTGTCGAAGTGACGGGTGGCCAGATTGCCGTTGCCGTGCGCACCGCCGGTATAGCTCCACGACACCAGACTGACGCTGACCAGTCCGCGCGGATTGGGCCTGGCGGTGTAGTCATACAGGAATTCGTCCGGCGTGCCCCGGCCGTTGCGGCCGGCAGGCTCGGCGCGATAGTCATGGCGGACGGCAGCGATATCGGCGCGCAGCGGCAGTTCAAGCGCCTGGTTGATGCGCTGTCGTGTGCTGTCGCTCAGGCCGATCACGCGCGGAATCCGCGCATCGAGTTTCAGGGCGCGGGTGCGGAGGGTGACGGAATCGGTAACCAGCCGCCATGCCGGCCTGGCGGGGGACACCCTGTTTGCTGGCGGGGCAGCGGGAGTGGCGGCATGGAGAACGGACGGTGCAAGCAGGCACAGCAGTGTCGCAGCGGCAACGCCGGGCAGAGACCCGGCGGGACGGTTTGCCCGGCAGCGTGGCGCACGGGAAAACGGTATCGGCATGATTTCAGGGTCAGTGTGCAGCAAAACGGCATTGTCCCATGCAATCGTGAACGCCGACAGGCTGCGCGCCAGGCGGTCTCGGCTACAATCGTGGTCTTGCTCACCCTGAGACCGCGCGCGAGCGGGCCGGCCTGATCCGGCATCCGCCTCGCGGCTGATCCCCGCCTGATGAAAACACTGATGTTGCGCCTGTCCCGCCTGCCCAGACTGTTGCTGGTGCTGGCCTTTCTCGTCGGCACGCTGCTGTTCGGCTTCAGCGGCGCGGCCCTGCAGACCCCCGAGTGGGGTGCCTGGCGCGTGTTCGCGCTGCCGGCCATGGCCGCGGGCTTTCTGCTGCAGGCGGTGTCGCTGGTGGCACTGCTCGGCCGGCGCGGCTAAACCCCTGTTTGCGTACGGGTTTTTGCCGGGCTGCGCTTGACGCCTGCGCGCCCGGCGCGGATACTCCGCGCGATCGAGCCGGCCCGCAAGCCTTGCGGGCCTTGTCTTTTCCGCCGTTTTCGCCGTTTCCCGCCATGACCACCAAAGCTCCCGAACTGTTGCTGCCCGCCGGCAACCTCGCCAAGATGCGCGCTGCCTACGATTTCGGCGCCGATGCCGTATACGCCGGCCAGCCGCGCTACTCGCTGCGCGCGCGCAACAACGAATTCAAGCTGGACGAACTCAGGCAGGGGATCGACGAGGCGCATGCACGCGGCAAGCTGTTTTTTGTCGCCAGCAACATTCTGCCGCACAACGCCAAGCTCAAGACCTATATGGCCGACATGGAGCCGGTCATTGCCATGAAGCCGGACGCCCTGATCATGGCCGATCCGGGGCTGATCATGATGGTGCGCGAGAAATGGCCGGAGGTGCCGATCCATCTGTCGGTGCAGGCCAATACCACCAATCTGATGGGCGTGAAGTTCTGGCAGAAAATGGGTCTGACCCGGGTCATCCTGTCGCGTGAGCTGAGCCTCGACGAAATCGCCGAGATCCGCCAGGCCTGCCCGGACATGGAACTGGAAGTCTTCGTTCACGGTGCATTGTGCATCGCCTACTCGGGACGCTGCCTGCTGTCCGGTTATTTCAATCATCGCGATCCGAACCAGGGCACCTGTACCAATGCCTGCCGCTGGGACTACAAGATGCACGATACCCGCGACGACGACGCCGGCGACGTGCAGCGCATCCAGTTCGATTTCGGCCAGGCCATGGACGAGGCAAACCGGAACTTCGCCGCCTGCGGCGGGGCCGAGCGCCACCCGCTGGCCGATCGCACCTATCTGATCGAAGAGGGCAGCCGTCCCGGTGAACTGATGCCGATCATCGAGGACGAGCACGGCACCTACATCATGAATTCCAAGGACCTGCGTGCCATCGAGCAGGTCGAGAAACTGGTGAAGATCGGCGTCGATTCACTGAAAATCGAAGGCCGCACCAAATCGGTCTATTACGTGTCGCGCACGGCCCAGGCCTATCGCAAGGCCATCGACGATGCGGCGGCCGGCCGGCCGTTCGACCTGTCGCTGCTGGCCGACCTCGATGGCCTGGCCAATCGCGGCTATACCCCGGGCTTCCTCGAACGCCACCAGACCCAGGATTACCAGAACTACCTGACCGGCCATTCGCAGGCGAAGAAAAGCCAGTACGTGGGCGAAGTGCTGGAGATCGCGGCCGACGGCCGTGCGCTGGTCGACGTAAAGAACCGCTTCGCCGTCGGCGACCGGATCGAGATCGTTCATCGGGCCGGCAACCGCACGCTGACCATCACCGCGCTGCACAAGGACGATGGCAGCCCGCTCGACGTGGCCGCCGGCAACGGCATCCGCGTCTGGATGGATCTCGGCGGCCCGGCTGATGGCGCGCTGATCGTCCGCCTGTTCGACTGAATGGTGGCCGGCGTCCGGCCGCGGTAAGCTGGGTGCCGGTTTTTCCGGAGTGCCCGCCATGACCCCCGTCCTGTCCATCCGCCGCTACGATGCGGAAGTGCGCGTGCACGACCATGATCACACCCAACTGGTGTTTGGCCTCCGTGGTGGCCTGCGGCTGGAACTCGACGGGCACGGCGGCTGCGTCGGCGAGCGCCAGGCGGCGGTCATCCCGCCCGCCTGCCGCCACGCCTATGCCGGCGACGGACTGTGTCTGGTGGCCGATCTGCCGGCCGACGCCATCTGGCTCGGTGCCGCGCTCGGGCCGGAAGCCGATGCCGGCCAGCGCCTGCTCGACCAGCCGCGCGTGCTGTCACTGCCGGCCGGGCTCGACGGTCTGGTGCGCTGGCTGTCGACCCAGCCACTGCACGACAGCACTCTCGGCAGCCATGCCGCCGCCCTGCTGCTGTCCGGCCTGAGCCGGCCGGCCGAGGCGCCGGGTGCGCTGCCGCTGGCGGCCATTGACGCCCATATCGACCGTTGTGCGGCGCGACCGCTGCAGGTTGCCGATCTGGCCCGTCTGGCCGGGCTGTCGGTGTCGCGCCTGCATCAGCGCTTTCTGACCGAAACCGGACTGACGCCGATGGACTATGTGCGCCGCCACCGGCTGGCGCTGGCCATCGACCTGCTGCAGCAGACGACACTGGCGGTCGGAGAGGTCGCCGCCCGGGTCGGCTACGCGTCGCAAAGCGCGTTTACCGCCGCACTGGTACGCGCGCATGGCCTGACGCCGCGCGATATCCGCCGACGCGAGTCTGCCGGCAAACGACAATAGTGGCGCGACAGACCGACCGGCCGTACCCGCACTAGACTGGCCGTTTCCCGTTCCGGAAGCCTTGCCATGACGCCCCGCCTTGCTTTGTCGATGCTGCATGTCGCCGCGCTGCTGTTCGGTCTGACCGGCATCTTCGGCAAACTGGTGGCCGCTCCGGCCGTGGTCATTGTCTGCGGCCGCGCGCTGTTTGCGCTGCTGGCACTGGCACCCGCTTCGGTCTGGGCCGGCCAGCGGCCGTGGCAGAACGTGTCGCGGCGCAGCCTGGCCTGGCTGGCGCTCGGCGGCGTGTTGCTGGCCGGACACTGGCTGACCTTTTTCCATGCAGTACAGACCGGGGGCGTGGCACTGGCCACACTCGGTTTCGCCAGTTTTCCGGCGCTGGTCGTGCTGCTGGAAGGATTGCTGTTCCGTGAGCGCATCCGTCGTGACGAGATGGCCGTGGTCGCCGTGGTGACCTTCGGCCTGATCCTGGTCACGCCGTCGTTCGAGGCCGGCAGCGGGCTGGCGGGGCTGGCCTGGGGCGTGCTGTCCGGCTTGCTGTTTGCGCTGCTGTCACTCAGCAACCGGGTGATCGCGGCACGTGTCGCGCCGCTGGTGGTGGCGTGGTGGCAGAACTGCGCCGTGCTGCTGTGCGTGCTGCCGTTTGCCGCGACCGGCCTGCCGGCGCTGGGCGCGGCCGACTGGCTGTGGCTGGCGCTGCTCGGCGTGCTGTGCACCGGGCTGGCCCACGGTCTGTTCGTCACCAGCCTGGCGGTGCTGAATGCGCGCACGGCCGCTGCCATCTTTGCGCTGGAACCGGTTTACGGCATCGCCATTGCCTGGTGGCTGTTCGGCGAAACACCGACTGTACGCATGCTGATCGGCGGCGGGCTGATCGTGGCCGCCATCGTGCTGTCGGCGCAGCGGCAGGCAAAGCGGCGCGAGTCCGCGGCCATCGCCGCCACACTGCAATGATGGCGTATTCGCTACCGCCAGACTGCTCATGAAGGTGGGCAGCAACGGTCTCAGTCGTTTTTCGCGGGGGGATTGACGGACAGTCTGACGGCATATTCATCGCCGCGGATCCGGCCCTATTGAAAACGGGGTCTTCCGTTCCCATCTGCCTGTGCATTGGCAACCCTACTCCGATGCAAGAGCGACCTATGAGCGAGAAGCAAACTCTGGGCTTCCAGGCCGAAGTCAAACAGCTGCTGCAGCTGATGATCCATTCCCTGTACTCGAACAAGGAAATCTTCCTGCGCGAGCTGGTCTCCAACGCGTCCGACGCTGCCGACAAGCTGCGTTTCGAAGCCATCGCCAACCCGGCACTGTATGAAGACGACGCCGAGTTGAAGATCCGCATTACCTTCGATGCCGACGCCCGCACCCTGACCATTGCCGACAACGGCATCGGCATGAGCCGCGACGAGGTGATCGAACATATCGGCACCATCGCCAAATCGGGCACCCGTGCCTTCTTCGACAGCCTGACCGGCGACGCCCGCAAGGACGCCAACCTGATCGGCCAGTTCGGCGTCGGTTTCTACTCGGCCTTTATCGTCGCCGACCGGGTCACGCTGACCACCCGTCGTGCCGGTCTGCCGGCCGATGCCGGTGTGCGCTGGGAATCCGCCGGCGAAGGCGAGTACAGCATCGAGGCGGTCGACAAGGCCGGCCGCGGTACCGAGATCGTGCTTCACCTGCGCGAAGACGAGGGTGAGCTGCTGAACGACTGGCGCCTGCGCAGCATCCTGCGCAAGTACTCCGACCATATCGCCATCCCGATCGAGATGCTGAGCACGCCGGAAGCTGCTGACGGTGACGAACCGGCGCCCGCTGCCGTGTTCGAGCCGGTCAACCAGGCGTCCGCGCTGTGGGCACGGCCGAAGAGCGAGATCAGCGACGAGCAGTACCGCGAGTTCTACAAGCACGTCGCCCATGATTTCGAAGACCCGCTGGCCTGGACCCATGCCCGCGTCGAAGGCCGCCAGGAATACACCGAACTGCTGTACATCCCGTCGCGGGCACCGTTCGACCTGTGGGACCGCGAACGCAAGCACGGCGTCAAGCTGTACGTCCGTCGCGTGTTCATCATGGACGACGCCGACAAGCTGATGCCGCTGTACCTGCGCTTCGTCAAGGGTGTGATCGACTCGGCCGACCTGTCGCTGAACGTGTCGCGCGAAATCCTGCAGGGCTCGAAGGATATCGACGCCATCCGCGCCGGTTGCGTGAAGAAGGTGCTGGGCGTGCTGGAAGACCTGGCCAGCAATGAGGCGGACAAGTACGCGACCTTCTGGCAGGCCTTCGGCAATGTGCTGAAGGAAGGCATTGGCGAGGACTTCGCCAACAAGGACCGCATCGCCAGGCTGCTGCGTTTCGCGTCGACCAGCAATGACAGCAATGTGCAGAACGTGAGCCTGGCCGACTACGTCGCGCGGATGAAGGACGGGCAGGACAAGATCTACTACATCACCGCCGACAGCTTTGCCGCCGCGAAGAACAGCCCGCACCTGGAAGTGTTCCGCAAGAAGGGCGTGGAAGTGCTGCTGCTGTCCGACCGCGTCGACGAATGGGTGACCGGCCATCTGACCGAGTTCGACGGCAAGGCACTGGTATCGGTCGCCAAGGGCGAACTCGACCTGGGCCAGCTCGAGGACGAGGCCGAGAAGGAAGCGCAGAAACAGGTCGAGGAAACCCTGCAGCCGCTGATCGAGCGTGTGGGCAAGGCGCTGACCGAACAGGTGCGTGAAGTCCGCGTGACCCACCGTCTGACCGAATCGCCGGCGTGCCTGGTTGCCAGCGAGCACGGCATGAGCACCCATCTGGAACGGCTGCTGAAGTCGGCCGGACAGGAAATCGAGCACCAGAAGCCGGTGCTGGAACTGAACCCGGCCCACCCGCTGGTGAAGAAGCTGGACGCGGAGCAGAGCGACACCCGCTTCGGCGAGCTGGCCCGCGTGCTGTTCGACCAGGCCTTGCTGGCCGAAGGCGGCCAGCTCGATGACCCGGCCAGCTTCGTGCGCCGCGTCAACAGCCTGATGCTGGAAATGGCCGCGTAGCATCGGTCAGGATCAGGTCCTTGCCAAGGCCGGTGGAGTCTCCGCCGGCCTTTTCCTTTCGGGAACCGCCTCGCCGCGACGGGAGAGTTGCGGGACAATGGGCGTTCGTTCCCCAATCCACTGACCCGGAAAGCCAGCCATGTCCTTTCGCCTTCTGTCCCTGCCGTTTGCCTCGATGCTGTTGCTGACCGCCTGCTCGGGCGTGGCACCGGCGCAGGTGGAACCGGCCCCGGTCGCTCCGCCCCCGGTGGCATCACGCTGGATCAACCTGAGTGCGCTGGACACGCTGCGTCAGACCGGCTCGCCACGCCAGGCGCTGGCGTCGCAGCCGGCAGCCGAGCTGCTGCTGCAGCCGGATGGCCGCGCCGAGCGCGGTGATGGCGAGCGCTGGACGCCGGTCCGCTGGCAGCGCGATGGCGAGCGGCTGCTGATCGACCAGCAGGCGTGGCCGCTGGCCGGGGGGCAACTGATGTCGCCGGGCGGGGCACGCTTCGTTCCGGCTGGCGATGTGGCGGCCGGGACGGACGGTGCCTTTCGCGCCGCAGCCAATGCGGCGATGTTTCCGGGGCGCTGGGAAGTGCTGACCGCGCGCGGTCGTGGCACCGGACAGATCGTCACCTTCCATCCGGATGGCTCGCTGCAGGGCACCAACAAGTTCCGCCACTACCGTTTGTGCCTGGCCGGCGACTGTCTGGCGCAAACCCGCGGCGACAGCCTGCGACTGGACGATGGCGGCACGCCGACGACCCTGCTGCTGAGCCGTGACAGGGGGCAGTACGTGTTCCGCCAGGTGCGGGCGGGGGCCAGTGCCGGTGCGCTGCTGCTGCCCGGCGTGGTGTACATGCGCCTGCGTGCGGTGCATTGACGGCGGAGTCTGGCAATGATGGATGTTTCCGCACATGTCTGATTACGGTCTGCACCTGCTGCAACCGGCCCGGCATCTGGTGTCGCGCTGGTTTGCGCTGATCTGGCTTGGCGTGATCGTCGTCGTCAGCCTGTACCCGTTCTCCGGCTGGGAGTGGAGCGGCGAGCCGCTGCTCGATTTCCTCACCTACCCGCTGCCTTACTACCAGCGCGACTTCGACAATGTCGTCAATGTGCTGGCCTACCTGCCATACGGTTTTGCCCTGGCGCGAATGTCACGCCGGCGCTGGCTGGGTTTCCTGTTTGCCTGCGTCGCCGCCAGTGCGACCAGCTTTGCGGTCGAGCTGACGCAGAACTTCCTGCCCAACCGCGTCTCGTCCAACCTCGACCTGATCTGCAACGCCCTTGGCGGTGCCATCGGTGCCACCATTGCCACCGTGCCGCTGTGCCGGCGCATCGGCGCCTGGCTGCTGGCACGGCGCTATCGCTGGTTCGTGCCCGACTCGACGGCGGACTATGCGCTGATGCTGCTGGCGGTCTGGTTCCTGACCCAGATCAATCCGGCGGTGCCGCTGTTCGGCGTGGTGGTGATGCCGCGCGGCCTGCCGCAGCCTTTCCTGTCGCCGCTGACCGATCCGGTGCTGTTCCTGATGCTGCTGGAGGCGGGCGGGGCGATGCTGCATCTGACCGCCACCCTGCTGTTCATTACCGCCTTCCTGTCACGCCGGCGCTACCAGTTGCGCGCCGTGCTGCTGTTTCTTGCCGCCGCCTGGCTGGTCAAGATGCTGGCTGCCGGCATGCTGCTGAAGCCGATGGCGTTCTTTGAATGGATGAACCACAACGTGGCGCTGGGGCTGGTATCCGGCCTGCTGGCCGCCTGGCTGTGCACCCGGTTGCCGCGCGGCGGACAATTGCTGCTGGCCCTGCTGGCGCTGGCCGGCAGCATCTGGCTGACCGAGCTGTGGCCGCTGGCCGAAGCCGGTGACAGCGGCGAGGAACTGGCGCTGTTCCGCTGGAACGAGGGCCATCTGCGCAATCTCAATGCGCTGGCCGACTTTGCCTCGCGCTGGTGGCCGTGGGCCGCCATTGGCTGCCTGTCGCTGGCGCTGTGGCGCATCCTGTGGTCGCGCTTCCGGCCGCCGCGCCCGGACCCGATCGGCTAGCCCGGATTGCTCCCCGCCCTCGCGGGGAAACCCCGCTACGGCCGTTTGCTGTTTGCCGTGGCGGTGTGGGGCAGTCCGAGCAGCTGGGCGATATGAGCGATGCGATGGTCGACATAGCCCGGTGTCGCTACCTGGCCGGGCGCGATCCATACCGTGCGCATGCCGAGCCGCTTGGCCGTGCGCAGGTTGACCCGGGCATCCTCGACCATGATGCAGCGTGATGCGGGAGCGCGCAGATGGGCCAGCACGGCACGGTAGCCGCGCACATCGGGCTTGGGCAGAAAATCGGCCGACTCGATGGCGAACTGGGCACTGAAATGCCGGTCGATGCCGAGTCGTTCGAGAATACCGGCGCAGTACCACGACGGGCCGTTGGACAGCAGCACCTTGCGGCCGGGCAGGCGGGCAAAGGTGCGCTGCAGCTGCGGGTCGAACCGGACCAGTGGCAGCAACTCGTCAATCGGGTGGGTGGCCTGCAGGAAGTGCAGCGGGTCGACGGCATGGTGGCGGACCAGCCCGGTCAGCGTCGCGCCGTAGCGGCGCCAGTAGGCGGCGCGCAGCCGCTGCGCCTCGTCCTCGGCGATATCCAGGTGACGCATGATATAGGCGGTCATCATGCGGTTGATATGCGGGAACACCCCGGGTGATGCGTGATGCAGGGTGTTGTCGAGGTCGAAGATCCAGATCGGGGGCATACGGCAGACAAAGGCCGCCGACGGGGACGACGGCGGCCGCAATGGGCGGGGCGACATGATAGGAGCGGAGCGGGGCGCGCTGCAATGTGCAACGCGCTGGCGCTACTGACAGCCGAGCTGGCTGCACCCCATCACATACTTGCTCAGCGAGTCGATCGCGATCTGCTGGTCGGCAATGGTGGCATGCACCACGTCGCCGATCGAGATCATGCCGATTACCTGTTCGTTTTCCACCACCGGCAGATGGCGGATGCGTTCCGCTGTCATCAGCGCCATGCACTGCTCGGCCGTGCGGTCGGGGCTGATCACGTGGACCCGCGCGGTCATGATCTCGGACACCAGCGTATTGCTCGACGTCCGGCCCTGCAGCACGATGCGGCGGGCGTAGTCGCGTTCGGAGAAAATGCCGACCAGCCGCCCGTTGTCCATGACCGCCACGGCGCCGATATCGCGCTGGGCGAGCAGTTGCAGGGCTTCGAACACACTGGCATCCGGGGCAATCGAGATCAGGGCGGCGGTGTGTTTCTCTTTCAGCATTTGGCGGGCGGTGGCGCTCATGGTGGTCTCCTGTCGGACAGTAGGGGTGTTTCCACTATAGTGCGCCCGCGCCCGCCGGCCCGGATCAAGCGGCGCGGATCATGGTGCCGATGCCGGCTGCGGTGAGAATTTCCAGCAACAGCGCATGTTTGACCCGGCCGTCGATGATGTGCACCGAGTTCACGCCGTTGCGGGCCGCGTCCAGAGCCGAGCTGATTTTCGGCAGCATGCCGCCGTGCAGCGTGCCGTCGGCGAACAGCAGGTCGACCTGTGCCGGGGTCAGGCTGGTCAGCAGCTTGCCGTCCTTGTCGAGTACGCCCGGGGTGTTGGTCATCAGCACCAGCTTTTCCGCATGCAGCGTTTCGGCCAGCTTGCCGGCGACCAGATCGGCATTGATGTTGTATGCCGCGCCATCCGGGCCGACGCCGATCGGGGCGATGACCGGGATGAAGTCCTTCTCGTACAGCAGGGCGACCACGGCCGGGTCGATCGAGTCGACCTCGCCGACCTGACCGATATCCACGGCCGGGTTGCCGTCGGCGGCGACATACAGCTTGCGGGCGCGGATAAAGCCTCCGTCCTTGCCGGTCAGTCCGATGGCATGGCCGCCGGCCTGATTGATCAGGTTGACGATTTCCTTGTTGACCAGACCGCCGAGCACCATTTCGACCACGTCCATGGTCTCGCTGTCGGTCACGCGCATGCCGGCGACGAATTCGCCGTGCTTGCCGAGGCGGGTCAGCAGGTCATTGATCTGCGGGCCGCCGCCATGGACGACGACCGGGTTCAGGCCGACCAGCTTCAGCATCACCACATCACGGGCAAAGCCTTCCTTCAGCGCCGGGTCGGTCATGGCATTGCCGCCGTACTTGATGACCAGCGTCTTGCCGCTGAACTGGCGGATATACGGCAGGGCCTCGGCCAGAATGGCGGCCTGCTCCTGGGCATCGAATGGCATGGCGAATCCTTGCTGTCGCAAAAATGCAAATTCTAGCCGTATCCCGGCAACTCGTGTCTGCCCGAGGAGCGCAGATTGCTGCATCAATTAATGAACCAGTATTTATTTTTTATGCACAACAGGGAAAAATGCCGGTAGTCTCCCGCGTCATCGTGATTCATGACGGACGTTTCCGACCATGCAAAACCAGAATGGCACACGCTGGCACCGGCGCAAGGACGCGCGGCCGGACGAGATCCTGGCCGCTGCACAGATCCTGTTTATCGAACATGGCTACAAGGCGACCAAGCTTGAGGACATCGCCCGCGCCGCCGGCGTGACCAAGGGCACGCCCTATCTGTATTTCGAGAACAAGGCCGAAATCCTGAAAGCGGTAGTCCGCAACGGCCTGCTGGCCAATATCACCCGGCTGGAGGCGGCGGCCGAGAACGGCGCCGGTCCGGTCGCCGCGCAGATGCACCTGCTGATGCAGCGCTGGAATGAGGACGTGCAGGCCAGCCAGAGCAGCGGGCTGGTCAAGCTGATGGTGGCCGAAGCGTGCAACTTCCCCGATCTGGCGCGCTTCTATTACGACGAAGTCATCCAGCGTGCCCGGGCGCTGTTGCGCACACTGCTGACGCGCGGCATGGCCAGCGGCGAGTTCCGCGCCGATCTCGACCTCGACGAAACGGTCCAGATTGCGCTGGCCCCGCTGGTGATGGCCCTGCTGTGGGAACACTCGTTCGCCCGTTTCGAAGCCGAACCGATCGATATGGTGCGCCATATCGACCATATCCACGACCTGCTGACCCGCGGCCTCTGCACCCGCGGCTGAGACACCATGCCCAAGCGAATCCTGCTCATTCCCGTCCTGCTGGCCAGCCTGATACTGGCGGCCTGCAAGGACCGACCTGCCGTTGAAGAAGAAATCCGCCCGGTCCGCACCACTGTCGTCGGCGAGGATGCCGTTGCTGCCACCCAGCGCTTTGCTGCCGACATCCGGGCCCGGCATGAATCGCCGCAAGGCTTCCGCGTGGCCGGCAAGGTGACCGAACGGCTGGTGGACCCCGGCGCCATGGTTCGCACCGGCCAGCCGCTGTTGCGGCTCGATCCGGCCGACCTTGGCCTGGAACTGACCGCCAGACAGGCGCAACTGGCGGCGGCGGAAAGCGACTACCGCCAGCAGGAAACCGATCTGGCCCGCTATCAGGGCCTGCTGGCCCAGCACTTCATCAGCCAGGCCGAATTCGACCGCCGCGCCAGCGGGGTGGTGGTTGCCCGTGAAAAGGTCAAACAGGCGCGTGCCGACCTGGCCGTCAGCCAGAACCGCCGCGCCTATGCGACGCTGACCGCCGAACGCGATGGCGTGGTCAGTCGCATCGACGCCGAACCCGGCCAGGTGGTGCAGGCCGGCCAGACCGTCGTGACCCTGGCCGTGCCGGGTGAGCGCGAAGCCGTGGTCAATGTGCCGGAGGCACGGCTGGCCGCATTCCGCACCGCAAGCGCTTACAGCGTGCAGTTGTGGAATGACGGGCGCCGCTATCCGGCGACCCTGCGCGAACTGGCGCCGGTGGCCGATCCGGTCTCGCGGACCTATCAGGCGCGGCTGTCGATTCCCGCCGCCGACGACGCGGTCAAGCTTGGCATGAGCGCGACCGTGTTCGTGACCGGGCGCGACCAGCCGGCACAGATGCGCCTGCCGCTGACTGCCGTGCTCGACGAGCAGGGCCGGCATGCGGTGTGGGTGCTGGACGGCAAGACGCTGCGGGTGAAAAAACGGGCCGTAACGCTGGCCGGCATCGACAGCCAGACCGTGACCGTGGCCAGCGGGGTGCGGGCCGGCGAAACCGTGGTGACGGCCGGTGTTCACCTGCTGCGCGACGGCATGCGCGTCAGGCGGCTCGATCCGTCGCCGCGCCCCGGCAAGCCGGCACTGGCCCAGGTCGGCACTGACAAGGCGACGGCCAGCGGTGGCCAGCCATGATGCGCGGTCCGAATCTGTCCGAATGGGCGCTGAGCAATGCGCCGCTGACGCGCTACCTGATCGTGGTGCTGCTGATGGCCGGCGTCTGGGCCTATGCCCATCTCGGCCAGAAGGAAGACCCCGAGTTCACCTTCAAGGCCATGCTGGTGCAGGTGGTGTGGCCGGGGGCGACGGCCAGCGAGGTCGAGCAGCAAGTGACCGACCGCGTCGAGCAGAAGCTGATGGAAATGCCCGAGCTGGACTTCGTGCGCAGCTACTCCAAGCCGGGCGAGGCACAGCTGATCGTCAGCCTGCGCGAGGACGTGCGCGGCCGTGCCGTCACTGATGCCTGGTATCAGGTACGCAAGAAGATCGGGGACCTGAAAGCGCAGGGCGGCCTGCCGTCCGGCGTGCGCGGGCCGTTCTTCAATGACGAATTCGGCGATACCTTCGGCAATCTGTATGCGTTCACCTCGGACGGCTTCAGCCCCGAGGCGCTGCGCCGCTACGTCGAGTACGCCCGGCTGGCCGCCACCCGGCTGCCGGATGTGGCCAAGGTGCAGATCGTCGGCGACCAGGCAGAGAAGATCTATGTCGATATCGACACTGCCCGGCTGGCCAACCTCGGCATCGACCTGTCGACGGTGTGGGAAGCGCTGGCGAAGCAGAACAGCGTCGAGCCGGCCGGCACTTACGAAACGGCCAGCGACCGCATTTTCGTCCGCGTCAGCGGTCCGTACGACTCGGTGGCCGCCGTGGCCGGCACGCCGATTGCCGCCGGCGGGCGATCGTTCACCGTCGGCGACATCGCCCGGGTCGGACGCGCCTATGTCGACCCGGCCACTTTCAAGATGCGCTTCAACGGCAAGGAGGCGCTCGGCCTGGCCATCTCGATGAAGCAGGGCGGCGACGTGCTCAAGCTCGGCCAGGCACTGGATGCCTTCGTGCTCGACCTCAAGCGCACCATGCCGCACGGCATCGAGATCCATGCCGTGTCCGACCAGCCTAAAGTCGTGCATGAGGCGGTCGGCGAATTCATGCGTTCCCTGCTTGAAGCGGTGGCCATCGTGCTGGCGGTCAGTTTTGTCAGCCTCGGCCTGCGTACCGGCGTCGTGGTCGCGCTGTCGATCCCGCTGGTGCTGGCCATCACCTTCCTGGCGATGCTGGCGTTCGGCATCGACCTGCAGCGCATCTCGCTCGGCTCGCTGATCATCGCGCTGGGCCTGCTGGTCGACGATGCGATCATCGCCGTGGAAATGATGTCGCTGAAGCTGGAGCAGGGCTGGAACCGTTTCCGTGCCGCGACCTTTGCCTACACCAGCACGGCCTTCCCGATGCTGACCGGCACGCTGATCACGGCGGCGACCTTCCTGCCGGTCGGCCTCGCCCGCTCGAATGCCGGTGAATACACGTTCAGCCTGTTTGCCGTGGTGGGGCTGGCATTGGTGATTTCGTGGTTTGTCGCCGTGCTGTTCACGCCGTACCTCGGTTTCCTGCTGCTGAAGGAACACAAGAATGGCGAGGACGCGCCGCACGTCGATGTGTACCGCAAGCCGTTCTACCTGCGCTTCCGGCGCACGCTGGAATGGTGCCTGGAATACCGCAAGACCGTCATTGCGCTGACGCTGGCGGCCTTCGTGCTGTCGCTGGTCGCGTTCAGGTTGTTCGTGCCGCAGCAGTTTTTCCCGGCCTCGAACCGGGTCGAACTGCTGGTTGACCTGTGGCTGCCGCAGGGGGCCAGCTATGCGGCGACCGAGCGCGAAGTGAAGGCGGTCGAGGCGCGCCTGGCCAATGACGAGCACGTGCTGTCGGTCACCAGCTATGTCGGCAATGGCTCGCCGCGCTTCTACCTGCCGCTGGACCAGCAGCAGCCGAACCTGAACTATGCGCAGCTGATGGTGATGACCCGCGATCTCGCTGCGCGTGAAGCGGTGAAGAAGAAGCTTGAACGCGCGTTCGAGACCGACTTTCCGCTGGTGCGCGGCCGGGTGGTCCGGCTGGAGAACGGCCCGCCGGTCGGCTATCCGGTGCAGTTCCGGGTCATGGGTGACGATCCGGTCGAGCTGCGTCGCATTGCGGCCCAGGTCGAACAGAAGGTGCGGGCGCACACCGATACCCGGCACGTCAACAATGACTGGGGCGAGCAGGTCAAGGCGATGCGGCTGACGGTGGATCAGGACCGGGCGCGGGCGCTCGGCATCGACTCGCAGGCGCTGGCGCGACAGCTGGCGATGCAGATTTCCGGTGCCGCCGTCACCGACTTCCGCGACAACGACCGCAGCATCGACGTGATGGTGCGGCTGTCCGCCGACGAGCGACATGATGTGGCCGCACTCGGCGGCCTGACCGTGCAGACTGCCAGCGGGCGTTTCGTGCCGGTATCGCAGGTTGCGCACATCAGTTATGCACCCGAGGAGAGTATCGTCTGGCGGCGCAACCGGCAGCCGACCATCTCGGTGCGGGCCGACGTGCGCGACGGCATCCAGGCGTCCGATGTGTCGCTGGCGCTGTGGCCGGCCATGCAGGCATTCGGGAAAACGCTGCCACCCGGCTATCATATCGAGCTTGGCGGTTCGCTCGAGTCGAGCATGAAGTCGCAGCAGGCCATCGGCACCATCGCGCCGGTGATGCTGCTGATCGTGGTGACACTGCTGATGGTGCAGCTGAAGAGCTTCTCGCGCACGGTCATGGTGCTGCTGACCGCGCCGCTGGGCATGATCGGGGTGTCGCTGACGCTGATCCTGTTCGGTGCGCCATTCGGCTTCGTTGCCATGCTCGGCGTGATTGCGCTGGCCGGGATGATCATGCGCAACAGCGTGATCCTGGTCGACCAGATCGAGCATGACCTTGCCGAGGGCATTGCGCCGTGGGAGGCCGTGATCGGCAGTACGGTCCGCCGCTTCCGGCCGATCATGCTGACGGCCGCGGCGGCGATCCTGGCCATGGTGCCGCTGACGCGCAGCACGTTCTGGGGGCCGATGGCGGTCGCCATCATGGGCGGGCTGCTGGTGGCGACCGTACTGACGCTGCTGTTCCTGCCGGCGCTGTATGCGGCCTGGTACCGGGTGCCGCGGCCGGCACCGGCCGCTGACTGAGACAAGGGATTCGTGTGCAAATGCAACACAGAAGGATACTGGAGTGAAAACGAGTTTTTCCCCGCGCTGGCTGGCGCTGATGATCGCCGTGACGACGACCGGCGCCGGTGCCGCCGACCTGATGGATGCCTGGCGGGCCGCGCGTGACTACGATTCCGGCATTGCCTCGTCCCGTGCCCGGCGTGAAGCGGGCGTCGAGGCGCGCGTGCAGGGCCGGGCGCCGCTGCTGCCACAGATCAATGGCAGCTACAGCGCGACCCGCAACTACCCGAAGACCCCGAACGGTCTGCCCGATTACACCACCCGTGTCGGCGGCATCCAGCTGACGCAGACGGTATTCGACTGGGCCAGGTTCGCCGGCTACTCGATCGGTGAACAGCAGGCGCTGATCGCTGACGACCAGCTGAAAGCCGCCGACCAGGACCTGATCGTCCGCGTTGCCCGCGCCTATTTCGACGTACTGCTGGCGGAAGACACGCTGACCTATACCCGAGGCGCGAAGGACGCCTTTGCCCAGTCACTGGCCGAGGCGAAAAAGCGTTTTGAAGTCGGCAGCGCGACCATCGTCGACACCAATGAAGCGCAGGCCAACTTCGACAATGCGGTGGCGGTGGAAATCCAGGCGGTGAACGACCTCGCCATCAAGCGCAACGCCTTCCTGCTGCTGACCAATCTGCCCGGTGACTCGCTGAAACCGCTGGCGCCGAAGCTGCCGCTGGAAACGCCGTCGCCGGCCAATGTCGAGGCGTGGATCAGTCGCGTCGATGGCGGCAACCTCGACGTGGCGGTGCGGCGCAAGCAGGTGCTGATCGCCGACAAGAGCATCGACGTCAGCCGGGCCGGTCACTTGCCGACCCTGAACCTCAATGCCGGGTGGCAGAAAAACGACAGCAACCTGTCGCCGCTGTTCGGCGGCAACAAGACCGAGGGCAACAGCGTCGGTCTGACCCTGACCATCCCGCTGTTTGCCGGTGGTGGCGTGCAGTCGCAGGTGCGGGAGAAAGCCGCGCTGCGCGACGCCGCACGCGAGGATCTGGAGACCAGCCGCCGCACCGCCGAGCAGCAGGTCCGGACTGCCTATCTGGGCGTGACCGCCGGCGCCTCGCAGGTGGTGGCGCGGCAGAACGTGGTCAAGTCGGTGGAAACCCAGCTGGCCTCGACCCGCCTTGGTCGCGATGTCGGCGTGAGGACCAGCCTCGACGTGCTGAATGCCGAGCAGAGCGTGTTCCAGGCCCGGCGCGACCTGGCGCAGGCAAAGTACGCGTATCTGCTGTCGCGACTGCAACTGGCGCAGTCGGTCGGCCAGCTGGAGACGCAGGATCTGGCCGAGATCAATCGTTTTCTTGCCAACTAGCTGCGACGGATGCTGACGCCGCTCACAACACGCCATCCAGCCGTGCATCAAGGCAGTACGCCGCGTTGAAACGCAGCCATTCGCTGCCGGTCTGGCCGGGGCGGAACAGCCGTCCCGGTGCCAGCAGCACCCCGGCCCGACCGGCGTGCTCGGCCCGGGCGACCGGATCGTGGCCCGGCCGGCGTGCCCAGATGAACATGCCGCCCGATTCACTGCCGAAGCACTCATAGCCGGCGGCTTCCAGCCTGGCGCGTGCGCGCGGCTGCGCCTCGGCCAGCCTGGCGCGCAGGCGCTCGATCTGACGGCGGGCGCTGCCATCCTCCAGCAGACTCAGCACCATGCGCTCACCGTATTCGCTGGAGGTCAGGCCGGTGATCATCTTCACGTGCGCCAGCTCGTCGGCCCGGGCGCGGTCGGTGGCCACGAAGCCGACCCGCAGCGCCGGGGACAGCGTCTTCGAGAAACTGCCGATATACATCACCCGCCCGAGCCCGCCCTGGGCCGCCAGCGCTGTCTGCCGGCCGGAAACGAAATCGGCCGACACATTGTCCTCGACCACGGTGAAGTCGAATTCGCCAGCCAGTCGCAGCACGCCGAATGCCGTGGCCGGCGTGTATGAGCAGCCGGTCGGATTCTGCAGCCACGGATTGGTGAAGAACGCACGCGGACGATGCAGGGCGGCAAGGCGGGCCAGTTCGGCCAGATCCGGTCCCTGTGGCGTCCACGGCGCGCCGATCACGTTCAGTCCGCGCAGTTGCAGGCAGGAAATCAGGTTGCAGTAGCCGGGGTCGTCGACCAGCACGGTATCGCCGGGCCGCGCCAGCACGGCGGCGGCGAGGTCGATCGCCTGGCTGGCGCCGTGGGTCAGTACGATATCGCGCGGGCTGGCGGTGATCTCCGCATCACCCAGCCGGTCGGCGATATGCTCGCGCAGCGGCAGCCAGCCCTGCGGCTGGCCATAGCGTGTGGTTGGCATGCCGTCGCGCGCCAGTGCCCGCAGGGCGCGGGCCAGCGGCACTGCCTCGAACCATGACGATGGCAGCCAGCCGCCACCGACCGGCAGCAGCATGTCGCCGGACTCGTACACATTGCGCGACAGCCAGTAGGCATCGATGGCCAGCTCGCGCACCGGCGGCGGGTCGGCCGGCGTGCTGACCGGGCGGCCGCCGGCGACAAAGTAGCCGGAACCGCGCCGTGATTCGAGCAGGCCGCGCGCGACCAGCCGCTGATAGGCGTCGGTCACGGTGAACGGGCTGATGGCCAGTTCGCCCGCCAGCTTGCGGATCGACGGCACCCGGTGGCCAGGTGACAGCCGCCGGGTCTTGATCGCCTGGTCGAACAGGGCGATGACGCGTTCGACCAGCGTGGCATGCGCCATCTCCGGCAGCACGTAGTGTTCGAGTGTCATGGTGGATTGGCCAGTACAGTACCGTTGCAATTTGTGCGAACTGTCTCTGTTTTTGTCCCGGCATGCAACCTAGATTGCAGGCATTGCCCCGGCAGCCGCTGAGCGGGCAATGCCCGCGCCATCGCAGCGCAAACCGACATGAGAGAGAGAAACATGAAACCCGCCGACCTCGACGCGCTCTGGATGCCGTTCACTTCCAACCGCCACTACAAGGCCAGTCCGCGCCTGCTGTGTGCGGCCGACGGCATGTATTACACCGATGACAGCGGCCGCAAGGTGCTGGATGGCACCTCCGGCCTGTGGTGCGTGAATGCCGGCCACAACCGGCGCCCGATCGTCGAGGCGATCCAGCGTGCGGCTGCCGTGCTCGATTACGCGCCACCATTCCAAATGGGCCATCCGCAGATGTTCGAGGCTGCGACCGCGCTGGCCGGCATGGCACCGGCGGGGCTGGACAAGGTGTTCTTCGTCAACTCCGGCTCGGAAGCCGCCGATACGGCGCTGAAGATCGCCCAGGCCTATCACCGGGTACGCGGCGATGCGGCGCGGGTCAAGCTGATCGGCCGCGAGCGCGGCTATCACGGCGTCAACTACGGCGGTGTGGCGGTCGGTGGCATCGCCGGCAACCGCAAGCACTTCCCGGTCGGTCTGGCTGCGGTGGACCATCTGCGCCATCCGCTCGATATCGATCGCAACGCGTTCAGCCGTGGCGAGCCGGCCTTCGGCATCGAGCTGGCCGACGAACTGGAGTCGCGCATCGTCACCCTGCATGATCCGTCGACCATTGCCGCGGTGATCGTCGAGCCGATGCAGGGCTCGACCGGCGTGATTCTGCCGCCGAAAGGCTATCTGAAGCGGTTGCGCGAGATCTGTGACAAATACGGCATCCTGCTGATTTTCGATGAAGTCATTACCGGCTTCGGCCGCCTGGGCGCGCCGTGGGCGTCGCAGCGCTTCGATGTGGTGCCGGACATTCTGACCTGCGCCAAGGGGCTGACCAATGGCGCGGTGCCGATGGGTGCCGTACTGGTCAAACCGGCCATTCACGATGCGTTCATGGCCGCGGCCGTCGGCGAGCGCGCCATCGAATTCCCGCACGGTTACACCTACTCCGGCCACCCGCTGGCCTGCGCGGCGGCGATCGCCACACTGAAACTGTACCGGGACGAGCAACTGTTCGAGCGCAGCGCCGGCATGGCGCCGGCGTTCGAGGAAGCGGCGCACAGCCTGCGCGGCGCGCCGTTCGTCAAGGACATCCGCAACCTCGGCCTGGTGGCCGGCATCGAACTGGAGTCGCGACCCGGCGAGCCGGGCGCGCGCGGCTATGATGTGTTCCTCAAATGCTGGGAAAAGGGCGTGATGGTGCGCTTTACCGGCGACGTCATCGCCTGCTCGCCGCCGCTGATCATCGACAGCGCCGAGATCGGACGGCTGTTCGCCACCATTGGTGACGTGCTGCGTGAAATCAACTGAGAACACTGGAATCGTGGAGAAAACCATGCAGGAAATCCCCCATTACATTGCCGGCCAGCGGACGACCGGCCGCGGCGTGCGGCGCGGCGACGTGTACAACCCGGCCTGGGGTGAAGTGACCGCCAGGCTGTGCCTGGCCGATGCGGGCGATGTCGACGCGGCGGTGGCCGCCGCGCAGGCGGCGTGGCCGGCGTGGGCGGAAACGCCGCCGCTGAAGCGGGCGCGGGTGATGTTCAGGTTCAAGGAGATCCTGGAACGCGAAGCCCCGGCCCTGGCTGCCCTGATCTCGACCGAGCATGGCAAGACCGTGCCGGATGCGCTGGGCGAGGTCACGCGCGGGCTGGAGGTGGTCGAATTCGCCTGCGGCATCCCGCAACTGCTGAAGGGTGAATACTGCGATCAGGTCGGCACCGGGGTCGACAGTTACAATCTGCGCCAGCCGCTGGGGGTGGTGGCGGGCATCACGCCGTTCAACTTCCCGGCCATGGTGCCGCTGTGGATGATTCCGGTCGCACTGGCCTGCGGGAATACCTTCGTGCTCAAGCCATCGGAGCGTGATCCGTCAGCCGCACTGAAACTGGCCGACTATCTGCACGAGGCCGGTCTGCCCGATGGCGTGTTCAACGTCGTGCATGGCGACAAGACCGCCGTCGACGCGCTGCTTGACCATCCCGACGTGGCGGCCGTGAGCTTTGTCGGCTCGACACCGATCGCCCGTTACATCCACAGCCGCGGCACTGCCGCCGGCAAGCGGGTGCAGGCGCTCGGCGGGGCGAAGAACCATCTGGTGGTGATGCCGGACGCCGATATTGCCCAGACCGCCGACGCGCTGATGGGGGCGGCCTACGGTTCGGCCGGCGAGCGCTGCATGGCGATTTCGGTTGCGGTGGCGGTCGGTGATGCGGCCGATGCACTGGTTGCCGAGCTGGCCGGGCGGACCCGTTCGCTGAAGATCGGCCCGGGCAGCCAGGCCGACGCCGACATGGGACCGCTGGTCACCCGCGAGCACAAGGCCAGGGTGGAAAGCCATATCGCGGCCGGCGTGGCCGAGGGGGCGACGCTGGTGGTTGATGGCCGTGGCCATGTGGTGGCCGGTCACGAGAATGGCTTCTTTGTCGGCGGCACCCTGTTCGACCATGTCACACCGGGCATGAGCATTTATCAGGAAGAAATCTTCGGCCCGGTGCTGGCCGTGGTGCGGGTCGCGTCGCTGGACGAGGCCATCGGACTGATCAACGGCCACCCATTCGGCAACGGCACTGCCATCTTTACCCGCGACGGCGGCGCGGCGCGCGAATTCACCCGTCGCATCCAGGTCGGCATGGTCGGGGTCAATGTGCCGATTCCGGTGCCGATGGCATTCATGAGCTTCGGCGGCTGGAAGGCATCGCTGTTTGGCGATCATCACGTGCATGGCCACGAAGGCGTACGGTTCTATACGCGGATGAAGACGGTGACCTCGCGCTGGCCTGCACGGCTGACGGCCGAGTTTTCCATGCCGACGATGAAGTAAGCGGTTTTCCCCCTGACTTGAGGCTGGCCGGCCTGCCGTTGGTCGACAGGCCCGCATCATGAGGCTGGCGCGACAGAACATGTCGCGCCAGCCTTTAATTTTTAGTGAATAATCGGCATCCAGATTAAATAAACCCGAGCCGGGTCCGATGTATCTCAGGCTGGCAACCATTTTTGCCTGCCGTGCAATGCGCCGGATCAAGGTCCGGTTCGTTGTGGGCGAACCGCTCCATGCAGAACACGACAAAGAATCAAGGGGAAAAATTATGTCGGCGAAACGAGAATTATCCATGCGCGCCAAGCTGGGCGCGCTGGTCGGACTGGCCTGCGCCGGCATGGTGATATTGAGCGTGATTGCGCTCAAGGGGCAGCGTGACACCATGCTCGAGGACCGGGTTGCCAAGACCCGCAACCTGGTCGAGGCCGCGGTCACGCTGGTCGGGTATTACGAGAACGAGGCCAGAAGCGGCCGGTTGCCGCTGGCCGAGGCCCAGCGCCAGGCCAAGGCTGCCGTGTCGGCACAGCGCTATGACGGGCAGACCGGCTATATCTTCATGCTCGACAAGGACTTCAACTATGCGGCGATCGGGCCGCGTCCGGAACTGCTCGGCACCAGCATCGAGAAGGTCAAGACGCCGGACGGCCAGCCGATGGGCGACATGTTCCGCAATGCGCTGTCACAGAATCATGGCCGCATGGAGTATGTCTGGGGCAAGCCGGGCGCCGACAAGCCGGTGCCGAAAGTCTCGTTTGTGGTGACCACGCCGGAATGGAAGTGGGTGGTCGGTACCGGCGTCTATGTCGACGACGTGGACGCGGCATTCTGGAAGAGCGCCCTGGAGCTGTTGCCGATTATCGCCCTGCTGACCGGCGCGCTGCTGGCCGCCGGCCTGATGATCTCGCGGCGGGTGATCCGCAGCCTGGGTGGCGAGCCGGCCTATGCCGCCGAAATCGTCCACGCCATTTCCGACGGCCACCTCGGTTACCCGGTGAAACTGGCCGCCAATGACACCACCAGCCTGCTGGCGTCGATTGCCGGGATGCAGAAGAAGCTGCGCACACTGATCTCCGACGTCATCAACAGTGCCGACAGTCTCGGACAGATGGCCGGTGAAATCGAGAAGCATGCCGACGTCAATGCAGAGAACTCGGAAAACCAGAGCCAGGCCGCGGCAGCGATGGCTGCCGCCATCGAGCAGCTGACCACCAGCATCACCCATATTGCCGACAACGCGCAGCTGGCGCGGGAGCAGTCGGCGGCCTCGGGCGAAATTTCCGAGCAGGGCGCGACGGTCATCAACGGCACGGTGGACGAGATCACCCGCATCAGCCAGGAAGTGGAAGTCGCATCGGATTCGATCCGCGAACTGGCCGAGAAGACCGAATCGATCAAGAGCATCATGAGCGTGATCCGCGATGTGGCCGACCAGACCAATTTGCTGGCGCTGAATGCCGCCATCGAAGCGGCACGGGCAGGTGAAAGCGGTCGCGGCTTTGCGGTGGTGGCCGACGAAGTGCGCAAGCTGGCCGAGCGCACGACCCAGGCGACCCAGGAAATCGGCAACATGATCGGTGCGATCCAGACCACGTCGGATGCGTCACGCAACAATATTGCCGATGCGGTGAAGCGGGCGCAGACCGGGGTGCAACTGGCCGGGCAGGGCGGCGAGGCGATCGGGCGCATCCGTGCCAGTTCCGCCTCGGTGGTCGGCGTGGTCAACGATATCTCGCACTCGCTGCAGGAGCAGAGCCAGGCCAGCAACGATATCGCCCAGCATGTGGAGCGGATCGCGCAAGGCGCAGCCAGCAATGCACTGGTGGCCAAGGAGACGGCGACCTCTACCGTCGAACTGCATCAGCTGACCTCGCGCCTGCGGGAAACGGTGTCGCGCTTCCAGGTGTAAGGGGCACGCAGCCAGCAACGACAAAGGGACCCGCGGGTCCCTTTGTCGTGTTGGGTCAGCATGCAGGCTTAGCGTGCGGCCCGGGCGAGGCGGACATTGTCCGGCAGCCGGTGATAGTCCAGCTTGCGTCTGGCCGCATTCAATACGGTGATGGACGATGGTGGCGCGTAGCAGTCCGACAGCGGTGACGCACAATCCCTGACGCCGGTCCGGATGCCGAGCCAGTTCATCATCAGGTAGTAATTGTCCGCGGTCGAATACGGCGCATTGACCTGTCCGGTCCTGGTCCGGTCACGCGGAACGGCGTCGCTGTACCAGATGAACTGCGGGACGCGATAGGCCTCCTGGCTGGGATACTCGCCGCCGTGATAATAGGTGCCGCCATTGTCCGGGGTTCTTTCCTGACCATGGTCCGAGTAGTACAGCACGGAGGCCCGCTGGCCTTTCAGCCGTGCGAAGACCTGCCCGAGCAGGGAATCGGTATAGCGGATCGAATTCACGTAGCAGCTGTCGTAGGCGCCTTGCTCGTGCAGTGTGGCAGCCCCGGACGGAAACCGCTTGCAGGCCGAACTGTGGCTGCCCATCAGATGCAGGAAGATGACCTTTCGGCCCGGCTGCTGCAGTGCCTTGTCCAGATGGGGGAGCAGGGAAAAGTCATGGTCGCCGGAGACCCAGGCTTTTTCCCGGGCATTCAGGGCAATGGCCGTGACGGCATTGGCATAGCTGTCGTAGGCGTCCTGCGCGCTGAGCCAGTAGGTCCGGTAGCCGGCCTCACCCGCCAGGCCGATGATGTTGTCGGCGTAGTCATGCAGTTCGAAGCGGGCCGGCGATGCGATGCTGAGCGACAGTGGCACGGCAAGTACCGTGAGCGGCGCGGCAGCGATGGCATCGTTGAACAGCAGCATGTTTTGCCGCTGGGCATTGGCCTGCGGCGTGTCGGGCTGGGGATAGCCGTACAGGTTCATGCTCTGACGCCGGGCCGATTCACCGATCACGACTACATAGGTATCGATGCCGGTAGGCCGCTGCTCGATGTGGTGCCGGACCTTGCGCTGGCTGATTTCCCCGATCAACTGGCTGTCATTCAATGCCGCGATGAAGTAGCTGGCATTGAACTGTGCACTTTTTTCCATCAGGTAAGCACTGGGTACCCAGCGCCGGGGCTGGGACGAGTCATCGTGGTACGCCGCCTTGGCGTAGGTGACCGACATGAAAGCGGCGAGCAGCAGTGAGCCGGCCTGCAGCACACGTGTCGGCAGACGGCGGGACAGTTTCCGGGTCAGAAGCATCAGGCCGATGGCGGATACGGTGGTGACGGCGAGGTAAGGCCAGTACATCGCCAGCATCTCGAAGGATTCGTCAGGGTGAGTTTCAAGGATGCTCAGGGCGAAACCATCATTAAACGGCGCCTGGTAGAGACTGTAGCTGAACAGCGAAAGACCGAAATTGGCGGCAAGCAGCGCACACAGCAGCAACGACAGGGGCTGGGTCAGCCTATGCCGCCACAGCAGGGCGCACAGCAGCAGCATGGTGATGCTGGTCACGTAAATTTTCAGGACCACACTGTTGCCGGTATGACCGAGCATGAACAGACAGGGGAGCAGGCTGCAGAACGCGAGCAAGAACAGGGGAAGCAGACGGCCAGGCATCAAGCGCCATACGGATGGGGTAAAGTGAATCAATCATTTTATCACTTTGTCATTGTTTTGAAACAAATCCGGCTGTGCATGTTGACGCGGGTCAGGGAGGGGCGGCCCTCCCTGGCTTCCTCAAAGACCGTTGATCCAGATAATGCCGATGGCGACCGGGGCGACCAGGCCGCACAGCAGCCACATGCCGTGCAGCCACAGGGGGCGCTGGCCGGGGCCGGCCAGCTCGTTCGCCAGTCGTGGCCAGGAAATCCAGGCGGTGAACAGTGCGACCCCGGCACCGACGGCCGGCATCAGGATGTTCGAGGCGAGGAAGTCCATGCAGTCGAAGATTGTCTTGTCGCCCAGCCGCACGCCGTTCAGCATGCCGAATGACAGCGAAGCCGGCACGGCAAAGCAGAACACCAGTGCGGACACCAGCAATGACGCGCTGCGGCGGCTGAGATGGAACTCATCGATCAGGAAGCAGGACACCAGTTCCAGCATCGATACCGATGACGTCAGCGCGGCGACGATCAGCAGCGCGAAGAAAGCGATGGCGAAGCCCTGCCCACCGGGCAGGGTGGCGAACACCGCCGGCATGGTCATGAAAGTCAGCCCGGGGCCGGCCTGCGGGTCGAGCCCGACGGCGAACACGGCCGGCAACACCATCAGCCCGGCCAGCAGCGATGCCAGCGTGGCCAGGCCCACCACCCAGGCGGCCGAATTTGCCAGGCGCACCTCCTTCGGCAGATAGGAGCCGTAGGCCAGCAGCGTGCCATTGCCCAGCGACAGCGAGAAGAACGACAGGCCCAGCGCGCTGATCAGCATGTCGGCCGTGACCTTGCTGAAGTCCGGACGCACAAAGTACAGCAGGCCGGCCATCGCACCGGGCAGGGTCAGCCCGCGGACGATCAGCGCCAGCATCAGCAGGAACAGCAAGGGCATCAGCAGCTTGCTCATCTGCTCGATGCCCTTTTGCACGCCGGCGAGCACGACCGCCAGCGTCAGACCGATAAAGGCGCTCAGCGCGGCGATCGGCCAGACCGGATCGGCAATGAAGCTGTCGAGCATGTGGCCGAGCTGCACCGTGTCGCGGGTGATGATGTCACCCTGCAGGGCGCGGACGAAGTAGGCGATGGTCCAGCCGCCGATCACACTGTAGAAACTGAAAACGATGAAACCGCCGAGCACGCCGAGATAGCCGAGCACCGGCCAGCCGCCGCCTTTCAGTGTCCGCAAGGCGCCAACGATGCTTTGCTGGGTGGCGCGTCCAATGGACATTTCTGCCAGCATCAGCGCAAGACCAAGGGTAAAGGTAATGGCAAGGAAGATAAGCAGGAAGGCGCCACCCCCATTTTGCGCGGCGACGAACGGAAATTTCCAGATAGCGCCAAGTCCGACGGCGGAACCGGCAGCGGCGAGAATGAAGCCCAGGCGGGAACCCCATTGCGAGCGGGTCATCAGGTGATCCTTGATACGAGTGGTGTGAAGACGGAAACAGCCGCCGCCCCGCCATGACCGGGGCGGCGGCCGGAAAATCAGCGGGTCAGGCGGGTGCGGCCGGCTTCGAGCAGCGACAGGGCGTCGGCGGCATCGAAGGCCAGGGCGGCGGGGGGCAGGGCGTCAAGCGACAGCAGGTGGAAGGCTTCGCCTTCCGGCAGGTCGATACCGGCTGCGCTCAGGACGTCAATGACATCGAGGCGTTCGCATTCGTCGGCCGGCAGGCCGCCGGCGACCAGCGAGGCTGCGGCCAGGCGGGCGGTGGCCGGTGCCAGGCCGGGCAGGCGGGCGCGCAGGGTATGGGTCAGCGTGTACAGCTCGGGCAGGCGGCTGGTTGCGGCCAGTGCATGGTGATCCGGCTGGTGCAGACCAAGGGTAATCAGGTGGGTGACGGTGCCGAGCAGACGGGCGCGGCACTCGCTGACGCGGTCAGGGGCCTGGTCAAGAAACGCGGCATCGTCGATCAGGACGGTGCGGGCCGGATTGGCACGTAATCGGGACAGGGCCTGCGGTGTTGCCGGCGTCATCAGCCGGGTGAGGATGGGGTCGGTCATGGCGTGCTCCACTTCGGTTTTTGTGAACCGCGCGGTCTGGAGTATTCGCCACTGCCTGAAAACACGAACGCCGCCTGACCGCGGCGGCATTCATGTCGGTTAAATCTGTTGCTCGTGACTTAACGCGGTAGCCGCCCCGGGGAGGTGCGGTACCAATAAAAGGAATAGGTCTGGAAAGTCACGGAGTTCATGACACCCAGTGTGGTCGAAGGCGCAACCCGCTGTCAAGCCGGAATTGCGTACGCTATCTGGCCCGGGATTGCGCCGTGTCTTTGACCGCTTGGCCATCGGCCTGTATTTTTAGCTATCCTGCCACTTCCCTTTCCTGCGCATGGCACGATCGCCGATTCCCCTTTTTGTCGTTTCGCTCGTCCTGGCCGTGCCGGCAGTCGCCGCGCCGGTGTACGAGGTCGCCGTCACGGCCCCGGGTGATGTCCGCGATCTGCTGGCCGAGCATCTCGACGTCATGAAATGGCGTGAATACGACGATATGACGCCCGAACAGCTCGAACGGCTGTACCAGGCAATGCCGGCTGATGCGAAGGACCTGCTGTCGACTCGTGGCTATTTCAACCCCCGGATCGAGACGGCCTTCACCCCGGCCAGCGGCAGTACGCCGGCCGAGATCACCCTGACGGTCGAGCCGGGCGAGCCGGTCGTCATCGACAAGGTCGACCTGCGTCTCGACGGCCCGATCCGCAATGACGACGATATCGAGCGCCGCGAGCGCCGCGCCCTGCGGGCATGGACACTGAAGGAAGGCGAAACTTTCAGCCAGCCCGGCTGGGACGGTTCGAAAAAGGCCGCGTTGCTGACCCTGCTGGCAGACCGCTATCCGACGGCAAAGCTGGCGGAAAGCCGGGCGGTGGTCGACCCGGGTACCGACAAGGCGCAACTGTCCGCACATTACGACAGCGGGCCGCGCTATGCGCTTGGCGCGCTGTCGGTCACCGGACTCAACAGCTACCCGCGCCAGATCGTCGAACGACTGGCCGGCTTCTCCGAAGGGGACCCGTACCGGCAGCAGACCCTGCTCGATTTCCAGACCCGGCTGCAGAACACCCCGTATTTCGCCAGTGTCTTCGTTCGTGCCGATCTGGACCCGGCCACCGCCGATGCGGCGCCGGTCAATGTCGATGTGGTCGAGGGACCGCAGCAGAAAGTCAGCTTTGGTCTTGGCTACAGTACCGACTCCGGCGAGCGCGGCGAAATGAATTATCGGCACGTGAATGTGCTCGATCGCGGCTGGATCTTCGATGCCGGCGCGCGGCTGGAACGTGACAAGCAGTCGGCTGGCGTGCAACTGGCGTTGCCGCTGGACGAGAAGCTGTACACCTGGGGCGGCTTTGCCCGCTATGAACATGAAGACGCGAACAATCTGACCACCGATCTGTATCGCTATGGCGTCAGCCGTTCGCGTACCAGCAGGGATATCGATCGCAGCATTTCCCTGACCTACGTCGGCGAACGGGCCTCGATCGACAGCGAACCAGGCAGCAATTACCGCGAAGCGCTGATGCTGGGCTGGGCCTGGACAAGGCGCGACCTCGACAATCCGCTGAATCCGCGCCGGGGTTATGCATGGCGGGTCGAGCTGGCCGGGGCGGTTGAGGGGGTACTGACCGATACCTCGTTCATCCGCAGCTACGGCAAGGGCGCGTGGTACCTGCCGCTGGGCAAGAAGATGGGGCGCATGATCCTGCGTGGCGAAGTCGGTCAGGTCTTTGCCCGGGACGGCAACGACGTGCCCAACGACGTGCTGTTCCGTACCGGTGGCTCCGGCTCGGTACGCGGCTACGGTTATCAGGATCTCGGCGTCAAGGAAGGCAATGCCATCGTGGGCGGACGGGTGCTGGGCGTGGTCAGTGCCGAGTACCAGTATCCGGTGATCAAGGACTGGGCCGCCGCCGTCTTTGCCGATGCCGGCAACGCGGCCGAAAACTGGCAGAATTTCGACGTTGCCGTCGGCTATGGCGTTGGCGCGCGCTGGAGCAGCCCGGTCGGACCGCTGGCTCTCGACCTGGCCTATGGCCAGCGTGACGCCAGGATCCGGCTCCACTTCTCGCTGGACATGAGCTTCTGATGCCGACCCTTCCGCCGCCGCCCCCGACCGAATCCCCGGCAGCCGCGCCTGCCCGGCGCCGCCGTCTCTGGCCGTGGCTGCTGGGTGCCATTGCCGTATTGCTGGTGCTGCCGCCGTTGCTGGTGGCCGGACTGGCGTTCAGTGCCCGCGACAGTGCCGGCCTGCAGCGTCTGGCCGGCTGGGCCAGCCGCCTGTCCGGCGACACGCTGTCGATCGGCGGTGCACAGGGCGACTTGCTGTCGCGCTTTACCCTGACCGATATCCGGGTCCACACCCGCTACACCGACGTCGACCTGAGCCGGTTGACGCTGGACTGGCAGCCTCGCGCGCTGTGGCAGCGCGAGTTGCGGATCGACACGCTGGCGCTGGGAGCGCTGAAGCTGGACCTGCGGCCCAGCCCGGACGAACCGCCGAGCCCGCCGCCGGCGTCGCTGACCCTGCCGCTGGGCGTCAGCCTGCAATCGTTCACCCTGAAGTCGCTGGCGCTGTCGTCGACCGCTGCCCCGGTCATGAGCCAGCTGTCACTGCGGCTGGACAGTGATGGCCGGCGTCACCGGCTGGTGATTGATACGCTGAGCACGCCATGGGCGCAGGCGCATGGTGAAGCCACGCTGGATGGTCGCAAGCCGTTTGCGCTGACGGCCAGCCTGTTTGCCCTGGGCCAGGTGCCGGCGCCGGTGGAAAAACCGATCGACACGCGGCTGGCACTGACCGGCTCGCTGACCGAGCTGCATGTCGGCGGCGCGTTTGCCGCCGGCAGTGCCAGTGGTTCGCTGGTGGCCACCCTGGCCCCGTTCGCCACCCTGCCGTACCAGCGCGTGCGCCAGGTCCAGCTGGGGGTCGATCATCTCGACCTGGCCGAATTCCTGGCCAGCGCACCGCACAGTCTGCTGACGCTGGCGGCCGATATCGCGCCGCAACCGGGCAAGTTGCGCGCGGCAGGCCGCATGACGCTGACCAATGCGCAGCCGGGTTCGTTTTCTGCGCAACGGCTGCCGCTGAGTTCGGCGGGGCTGGCATTCACCATTGATGCACAGTCGCTGCAGCTGCAGCCGAGCCATGTCGATGCTGCCGGGGGCCGGATCACGCTTGGCGGTGGCATTCGCGAGCAGAAGCTGGCGCTCGATGTCTCGCTGGCCGGCATTGATGCCGCCGAAGTGGTCGACAGTTATCGCAGCGCGATCGACGGCACCCTGTCACTGCGCGGCACCCTGTCCGAACCGGCCATGCGCGCAGCGCTGCGAGACGGGCTGCGCCGGCTGGACATGGAGGTGGCGCTGAGCGGCATCGGTGCCGCGCGTCAGCTGCGGATTCCGAAAATTGCCTTCCATGAAGGCAACAGCCGGCTCGATGCCAGCGGGCAGCTGTCGCTGGTTGACGATCAGCGCTTCACTGCCAGGGCGGCCATGGCGCATCTGGACCTGTCACGTTACTCGCCTGCAGTCCCGCAAACCGACCTGAACGCCCGATTGAATGTCGATGGCGCCATCACGCCGCTGACACTGAAGCTTGCCCTCGACCTGCTCGACAGCCGGCTGGCTGGCGAGTCGCTGACCGGCAAGGGCAAGCTGACCTGGCAGGATGCCCGCCTGTCCGATGTCGATATCGGCCTGCTGGCTGCCGGCAACCGGCTGGCGGCCAAGGGGGCCTTCGGTCGCCGGGGTGACGTGCTGGACTTCCGCCTCGACGCGCCACGTCTGGCCTCGTTCGGCAAGGGCTTTGCCGGCAAGGCGCAGGGGCAGGGCCGGCTGGTTGGCACACTGGATGCGCCGCAAGTCGATGCCACGCTGAAAGCCGACGGCGTCGCCACCCCGTTCGGCATCGGCGTGCGCCATCTGGACCTGAGCGCCAAAGTGGCGCGGGCGGCCACGGCGCCGTTGCTGCTCAAGCTGAATGCCGCCGGTATCGAGGCGGCTGGCCAGCGCATCGACAGTGCCACGATCGACCTGGACGGCAGCCGGCTGGTGCACCGGCTGCGCGCCGCCGTGCGCGGCCGGATTGCCGATCAGCAACTGGATGCCATGCTGGCCCTGCGCGGCGGACTGGACGACAAGGCGCTGCGCTGGCGTGGCCGGGTCGAACAACTGGAAAACCGGGGCAGCTGGCGTCTGGCACTGGCCGCGCCGGCCGAGCTGGACCTGGCCGCCGACCAGGGGCATATCGGGCGTCTGCAGATCGGCGTGCTCGATGCACGGCTGGACCTGGCCGAAACGCGCTGGGCGCCCGGTGGCGTTATTGTCAGCCGGGGCTCGGCGACACGGGTCGACGTCGGCCAGTGGCTGGGCAAGTTGCCGTCACCGCCGCCGGTACGGACCGATCTGGTGCTGGGCGCCGACTGGGATATCCGCATTGCCGAGCGACTGCAGGGACGCTTCCGCATCGAACGCAGCGCGGGCGACCTGACCGTGACAGATCGTGATCTGGCGCGACCGATCGCGCTGGCACTCAGCGCCGCGCGTCTGGATGGCGAGCTGGCTGGCGACCGGATCCAGGCCCGGGCCTCGCTGCGGTCGACCCAGTTCGGTCAGGCCGATCTGGAAGCCACAAGCCGGGTGCCGCGCCGTGACGGCGTCTGGCGCTGGGCCGAGATGGGCATGCCCGATTACCACCTGAGCGCCAATATGCCGTCCCTGAAATGGGCCAGCGTGTTCGCCGGCCCGACGTCCACCGTCGATGGCCGGCTGGCGCTGGATCTGCGCGCGAGCGGCAGCGGCAAGGCGCGACGGCTGAGCGGCAGCTTTGATGGCGCCGGTCTCAGTTACCGCGATGCCGAGCTGGGCGTGGCGGCGCGCGATGGCCAGTTCCATGTCACGCTGGCCGATCGTCGCCTGCTGCTGTCCGGGCTGGAGTTCACCGGTGGCCGCGGCAAGATGACTGGTTCCGGCTGGCTGGGTTTCAGCGAGCGGGAACTGTCCGAAGGGCTGCTGGCGCTGCAGTTCGAGCACTTTGACGCGCTGGCGCGACCGGAACGCAACCTGACCGTGTCCGGCGGGCTGCAGGCCCGGCTGGAACCGCGCGGGGTGGTGATCGACGGCAAGCTGAATGTCGACAAGGGGCGGATTGACATTCCGAAGGGCGACAAGCCGAAACTCGGTGATGACGTGATCGTGGTCGGGCGCACCGAGGCCGAAGCCCGCAAGCGCAAGACCTATCCGTACTTCCTGGACGTGATGATCGACCTCGGCAGCCGGCTCAAACTGTCCGGGCGCGGGCTGAATGCCTCGCTGGGTGGAGCGATCCGGGTGCGGGCAACGCCGACCGAGCCGCTGGCGGCGACCGGCGCCGTGCGGGTGACCGAGGGCGCCTATCGCGCCTATGGCCAGAACCTGAGCATCGACCATGGCGTCGTGACCTTCCAGGGGCCGATCGACAATCCGGGCCTGGATATTCTTGCCGTGCGCAAGGGGCTGGCGGTCGAAGCCGGGGTGCAGGTGTCCGGCACGGTCAACCGGCCGCTGGTGCGGCTGGTCTCCAGCCCGAACGTGTCCGATACCGAGAAACTGGCGTGGCTGGTACTTGGCAAGCCGACGCTGAGCGGCGGCAGTGAGGATGCCGATGTGCTGTTCACCGCCGCCAGCGTGCTGCTGTCCGATGCCGATGCGGTGCCGGTGCAGCAGCAGATTGCCAACGCGGTCGGCCTGGACGAGATTTCGGTCTCAAGCCGGACCACGTCGTCGACCACCGGCAGCACCGGCGGCTTCTCGTACCGCGGCGGCGAATCGGACTCGGTGACGACCCAGGTGGTGACACTCGGCAAGCGCCTGTCCGACAAGCTGTACCTGAGCTACGAGCAGGGGCTGGCCGATGCGACCCAGACGGTGAAACTGACCTACCAGTTGTCGCGCCGCTGGTCCGCCGTGGCGCGGGCCGGTGACGACAATGCGCTGGATTTCTACTACACGCTGTTCTTCGACACGCCCAGCGGGGGCAAGGCACCATAGGCACCTGCCATTGCGATCAGGGAATGGCCTTGAGACCCTTGCTGGCGATGATGTTGAGCAGTTTGAGCGCCGGCCCGGCCGGCCGGGTCTCACCTTGCTCCCACTTGCGGACGGTCGATGTCGAGGTGTGCAGGTGATGTGCGAACACTGGCTGGCTGAATTTCAGCACCTCGCGCAGATGCCTGATGTCGCTGGCGCTGAACGCCTTCACCGGGGAGGGACAGATCGTGTCGAACTCGCGCATTGTCACCTTGCTGATTGCGCCCGCTGCGTGCAGCGCTTCCAGATCGCTGCGCAGTGATTCAATGATCTTGCTTGTCACAATGCACCTCCAGCAAAACGCCTGCCTGCAATGCCGTGGACAACGCGGCCGCAGGCAGCGCCAGGAATGTCTTGCCTGCGAACTGCAGGGCTTTTTTCTCACCCGACGTGATGTTTGCCGTGGCATTTTTCGGGAACCCGCGCAGGAACACGTAACGCGAGCCGATCCTTGCCGACAGCAGGGGGCGATAGCCTCCGCGCTTTCCTCCTCCGGCACGCGCAACGCGCTTTTTGAACAGTCAACCGCCGAGGTCTGCATCAATCAGGCCATTTTCCATTTCCGCGACTGCCTTGCATAAAGCCGAGTCAGAAAAGCCTTCTCCTGCCTGCCATCGTGCAAAATCCTTGCGTTTCAGAATGCCGGCCACCAGGCTGCACCTCTTTGGCCATACCCGTAGCGGGCAGGGTATGCCATGGTGTCAGGTGGCGGATAACGGCGCGGCCCCTGTGTTGCAAGAGAGGTCCTCACAGGCATGAAAAAACCGGCCTGCGGGGCCGGCTGGAGTGCGAAGCCGCGGGTCGTCAGCCGAACTTGCCGGTAATGTAGTCTTCGGTCGCCTTCTGCTTCGGCGTGGTGAAGATCGAATCGGTGTGGCCGAACTCGATCAGCTCGCCGAGATACATATAGGCCGTGTAGTCCGACACCCGGGCCGCCTGCTGCATGTTGTGGGTGACGATGGCGATGGTGTAGTTCTCTTTCAGCTCGTGCACCAGTTCCTCGATCTGCGCAGTCGAGATCGGGTCGAGCGCCGAGGTCGGTTCGTCGAGCAGCAGCACTTCCGGCTTCGAGGCGACCGCGCGGGCGATGCACAGCCGCTGCTGCTGGCCGCCGGACAGCGAGTTGCCGGACTGGTTCAGCTTGTCCTTCACCTCTTCCCAGATGGCCGCCTTGCGCAGCGCCCATTCGACCCGTTCGTCCAGCTCGCTCTTGTTCATCCGCTCGTACAGCTTCACGCCGAAGGCCACATTGTCGTAGATCGACATCGGGAACGGAGTCGGCTTCTGGAACACCATGCCGACCTTGGCGCGCAGCAGGTTCACGTCGATATCGCTGGCCAGCAGGTTCTTGCCGTCGAGCAGGATTTCCCCTTCGGCGCGCAGGCCGGGATACAGCTCGAACATGCGGTTGAAAGTGCGCAGCAGGGTCGACTTGCCGCAGCCGGACGGGCCGATGAACGCAGTGACCTTGCCCTCGGGGATGGTCATGTCGATATGCTTCAGCGCGTGGAAGGCACCGTAGTAGAAGTTCAGGTCCTTGACCTGGAGCTTGATGGTATTGCTGTCGATCATGGTATTTCGGGGCCTTATTTCAATGCGTTCTTGCTGCCGAGTACGCGGGCGACGATGTTGAGGGCGAGGACGCTGAAGGTGATCAGCAGCGCGCCGGCCCAGGCCAGCGTGTGCCAGTCCTCGTACGGGCTCATGGCGAACTGGAAGATCACGATCGGCAGGTTGGCCATCGGCGCATTCATGTTCGAATTCCAGAACTGGTTGTTCAGCGCGGTGAACAGCAGCGGAGCGGTTTCGCCGGAGATGCGGGCAATCGCCAGCAGAATGCCGGTCAGCACCCCGGTCTTCGACGCGCGCAGCGTGACCTGCATGATGATCTTCCACTGCGGGGCACCCAGTGCCGCTGCCGCCTCGCGCAGGCTGTTCGGCACCAGACGCAGCATGTTCTCGGTGGTGCGGACCACAACCGGGATCACCAGCAGCGCCAGCGCCAGCGAGCCGGCCCAGCCCGAGAAGTGGCCGACACTGACGACGTACACCTCGTAGATGAACAGGCCGATGACGATGGACGGTGCCGACAGCAGAATGTCATTGATGAAGCGCGTCGCCGGAGCCAGCCAGCCACGGGTGCCGAATTCGGCCAGATAGACCCCGGCCAGAATGCCGATCGGCGTGCCGATCAGCGTGCCGAAGAAAGTCATCAGCAGGCTGCCGTAGATGGCGTTGGCCAGGCCGCCGGTCGAACCCGGTGGCGGCGTGACCTTGGTGAAGGTGTCCAGCGTGATGCCGGCCAGCCCGTGCGACAGCAGCGTGTAGAGAATCCAGGCCAGCCAGAACAGGCCGAAGGCGACGGTCGCCATCGACATGGCCAGATTGAACAGGTTCAGCAGGCGGCGACGTTGATAGAGCGCTTTGTTCATGGGATATCGCTCCGGATCAGCTTTGCTTGCCTTCGGACTGCTTGAGCTTCAGCAACAGCAGTTTCGAGCAACCGAGCACGACGAAAGTGATGAAGAACAGGATCAGACCGAGTTCAATCAGCGAGGACAGGTAGAGCTCGCCATCGGCTTCGGCGAATTCGTTGGCCAGCGCCGAGGCAATCGAGTTGCTGGCTTCGAACAGGGCCGGGGAGATCTGGTACGCATTGCCGATGACGAAAGTCACCGCCATGGTCTCGCCGAGCGCGCGGCCGAGGCCGAGCATGATGCCGCCAATGACACCGGTCTTGGTATACGGCAGCACGACGTAGCGGACGACTTCCCAGGTGGTGGCGCCGAGGCCGTAGGCCGATTCCTTCAGCATGGGGGGCACCACCTCGAACACGTCACGCATGACCGAGGCGATAAACGGGATCACCATGATGCCGAGGATCAGGCCGGCGGTGAAAATGCCGATACCCATCGGCGGTCCCTGGAACAGCGCACCGATGATCGGGATCGGGCCGAGATGGTCCAGCATCCAGGGCTGGATGTGCTCGGCGAAGAACGGGGCGAACACGAACAGGCCCCACATGCCGTAGATGATCGACGGAATGCCGGCCAGCAGTTCGATGGCGATGCCGAGCGGGCGCTTGAATGCAGCCGGGCACAGCTCGGTCAGGAACAGGGCGATGCCGAAACTGACCGGTACGCCGATCAGCAGGGCGATGGAGGAGGTGACCAGCGTGCCAAAAATCGGCACCAGTGCGCCGAACTCCTCGTTGACCGGGTCCCAGGTGCGGCTGGTCAGAAAGCCGAGGCCGAACTTGTCGATCGACGGCATGGCGCCGATGACCAGCGACAGCAGAATGCCGAGCAGCAGGGCCAGGACCAGAAAGGCGAAAAATCGGGTGGCGGTGCGGAAGACCAGATCCAGCCGCCGTTGGGTGGCCAGCTGGCGTTCGAATTGGCTGAGGTCCATAGGGTTCTCAAAGAGCCTGTCATCAGGTTGGACGGAAGCCGCACAGGGCCCGCGGGCCGAGGCAACAGGGCGGAACCGGCTCCGCGACGGGCGCGGGGTGTTGCAATCGGCAGAACAGTGCAGCGAAAAAGCCGGGAAGCATACCTCCCCGGCCCAGGCGGCTCAACGCGGCGCATGACGATGTGTCATCGGGCTGCGCCGCGTCCGGCGCTTACTTCCAGACCGGCTTGCCGGCAGCGTCAGTAATGTGGCTCTTCCAGCTGTCGCGGATCATCTTCTGGACATTGTCCGGCAGCGGGATGTAGTCGAGATCCAGCGCGATCTTGCCGCCGTTGCCATAGGCCCAGTCGAAGAACTTCAGCGCTTCGACCGACTGGGTCGGCTTGTCGGCCTTCTTGTGCATCAGGATGAAAGTGGCGCTGGTGATCGGCCACGAACCCTTGCCCGGCTGTTCGGTCAGGATCTGGTAGAAGCCGTCCTTCGGGCTCCAGGTGGCGTTGGCGGCGGCCGCCTTGAAGCTGTCTTCGCTCGGAACGACGAAGTGAGCGTCCTTGTTCTTCAGCGCGCCGTAGGAAATCTTGTTCTGCTTCGCATACGCGTATTCGACGTAGCCAATGCCACCCTTGATGCGGGTCACATAGTTGGCAACACCTTCGTTACCCTTGCCACCCACACCGATCGGCCAGTTGACGGCGGTGTTTTCGCCGACCTTCTGCTTCCACTCGCTGGAGACCTTGGACAGGTAGTTGGTCCAGACGAAAGTGGTGCCGGAGCCGTCAGAGCGACGTACCACGGTGATCACCTGGTCCGGCAGCTTCACGCTCGGGTTCAACTGGCGAATGGCCGGGTCATTCCACTTCTTGACCTTGCCCAGGTAGATGTCGGCCAGCAGCGGGCCGGTAAACTTGATCTGGCCGGCGGCGACGCCCGGCACGTTGAAGACCGGCACCACACCGCCGACCACGGTCGGGAACTGGGTCAGGCCTTCCTTTTCCAGTTCTTCGGGCTTCAGCGGCATGTCGGAGGCGCCGAAATCGACCGTCTTCGACTTGATCTGCTTGATGCCGCCACCGGAGCCGATCGACTGGTAGTTCATCGCGTTGCCGGTCTTGGCCTTGTAGGCTTCAGCCCATTTCGCGTACAGCGGGTAGGGGAAGGTGGCGCCGGCGCCAGTGATGTCGGCGGCGTAGGCGGTGGCGAAGCTGCTGGCAAGGGCGGCTGATGCGGCCAGGCGAATCGTCAGTTTCATCGGTTGAGCTCCCGTGGAGAACCAGGTTGAGGTGAAACGCATGGTAGGCGGTGGCCTTTTCAGAAATATTACAACTTTGTCGTCATGTGCAATGTGGAATGCCGCCGTCGCCCCGGCGCACTCTTTGCAAGCAGGGAGGGACTCATCTATATAATGCGCGGTTTACTGAATTTGCCTTTGATGCAGGAGAGATCGCAACGATGACCAAACTCGTGATCGGGAACTGGAAGATGAATGGCCGTCTGGCGAAGAATGCGGCGTTGCTGTCCGAACTTCTGGCCGACCCGGCATGCGACGCAGTCAACGTGGCGGTCGCGGTGCCGGCAGCCTATCTGGGGCAGGTCGGCGCCCTGCTGGCCGGCCGCAACATGGGGCTGGCGGCACAGGATGTCAGCCGTTTCGCGAACGACGGGGCCTTCACCGGCGAAACGTCCGCCGCGATGCTGGCCGATGTCGGCTGCCGCTATGTGCTGGTCGGCCATTCCGAACGGCGGCAGTACTTTGCCGAGTCGGCTACGACACTGACACAAAAACTGTTGTGCTGTTACGATGCGGGCATGCTTCCGGTGTATTGTGTCGGTGAGTCACTGGCGGATCGCCAGGCCGGTCATCCGGTCGAAACCGTGCTTGCGCAACTGGATGAAGTGGCTGATGCACTGCGTGGTCGCGAGTCGGTTCTGGTCGCGTACGAACCGGTCTGGGCGATCGGTACCGGACAGGTCGCAACGGTCGCCCAGGTGGCGGAAATGCATGAGGCAATACGGCGGAAACTCTTTGACATCGTCGGGGGTTCGTGTAACATCACGCTCCTTTACGGCGGGTCAGTCAAGGCTGATAACGTCGTGGAAATTTTCACGCTGCCGCAAGTAGATGGTGCATTGGTTGGCGGGGCATTTCTGGATCCGCTGCAGTGCAAAAATATTTGTCATGCGGCAGCTGAATAGATAGAATATGGAAATTCTTAAGACGCTGATTTGGATCGTTAATCTCATCTCGGCCTTCGCGGTAATCGTGCTGGTTTTGATGCAGCACGGCAAGGGCGCGGACATGGGTGCAGCTTTCGGGAGTGGGGCTTCCGGCAGCCTGTTCGGTGCGACCGGTTCTGCGAACTTCCTCAGTCGCACGACCGCCGTCCTTTCGACGATCTTTTTTGCGACGTGTTTGGCCCTTGTGCTGCTGTCGAGCGGCAGCAAGCAGCAAGACCTCGGTGTGATGGCCAAACCGATTGAACAGACTGTTGCGCCGTCGACTGCTCCGGCTGGCGCGACAAACAATCAGAATCCTGTGCAGAACGGAAAAATTCCGGACTGACAAGTTTTTCTGATGCCGACATGGTGGAATTGGTAGACACGCTATCTTGAGGGGGTAGTGGCCATAGGCTGTGTGAGTTCGAGTCTCACTGTCGGCACCAAAAATCAAAGCCGGATTGACCGGTGTGCAAATAAAGGGAGCCAGGCTCCCTTTTTTTTGGGGGTAACACGGGAAATGTTGGAGAACTACTTTCCCATCCTCATGTTCGTCATTATTGGCGTCGTGGTGGGTGTCGTTGCAATGCTTCTGGGCAAGCTGATCTCTCCCAGCCGTCCTGACCCGGAAAAAAACTCTCCTTACGAGTGCGGCTTCGAGGCGTTTGAAGACGCCCGCATGAAGTTCGATGTCCGCTACTACCTCGTGGCCATTCTTTTCATTCTGTTCGATCTCGAAATTGCTTTCCTGTTCCCGTGGGCCGTCGTGCTGCGGGAAATCGGCATGTTCGGCTTTGTCGCCATGCTGGTGTTCCTCGCGATTCTCGTGGTCGGTTTTATCTACGAGTGGAAAAAAGGAGCGCTGGAATGGGAATAGAAGGCGTACTGGAAAAGGGCTTCATCACCACGTCGGCCGACAAGGTCATCAACTGGACCCGCACCGGCTCTCTGTGGCCGATGACGTTCGGCCTGGCGTGCTGTGCTGTGGAAATGATGCAGGCCGGCGCGGCGCGCTACGACCTTGACCGTTTCGGCATCATCTTCCGGCCCAGTCCCCGCCAGAGCGACCTGATGATCGTCGCCGGCACCCTGTGCAACAAGATGGCTCCGGCCCTGCGCAAGGTGTACGACCAGATGGCCGAGCCGCGCTGGGTACTCTCCATGGGTTCCTGTGCCAATGGCGGCGGCTACTACCATTACTCGTACTCGGTGGTACGCGGTTGCGATCGCATCGTTCCCGTGGATGTTTACGTGCCCGGCTGTCCGCCGACGGCCGAAGCCTTGCTCTACGGCATCATTCAGCTGCAAAGCAAGATCAAACGTACCTGTACCATCGCCCGTTAAAAGGTAAACGCCCATGGCATCGTACCTGGACGCGTTGAAGGCGCAGACCGAATCGCTTCTTGGCGACCGGCTTGTGTCGGCGACCACTGCCCTCGGCGAGCTGACGCTCGTCTGCAAAGCCTCCTCCATCGTCGAATCCTGTCGCCTGCTGCGCGACGAAGCCGGTTTCGAACAGTGCATCGACCTGTGCGGGATGGATTACAGCACCTACAAGGACGGCGCCTACGACGGCGCCCGTTTCGCGGTCGTGCTCCACCTGCTGTCCGTCGCGCACAATCTGCGCGTTCGCGTGCGCTTCTTCGCTGAAGACGACAGTTTCCCGGTCGTGCCGTCGCTGGTCGACATCTGGCCGGGCCTCAACTGGTTCGAGCGCGAAGCGTTCGACCTGTTCGGCATCGTCTTTGACGGTCACCCGGACCTGCGCCGCATCCTGACCGACTACGGTTTCGTCGGCCACCCGTTCCGCAAGGACTTCCCGGTTTCCGGGCATGTGGAAATGCGCTACGACCCGACCGAAGGCCGCGTCATCTACCAGCCTGTGACCATCGAGCCGCGTGAAATCACGCCGCGCATCATCCGCGAGGAGAACTACGGTGGCTGAAATCCGTAACTACACGCTGAACTTCGGTCCGCAACACCCGGCCGCTCACGGCGTGCTGCGGCTGGTGCTCGAACTCGACGGCGAAGTCGTCATGCGTGCCGACCCGCACATCGGGCTTCTGCATCGCGGCACCGAGAAGCTGGCCGAACAGAAGACCTTCATCCAGAGCGTGCCGTACATGGACCGTCTCGACTATGTGTCGATGATGTGCAACGAGCACGCCTATGTGATGGCGATCGAAAAACTCATCGGGGTCGAGGTGCCGCTGCGCGCCCAGTACATCCGGGTGATGTTCGACGAAATCACGCGCATCCTGAACCATCTGCTGTGGATCGGCGCCCACGCGCTCGACATTGGCGCGATGACGCTGTTCCTGTACGCGTTCCGCGAACGCGAAGACCTGATGGACTGCTACGAAGCCGTCAGCGGCGCGCGGATGCACGCGGCGTACTACCGTCCGGGCGGCGTTTATCGCGACCTGCCGGACACGATGCCGCAGTACACTTTCTCCAAGCTTAAGAATGATCGCGAACTGGCACGCCTGAACGAAAATCGTCAGGGCAGCCTGCTCGACTTCATCGACGATTTCACCCGCCGCTTCCCGGCCTGTGTCGACGAATATGAAACGCTGCTGACCGACAACCGGATCTGGAAGCAGCGTACGGTCGGCATCGGCGTGGTATCGCCGGAGCGTGCACTGGCACTGGGCTTTACCGGTCCGATGCTGCGTGGCTCGGGCATCGCCTGGGACGTGCGCAAGAAGCAGCCGTACGAAGTCTACGATCGCATGGATTTCGACATCCCGATCGGCGTCAACGGCGACTGCTACGACCGCTACCTGGTCCGTATCGAAGAATTCCGTCAGTCGAACCGCATCATCAAGCAGTGCGTCGACTGGCTGCGCAAGAATCCGGGCCCGGTCATCACCGACGACCACAAGGTTGCGCCGCCGTCGCGCGAGTCGATGAAGACCAACATGGAAGAGCTGATTCACCACTTCAAGCTCTTCTCCGAAGGGATGCACGTGCCGGAAGGCGAAGCCTACTGCGGCATCGAGCACCCGAAGGGCGAGTTCGGCATCTATCTCGTTTCCGACGGCGCAAACAAACCCTATCGTCTGAAGATCCGCGCCCCCGGCTATGCGCATCTCGCCGGCATGGACGAAATGTCCACCGGCCACATGCTGGCCGACGTGGTGTCGATCATCGGCACGCAGGACATCGTATTCGGGGAGATTGACCGCTGATGTTGTCGCCAGAAGCCCTCAAGCAGATCGACCGCGAGGTCGCCAAATACCCGGCCGACCAGGCCCGTTCGGCCGTCATGTCGGCGCTGCGCATCGCGCAGACCGAGCGTCACGCCACCGGCAGCACGCCGGCGGAGCGCGCGCTGACCACCGAACTGATCGAGTTCGTTGCCGATTACCTCGGCATCCCGGCGGTCGCCGCCTACGAAGTCGCAACGTTCTACAACATGTATGACCTCAAGCCGGTCGGCAAGTACAAGCTGACCGTGTGCACCAACCTGCCCTGTGCGCTGTCGGGTGGTGTGGACACCGGCGACTACCTGAAGCACAAGCTCGGTATCGGTTATGGTGAGACCACCGCCGACGGCAAGTTCACGCTGGTGGAAGGGGAGTGCATGGGCGCCTGTGGCGACGCACCGGTCATGCTGGTGAACAACCACAAGATGTGCAGCTTCATGAATCGTGAAGCCATCGACAAGAAACTGGCGGAGTTCGAATAATGGCCGTCTACACTTCCGGCGTCATTTTCGACGGCGTGGACACCTCGGATCCGAACTGCTGGACGCTCGACGCGTATCTGCAGCGCGGCGGCTATGTCGCGCTGAAGAAGATCCTCGACAGCAAGATCCCGCAGGAAGACGTGATCGCCGAGGTCAAGGGATCCAACCTGCGCGGCCGTGGCGGCGCAGGTTTCCCGACCGGCCTCAAGTGGTCGTTCATGCCGCGCTCGTTCCCGGGCGACAAGTACCTGGTCTGCAACACTGACGAGGGCGAACCGGGCACGTTCAAGGACCGCGACATCCTGCGCTTCAATCCGCATGCGCTGATCGAGGGCATGATCATCGCCGGTTATGCGATGGGCGTGAAACGCGCGTACAACTACATCCACGGCGAAGTGTTCGAGGATTACCTGCGCTTTGAAGCCGCACTGGACCAGGCCCGCGCGGCCGGCCTGCTCGGCGACAACATCAACGGTTCCGATTTCTGCTTCGACCTGTTCGGTCACCACGGTTACGGCGCCTACATCTGTGGCGAGGAAACCGCGCTGCTCGAATCGCTGGAAGGCAAGAAGGGCCAGCCGCGCTTCAAGCCGCCGTTCCCGGCCAGCTTCGGCCTGTACGGCAAGCCGACCACGATCAACAACACCGAATCGTTCGCGTCGGTGCCGTTCATCATGCGCGACGGCGGGCAGAACTTCCTCGACAAGGGCAAGCCGAACAACGGTGGCACCAAGCTGTTCTCGGTATCCGGCCACGTCAACCGCCCCGGCAACTACGAAGTCCCGCTCGGCACGCCGTTCGCCGAACTGCTGGAAATGGCCGGCGGCATGCGCGATGGCAAGAAGCTCAAGGCGGTGATCCCGGGTGGTTCGTCCGCTCCGGTGCTGCCGGCCGAGATCATGATGAACTGCACGATGGACTACGACGCGATCGCCAAGGCGGGATCGATGCTCGGTTCCGGCGCGGTCATCGTCATGAACGAGGACGTGTGCATGGTCCGGGCGCTCGAGCGTCTGGCCTATTTCTACCACGAGGAATCGTGCGGCCAGTGCACACCGTGCCGTGAAGGCACCGGCTGGCTCTACCGCGTGATTCATCGCATCGCCAACGGCGAAGGCCGTCCGGGCGATCTTGAATTGCTCGATTCGGTCGGCAACAACATGGCAGGTCGCACCATCTGTGCGCTGGCCGATGCCGCCGTGTTCCCTGTTCGCAGTTTCACCAAGCACTTCCGCAATGAGTTCGAGTACCTGATCGAACACAAGAAGCCGCTGGTGAATCACAAATGGTGTTGAGCGATGCTTGAAATCGAAATTGACGGTAAGAAACTGACGGTGCCGCAAGGCAGCACCGTGATGGAAGCCGCCCACTCCGTCGGCACCTACATCCCGCACTTCTGCTACCACAAGAAGCTGTCGATCGCTGCGAACTGCCGCATGTGCCTGGTCGAAGTGGAAAAGGCGCCGAAGCCGCTGCCGGCCTGTGCCACCCCGGTGACCGACGGCATGAAGGTGTTCACGCATTCCGATCTGGCCACCAAGGCACAGAAGGGCGTGATGGAATTCCTGCTGATCAACCACCCGCTCGACTGCCCGATCTGTGACCAGGGCGGCGAGTGCCAGTTGCAGGATCTGGCGGTCGGCTACGGTGCCGGCGCGTCGCGCTATCAGGAAGAGAAGCGCAGCGTCGCAGGCAAGGACATGGGTCCGCTGGTCTCGGCCGAAGAAATGAGCCGCTGCATCCATTGCACGCGCTGCGTCCGCTTCACCGAGGAAATCGGCGGCCTGCAGGAAATCGGCATGGCCAACCGTGGCGAGCACTCGGAAATCCTGCCGTTCCTCGGCAAGACCGTGGACTCGGAAATCTCCGGCAACGTGATCGACCTGTGCCCGGTCGGCGCCCTGACCTCGAGGCCGTTCCGCTACAGCGCCCGGCCGTGGGAACTGTCGCGTCGCCGTTCGGTCAGCCCGCACGACGGCCTCGGCAGCAACCTGATCGTTCAGGTCAAGAGCCATGAGGTCAAGCGCGTCCTGCCGCTGGAAAACGAAGAACTGAACGAGTGCTGGCTCGCTGACCGCGACCGCTACTCGTACGAAGCCCTGAATGGCGCCGACCGCCTGACCCGTCCGATGGTCAAGCAGGATGGCAAATGGCTTGAGACCGACTGGGCAGGCGCACTCGACTACGTGTCGCATGCGCTGAAGGACATCGTCGCCCGCGACGGCGCCGACGCCATCGGTTTCCTGGCCTCGAACCATTCGACGCTGGAAGAATTGCTGCTGGTCAAAAAACTGGCCAGTGCGCTCGGGACCGGCAACGTCGATACCCGTGGCCGCCGCGCCGACTTCCGTGCCGATGGCAAACAGCAGGGCGCATTGTGGCTCGGCCGCAGCGTCGCCAGTTTGAGCACGCTCAAATCTGCGCTGCTGATCGGCTCGAATCTGCGCAAGGAGCAGCCGCTGATCGCTGCCCGCCTGCGCCAGGCGGTGAAGAAGGGCACGCAACTGAATGTGGTTGCGCTGGCCGACGACGCGCTGCTGTGCGACACCCGGGTCAAGACCGTGGTCAAGCCGTCGGCGCTGGTCGACACGCTGGCCCGCGTGCTGCGTGCCGTGGCCGAAGCCAAAGATGCCTCGCCGACGGTTGACGTGCGCAATATCGAAGCCGATGACGATGCCCGCGCCATTGCCGCCAGCCTGATCGCCGCCGAAGGCGATGCCGCCGTGCTGCTGGGTGCCCAGGCCGAACATCATCCGCGCTTCGCCGAACTGCTGGCGCTGGCCAACGACATCGCCCGCCTGAGCGGCGCCACCGCCGGTGTGCTCGGCCAGGCTGCCAACTCGGTCGGCGCCGAACTGGTCTGCCGCCCGGCAACGGGTGGCAGTCATGCCGGTGTGATGCTGTCCGAGCCGCGTCAGGCCTATGTGCTGCTGAATACCGAACTCGACTTTGACACCGCGAACGCCCGCCAGGCGCGCGCCGCCGTGGCCAATGCGAAGATGGTTGCCGCCCTGACCGCGTTCAGGACGCCGGAACTGCTCGAATACGCCGACGTGCTGCTGCCGATCGCGCCGTTCAGCGAAACCGCCGGCAGCTTCATCAATATGGAAGGCCGCCTGCAGACCTTCAACGGCGTGGTGCGTCCGCTGGGCGAAACCCGTCCGGCCTGGAAGGTGCTGCGCGTGCTGGGCAATCTGCTCGGTGCTGCCGGCTTCGACTACGAGACGGCCGAAGACGTTCGCGTCGAAGCGCTCGAAGTCGCCGGCGACCTCGCCGCCCGCCTGAACAATGGCGTGAACGGCGTTGCCGTGTCGCTGGCCGTGCCGGCAGCGGCGGGGCTGGAACGCCTGGCCGACGTGCCGCTGTATGCGACCGATGCGCTGGTCCGCCGCGCCCCGAGCCTGCAGCAGACCCGCGAAGCGCGCGAAGCCGCCCTGGCCCGCGTCCATCCGGACACGCTGGCGCAACTCGGTCTGGAACACGGCGCGCAAGCGCTGGCGGTCCAGCAGGGTGGCGAAGCCCGGGTGACGATCGAGGCCGATGCCGGCGTCCCGCCCGGCGTGGTCCGCCTGGCGGCCGCGCTGGCGGAAACGGCCGCGCTCGGCGGTTTCTTCGACACCATTGAACTGAAGCGAGGGTAAGCCGTGGAACTCCTGCAAAGCCTGCTCGGTCAGGACCTCGGCCTGGCCGCCTGGACGCTGTTGAAGATCGTGGTCATCGTGTTGCCGCTGATGGGCTGCGTGGCCTACCTGACGCTCGCCGAGCGCAAGGTCATCGGCTACATGCAGCTGCGGATCGGCCCGAACCGCGTCGGCATCAAGGGTGTGCTGCAGCCGATCGCCGATGCGCTGAAGCTGCTGACCAAGGAAATCATTTTCCCGACCAAGGCCAACAAGGGCCTGTTCATCCTCGGTCCGCTGCTGTCGATCGGACCGGCACTGGCCGCCTGGGCGGTGATCCCGTTCTCGCCGGAACTGGTGCTGGCCAATATCGACGCCAGCCTGCTGTACATCATGGCCATCACGTCGATCGGCGTGTACGGCGTGATCGTGGCCGGCTGGGCCTCGAACTCGAAGTATGCATTCCTCGGCGCCATGCGCTCCGCGGCGCAGATCGTGTCGTATGAAATCGCCATGGGCTTTGCCCTGGTGTGCGTGCTGATGGTGACCGGCTCGCTGAACCTGGTCGACATCGTTACCCAGCAGGGCCACGGCATGGCAGGCGGTTCGCTGCTGTCGTGGAACTGGGTGCCGCTGTTCCCGATGTTCGTGGTCTACCTGGTCTCGGGTGTGGCCGAAACCAACCGCGCGCCGTTCGACGTTGCGGAAGGCGAATCGGAAATCGTTGCCGGCTTCCACGTCGAATACTCGGGCATGGCCTTCGCGGTGTTCTTCCTGGCCGAATACGCGAACATGATCCTGATCGCGATGCTGACCTCGCTGATGTTCCTCGGCGGCTGGCTGTCGCCGTTCCCGGCATCGGTTCCGTTCCTGGGCGCTGGCGGTTTCCACTGGCTGGTGCTAAAGATCGCATTCATCCTGTTCTGCTTCCTGTGGTTCCGCGCCACCTTCCCGCGCTATCGCTATGACCAGATCATGCGTCTGGGCTGGAAAGTGTTCATCCCGGTGACCCTGGTGTGGCTGGTGTTGGTGGGTGTGTGGATGATGAGCCCGCTGTCCATCTGGAACTGAGGCGGGAGAAAAGACCATGATCAAGAACTTTTTCAAGACCTTCCTGCTGACGGAACTGGTGAAGGGGCTGGCGGTTACCGGCCGCCACTTCTTCTCCCGCAAGATCACCGTGCAGTACCCGGAAGAAAAGACCCCGATCAGCCCGCGTTTCCGCGGCCTGCACGCGCTGCGTCGCTACCCGAACGGTGAGGAGCGCTGCATTGCCTGCAAGCTGTGCGAAGCCGTCTGCCCGGCGATGGCGATCAATATCGAGTCGGAAAAGCGCGAGGACAACACGCGCCGTACCACCCGCTACGAGATCGACCTGACCAAGTGCATTTTCTGTGGCTTCTGCGAGGAATCTTGTCCGGTGGACTCCATCGTCGAGACGCACATCCTCGAATACCATGGCGAAAAGCGCGGCGACCTCTACTACACCAAGCCGATGCTGCTCGCCGTCGGCGACCGCTACGAGGCCGAGATCGCCAAGAACCGCGAACTCGACGCGAAATACCGCTAAGGGGAAAGCATGTCGTTCCAGCTGATTCTGTTCTACGCGCTGTCCGCGCTGCTGCTGTTCGCCGGGGTGAGGGTCATTACCTCGAAAAACCCGGTGCACGCGGCGCTCAACCTCGTGCTCGCCTTCTTCGTGTCCGCCGGCCACTGGCTGCTGCTGCAGTCCGAGTTCCTGGCCATCGCGCTGGTGCTGGTCTATGTCGGCGCAGTGATGGTGCTGTTCCTGTTCGTGGTCATGATGCTCGACATCAACTTCGACAAGCTGCGTGAAGGGTTCTGGAAGCATCTGCCGTTCGCGCTGGTGGTGGCCGTCGTGCTGATCGCCGAGATGGTCTACGTGCTCGGCGGCCCGAATGCCCAGCTCGGACTCGAAGCGCCGGCGCCGCTGGCTGCCGACTACAGCAACGTCCGCGACATCGGCCTGCAGCTGTACACCACCTACCTGTATCCGTTCGAGCTGGCCGCCGTGCTGCTGCTGGTCGGTATCGTTGCCGCGATTGCGCTGACCCAGCGCCAGCGCAAGGAAACCAAGTGGGTCGATCCGGCTACCCAGGTAGTGGTCAAACGCGATGACCGCGTCCGCCTCGTCAAGATGGCGGCCGTAAAGCGCGACGACGCCGAAGACGCGCCGACAACCGACAACAACGCCTAAGGCGCGAAAGGGAGGAAAAACACATGCTCACACTGACGCACTTCCTCGTGCTGGCCGCGGTTCTGTTTGCGGTAAGCGTGCTCGGCATCTTTCTGAACCGCAAGAACGTGATCGTGCTGCTGATGGCGATCGAACTCATGCTGCTCGCGGTCAACTTCAACTTCATCGCCTTCTCGCATTACCTCGGTGATACGGCAGGGCAGATCTTCGTGTTCTTCATCCTGACCGTGGCCGCGGCGGAATCCGCGATCGGTCTGGCGATTCTGGTTGTGCTGTTCCGCAACCTGAACACGATCAACGTTGAAGACTTGGGCAGCCTGAAGGGCTAAGCACACAGGGAATAGAGACAAAAAAATGGACATGAAAAGCCTCTATCTGCTGATCGCGCTGGCGCCTCTCGCGGGTTCCGCGATTGCCGGCCTGTTCGGCTGGGCGATCAGTCGGCGCGCCGCACACATGGTGACCATCCTCGGGGTGGCCGTGTCGTGCGTCGGTTCGATCAGCGTTCTGAGCGGCATCCTGAACGGCGCGCAACCGTTCAACGGTGACGTCTACACCTGGCTGACCGTTGCCGGCCATACCTATTCGGTCGGCTTCCTGATCGACTCGCTGACGGCGATGATGATGGTCGTGGTGACCTCGGTGTCGCTGATGGTGCACATCTACACCATCGGCTACATGGCGGAAGACCCCGGCTACAACCGCTTCTTCAGCTATATCTCGCTGTTCACCTTCTCGATGCTGATGCTGGTGATGAGCAACAACTTCGTCCAGCTGTTCTTCGGCTGGGAAGCGGTGGGCCTGGTGTCCTACCTGCTGATCGGCTTCTGGTTCAAGCGTCCGACCGCGATCTTCGCCAACCTGAAGGCCTTCCTGGTCAACCGGGTCGGTGACTTCGGCTTCGCGCTCGGCATCGGCATGGTGCTGTACTACTTCGGCGGTTCGCTGAACTACACCGAAGTGTTTGCCAACGCGCCGGTACTGAAGGACGCGACCATCCAGCTGATCCCTGGCACCGACTGGTCGCTGATGACCGTGACCTGCATCCTGCTGTTCATCGGCGCGATGGGCAAATCGGCCCAGTTCCCGCTGCATGTGTGGCTGCCTGACTCGATGGAAGGTCCGACGCCGATCTCGGCGCTGATCCACGCCGCCACCATGGTGACGGCCGGCATCTTCATGGTCGCCCGCATGAGCCCGCTGTTCGAACTGTCTGATACCGCGCTGTCCTTCGTGCTGGTCATCGGCTCGATCACGGCGCTGTTCATGGGCTTCCTCGGCATCGTGCAGAACGACATCAAGCGTGTCGTCGCCTACTCGACGCTGTCGCAACTCGGCTACATGACCGTCGCGCTCGGCGCCTCGGCCTACAACGTCGCCGTGTTCCACCTGATGACGCACGCGTTCTTCAAGGCGCTGCTGTTCCTGGCCGCCGGCAGCGTGATCATCGGCATGCACCATGATCAGGACATGCGCAACATGGGTGGCCTGCGCAAGTACATGCCGATTACCTGGATCACCAGCCTGATCGGTTCGCTGGCGCTGATCGGCACCCCGTTCTTCTCCGGCTTCTACTCGAAGGACTCGATTATCGAGGCCGTGCATGCCTCGACGCTGCCGGGCGCGCAGTTCGCGTACTTCGCCGTCATCGCCGGCGTGTTCGTCACCGCGTTCTACAGCTTCCGCCTGTACTTCCTGGTCTTCCATGGCAAGGAACGCTGGATGCAGAAGGGCCACCATGACCATCATGGCGACGACCACGGCGAGCATCACCACGGTCTGGGCCCGAACGACAAGCCGCATGAAAGCCCGTGGGTCGTGACGCTGCCGCTGGTGCTGCTGGCGATCCCGTCGCTGCTGATCGGCTACTTCACCATCGAACCGATGCTGTATGGCGACTTCTTCAAGCAGGCCATCTTCGTCAACGCCGAACTCCACCCTGCGATGTCCGTCATCGCCGAAGAGTTCCATGGCGCGGCGGCGATGAGCATGCATGCCCTGTCGACGCTGCCGCTGTGGCTGGCCATCGCCGGGGTGGCAACTGCCTACGTGTTCTACATGGTCGCGCCGCAGATTCCCGCCGCGATCCGCAAAGCCGCCAGCCCGATCTACACCCTGCTGGACAACAAGTACTACATGGACGATCTGTACTTTGCCGTATTCGCCAAGGGCTCGCGCCTGCTCGGTACCGGCTTCTGGAAGATCGGCGATCAGACCCTGATTGACGGACTGATCGTCAACGGCTCGGCCCGCGTGGTCGGTTCGCTGGCCGCGGTGGTACGCAAGGTGCAGACGGGCTTCATCTACAGCTACGCCACCGCCATGGTCATCGGCGTGCTGGTGCTGCTCACCCTATTCGTGGTCGGCTTCTAAGACCTGTAGACGATTTAGAAAGAAAAGCTAGGTTCGAAAATGAGTGAGAATCTGCTCAGTCTGGTGATCTGGGTCCCGATCGTGGCCGGGTTGCTGACTTTGGCTACCGGAGGGGACCGGAACGCATCGCTGGCGCGAGTCATCGCGCTGGTCGGTGCACTGGCTGGCTTCGCATTGTCGTTGCCGCTGTACTTCGATTTCACGCCGCTGCATGGCGGCATGCAATTCGAGGAGTTCACCCCGTGGTTCGCCAGTCTTAACATCAACTACCATCTGGGTGTCGACGGCATCTCGATGTGGCTGGTCATCCTGAACAGCTTCACTACCGTACTGGTGGTGCTGGCCGGCTGGCAGGTGGTCGAGAAGCGCGTCGCGCAGTACTTCGCCGCCTTCCTGATCATGTCCGGGCTGATCAACGGTGCGTTCGCCGCACTGGACGCCGTGCTGTTCTACGTGTTCTTCGAAGCGATGCTGATCCCGATGTACCTGGTGATCGGCGTATGGGGCGGACCGCGTCGCGTGTATGCGTCGATCAAGTTCTTCCTGTACACGCTGCTCGGCTCGCTGCTGATGCTGGTGTCGTTCATCTACCTGTACTTCCAGGCCCAGGGGAGCTTCGAGATCCTGAAGTTCCACATGGTGCCGCTGTCGATGACGGCGCAGATCCTGCTGTTCGTGGCCTTCTTCTTCTCGTTCGCGGTCAAGGTGCCGATGTTCCCGGTGCACACCTGGCTGCCGGACGCGCACGTGGAAGCCCCGACCGGCGGTTCGATGGTGCTGGCCGCCATCACGCTGAAGCTCGGCGCCTACGGCTTCCTGCGTTTCCTGCTGCCGATCGTGCCGGATGCCGCGCGCGAACTGCAGTGGCTGATGATTGTGCTGTCGCTGATTGCGGTGGTGTATATCGGCCTGGTGGCGCTGGTGCAGACCGACATGAAGAAACTGGTCGCGTATTCGTCGATCGCGCACATGGGCTTCGTCACCCTGGGCTTCTTCATGTTCACGCCTGACGGCCAGCTGAACCAGTGGGCAGTCGAAGGCGCGCTGGTGCAGATGATCTCGCACGGCTTCGTGTCCGCCGCCATGTTCATGAGCATCGGCGTGCTGTACGACCGCCTGCACAGCCGCAATATCGCCGACTACGGCGGTGTGGCCAACAAGATGCCGATCTATGCCGCGTTCGCGCTGCTGTTTGCGATGGCCAACGCCGGCCTGCCGGCCACGTCGGGCTTCGTCGGCGAGTTCATGGTCATCATGGGCGCGGTGCAGGTCAACTTCTGGTTCGCGTTCTTCGCCGGCACCACGCTGATCTTCGGCGCTGCCTACACGCTGTGGATGTACAAGCGGGTGATCTTCGGTGACGTTGCCAACGAAAAGGTGGCCGAGCTGAAAGACGTGAACAAGCGCGAGTTCCTGATCCTGGCGGTGCTGGCCATCGCGGTGCTCGGCATGGGCCTCTATCCGCAGATGTTCGTGGAGGTGATGCACACCAGCGTCAACGATCTTCTGAGCCACGTGGCTCAGAGCAAGCTGATGTAAGTCGCCAACCCGCAACAAGGAAACACATCAAATGAGTTGGGCTGATTTGAATCTGATGCCGGCCTTGCCGGAGATCGTGCTGCTGTGCGCGGCGCTGGCGATCCTCATCATCGACCTGTTCGTGAAGAGCGAACGCCGCGGCGTCACCTATGCACTGTCGATGCTGACCCTGATCGGCACCGCCGTCGCCGTGGTCGCGTCCTGGGTCCCGTACCCGGTGCTGACCTTCAGCGGCATGTACATTGCCGACCCGGTGTCGAGCCTGTCCAAGCTGGGGCTGCTGGTCGCCGTGGGTGCCACCTTCGTCTATGCGCGGCAGTATGCGCATGACCGCGGCTTCCTGAAGGGCGAACTGTTTACCCTCGGGCTGTTCTCGCTGCTGGGCATGTTCGTCATGGTGTCGGCCAGCCACTTCCTGACCCTGTACATCGGTCTGGAGCTGCTGTCGCTGTCGCTGTACGCCATGATCGCCATGTCGCGCGAATCGATTCCGGCCACCGAAGCGGCGATGAAGTATTTCGTGCTTGGCGCGCTGGCGTCCGGCCTGCTGCTGTACGGCATCTCGATGGTGTACGGCGCAACCGGTTCGCTGCAGATCAGTGACGTGGCGCACGCCATCGGCGCCGGTCAGGCAAATACCACCCTGGTCAGCTTCGGTCTGGTGTTCATCATTGCCGGCCTCGCGTTCAAGCTCGGCGCCGTGCCGTTCCACATGTGGGTGCCGGACGTGTACCAGGGGGCGCCGACGGCGGTCACCGTGCTGATCGGCTCCGCGCCGAAGCTGGCGGCCTTCGTGTTCACCTTCCGCTTCCTGGCCCAGGCCCTGGCGCCGGCAGCGGTGGCATGGCAGCCGATGCTGGTCATCCTGGCCGTGGCCTCGCTGGTACTCGGCAACCTGGCCGCGATCATGCAGACCAACATCAAGCGCATGCTGGCCTACTCGACCATCTCGCACATGGGCTTCCTGCTGATCGGCATCCTGGCGGCCAGCCCGTCCGGCTACACCGCCGCGCTGTTCTACGCGATCACCTACATGCTGACCGCGCTGGCCAGCTTCGGCATCCTGGTGGCGCTGTCGCGGGCTGGTTTCGAATGCGAAACCATGGATGACCTCAAGGGTCTGAACCAGAAGAATGCCTGGTACGCGCTGCTGGTGCTGTTTGCCATGTTCTCGATGGCCGGCATTCCGCCGATGGTCGGCTTCTACGCCAAGTTTGCGGTGCTGAAGGCTGCCGTCGACGCCGGTCTGCTGTGGCTGGCCGTGGTCGGCGTGATGATGTCGCTGATCGGTGCGTTCTACTACCTGCGGGTGGTCAAGGTGGTCTACTTTGACGACGCGACCGACACCAGCAGTGGCGACAAGCTCACCATCGGTGGCGACATGAAACTGGTGCTCGGCCTGAACGGCCTGGCCCTGCTGGTCCTCGGCGTGCTGCCGAACGGCCTGTACGCCGCCTGCCTGGAAGCCATGCGCCAGTCGCTGGGCGGCATGTAAGCGCTGCCAGCAACCGACAGACGCCCGCGGGATCGCTCCCGCGGGCGTTTTTGCGTCGGCCTGCCATATCGTTATGCGAACGGATGCCTTGTCTATGGCGGGCGCTTTAGGCACAGTTCAGGATAAGTGCAATCATTCGCAGAGATTCAGGTATGTCGTCGGTCAAACCCACCATCAGTTTCGAGTTCTTTCCGCCCAAGACCGAAGAAGGGCATGCCAGACTGGCCACGGCGCGCAAGCAGCTGGCCCACTTCAAGCCGGCCTTCTTCTCGGTGACGTTTGGCGCCGGTGGCACCACGCGCGAGGGCACCCTGCGTGCCGTGCTCGATATCCGTGACGCCGGCTATGCCGCCGCCCCCCACCTGTCCTGCATCGGCTCGACCCGGGACAATATCCGCTCCATCCTCGACGAATACCGCGAGAAGGGCATCCGCCACGTGGTGGCGCTGCGCGGTGACATCCCGTCCGGCATGGGCGAAGTCGGCGAGTTCCGCTATGCCAACGAGCTGGTTTCGTTTATCCGCGATACCCACGGCGATCATTTCCATATCGAGGTGGCGGCCTACCCGGACTATCACCCGCAGGCGGTCAATGCCCGTGCCGACCTCGATGCCTTCGCCGGCAAGGTCCGTGCCGGTGCCAACTCGGCGATCACCCAGTATTTCTTCAATGCCGACGCCTACTTCGCCTTCGTCGACGAAGCCAGCGCGCGCGGCGTCGACATCCCGATCGTGCCGGGCATCATGCCGATCTACAACTTCAGCCAGCTGGCCCGCTTCTCCGACCTGTGCGGCGCCGAAATTCCGCGCTGGCTGCGGCTGAAGCTGCAGGCCTATGGCGATGATGTCGCCTCGATCCGCGCGCTGGGGCTGGATGTGGTGACCGAGCTGTGCGACCGGCTGCTGTCGAATGGCGCGCCGGGCCTGCACTTCTATACGCTGAATGCCGCCGGCAGCGTGTCGACGCTGTGCCAGCGGCTCGGGCTGTAACCCGGTTGATGCCGGTCAACGCAATGACATGAAACCGGTCCGGCTGCGACGCTATGTCGCAGGGATGAACGGCCGCATGGGCTTACCATGCGGCCGTTCTTATTCGGATTGATGTCGTCATGTTTTTACGGAATCAAACTATTCTTATCGGCTTGGCTGTTTCGCCGGCTGTTTTTGCAAATTCCCCCGAGGCGGGGGCGGCGACGCAACTGGACGAGGTCGTGGTGACGGCCGCGCCAACCACGGCACCGCTGACGGTGACGCTGGACCCGCGAGCGACCTATCAGCCGGCGCCGGCGGCAGATGGCGCCGGCCTGCTGAAAGCGATTCCCGGCTTCAACGTCACCCGCAAGGGCGGCAGCGGCGGTGACCCGCTGTTTCGCGGTCTTGGTGGCGGGCGGCTGGATATCCAGGCCGACGGCACCGGCCTGTATGGCGGCTGCGGCGGTCGCATGGACCCGCCGACCGCGTACCTGAACCCGGAAACGTTTGACCGCGTGACGCTGCTGAAAGGGCCGCAGACAGTCAAGCACGGGCCGGTCGCCTTTGCCGGCACGGTGCTGTTCGAGCGCGAAGCGCCGGCGTTTGTCGAGCCGGGCATCGAGGGGCAGGCCAGTCTGCTGGTCGGTCGTGACGGGCGGGTCGACTCCGGGCTGAACTTCTCCGCCGGCAGCTCGCAGGCCTATGTGCGCATCAGCACCCAGACCAATGACAGCGACGATTATCACGACGGCAACGGCAATGCGGTGCACAGCGAGAGCAAGCGCCGCGCCGGTTCGCTGACGATCGGCATCACGCCGACCGAGAACACCACGCTGGAAGCCAGCTACGACATCAGTCGCGCCGAGGCCGCCTATGCCGACCGTGGCATGGACGGCAGCAAATTCGATCGCAATGCGTGGAATCTCAAGTTCGAACAGCGCAACCTCACCAGCTGGCTGAACAAGGTCGGGGTGCAGGTGTTCCGCAGCTACGTCGACCACGTGATGGACAACTACACTTTCCGCAGCACGCCGAAGATGAAGCAGGCGGCGATGAATCCGGACCGCACCGTGACCGGTGGCCGCGCCTATACCCAGTTTGCCGTTGGCGATGGCGAACTGGATGTCGGTTTTGACTGGCAGGATGACCAGCACCGCAGCCGCATGGGCATGATGGGCGCCGACTACCACGACAAGCCGTACGCGGCCGACATGTCGCTGGAACGGCGCGGCGTGTATGGCGAGCTGTCGTACCCGCTGGCCACCCGGACCCGGCTGATCGCCGGCCTGCGCCGCGATCGCGACGAGGCCCGCGACGACAAGCAGCTTGTGAATGGCACGGCCAATCCGAACTACGGGGTGACCCAGCGCAACAATCTGGACAGCGGCTTCATTCGTCTCGAACAGCGCTTCACCGATCCGCTGACGCTGTATGCCGGCTTTGGTCACGCCGAGCGCGGCGCCGACTACTGGGAACGCAATGCGCGCTTCAACCTGAAGCCGGAAACGCTGAACCAGCTCGACGTGGGCGCCTTGTGGCAGGGCGAGAGTCTGTCCGCGTCGCTGTCGCTGTTTGCCGGCCGCATCGATGACTACATCCTGGTCGACTATCGCGCGGCCAAGACCACGGCACGCAATGTCGACGCCAACCGTCGTGGCGGTGAGGCCGATGTGAAATGGCGCTTCCTGCCCGGCTGGACGCTGGGTGGTGCGCTGGCCTATGTCTGGGCCGAGAACGACAGCGAAGGCCGCCCGCTGGGGCAGACGCCGCCGCTGGAAGGTCGGGTGACGCTGAACTACGACAATGACCGCTGGTCGGCTGGTGGCCTGTGGCGGGTGGTGTCGGCGCAGGACCGGGTCGACATCGGTACCGGCAACATCATCGGCCGCGACCTGGGCACGACGCCGGGCTTTGCCACGCTGTCGATCAATGCCGGCTACAAGCCGCTGAAGAACCTGCAGCTGACCGCCGGCATCGACAACCTGTTCGACCGCACTTATGCCGAGTCGGTCAGCAAGGCCGGTGCCATGGTGGCCGGCTATGAGCAGACCAGCCGTGTCAATGAGCCGGGCCGGACCTGGTGGGTCAAGGGCCAGTACCGGTTTTGACTGCCTCCTTTGATGAGCGCGGGGGAGGGGAGTGGCGTCGGTGCACGCCCGACTGATTGCGGGGGCGGTGGAGCACGGCAGTCCCCTGTTTCACCCCGCCACCCTCCGCCCTCGCCGCCGCGAGGGGACCTCGCTGCGCTCGTCCGTTCTTCGCGCAAAGAGGATGAGGCTGCCCAGTGACAGCAGGAAGGCGCTGCCGGCGCCATAGCTCATGACCCAGCCGAAGCCGGATGCCAGGGCGGCGTGAATGGCGTCGGCCGGGACCGTCGACTGCGCCAGCAGTGCGGCCTGTGCCGTCGGGTCGGCGGCCGCGAGGATCATTTCCGCGAACAGGCGCGGTCCGGCGTCATCCTGCATTTTCAGCGTGTCGCGCAGGCTGCTCATGGCGTCCTCCACCAGAATGAACCCGATCAGGGCAATGTTGAAGGCAAGCGATGTCATGCGTGCACTCATGTCCACGCCGGACGCCATGCCCGCGCGCTCGCTGCGTACTGCCGCAGTAATGGTGTTGCTGACCGGTGTGTTGGTCAGGCCAAGGCCGATGCCGGCGAGACTCACGGCCGACAGGCTGATGATGCCGGCCAGGTCCAGACTGAGGGCGTGCGGGTCGCGCGATTCACGCACGCCAGCCCGGGCCAGGAACAGCGTGACGACGGCCAGAACGACATGGACCAGGAAGACCCATCGCCAGTTTGCCAGCGTCAGGATGGCACTGCCGATGATCGGGCCGAAGCCCAGGCCGATGCCGAAAATGATGCCCCACCAGGCGAAGGCCCGGCCACGCTCGCGCCTGGCCCGGAATTGGCTGGACAGGATGGCGACCTGGCAGATCAGCATCAGTGCCGCGCTCAGGCCCTGAAGGAAGCGTGCGGCAATCAGGACCGGGGCGCTTGCGGTCAGGCCGCATACCAGCGATGTCGCGGCAAAGGCGACGATGCCGGTCAGGAACAGGCGCTTGCGGCCATAGCGGTCGGCCAGCGTCCCGGCGGCCATCAGGATGGTGGTCATGGCGAGGGTGTAGGCCGCCATGACCCACTGGAGCTGCCTGAAGCCGGGCCGCCATCTATCGCGAGCATCGCCCGGTCAAGCGCCGCGAGGCCGGGCACTGAGCCGTCCGTCACCGCACAAAATGAAAACCGCCCGCGCATCGCTGCAGGGGCGGTTTTTCTTACCCGACCGGCCGGGCAATTCCCAACGAATGGGCGTGACCTGCCGAGAGGTGGTGTGAGCCGAATCCACTCGGCAACCCGCTCAATTACTTGAGCTTGGTTTCCTTGTAGATCACATGCTTGCGCGCAACCGGATCGAATTTCTTGATTTCCATCTTTTCCGGCATGGTGCGCTTGTTTTTGGTCGTGGTGTAGAAATGACCGGTACCAGCGGTCGATTCCAGCTTGATCTTGTCACGCATGATGGTGGCGTTCCTTAACTAAACTTGGGGAGAGGCGAAATCAGAATTCGCCGCGAGCGCGCAGATCGGCCAGCACGACTTCGATGCCGACCTTGTCGATGGTGCGCAGCGCAGCGTTCGACACGCGCAGGCGAACCCAGCGGTTCTCGCTCTCAACCCAGAAGCGACGGTACTGCAGGTTCGGCAGGAACCGACGCTTGGTCTTGTTATTGGCGTGGGAAACATTGTTGCCCACCATCGGACGCTTGCCGGTCACTTTGCAAACTCGCGCCATGATGTTAAATCTCCAGAATCCGGTAAAAGCGGGCTTTATAGCATAAAAAGACCTGCCTGCTCAAGCCTTTGCCAGAGCAGGTGTTGCGGCGGGGGTCTCGGGACGGGGACTGCAGCCCGGCGGTTCGCAACACGACGCGCGGGCGGTTCCGATTGTCGTCTAAAGTCAATGTGTTGACCAGCTGTCAATTGAGTGGCCCGCGCTTTACGGCTACAATCCCGGATTCCGTTGAGTCTGTATTCCCATGACCAAGTTCATCTTTGTTACCGGCGGCGTTGTCTCCTCACTGGGTAAAGGCATCGCCGCCGCGTCCATTGCGGCTATCCTCGAATCGCGTGGTCTCAAAGTCACCATGCTGAAGCTGGACCCCTACATCAACGTCGACCCGGGCACGATGAGCCCGTTCCAGCACGGCGAAGTGTTCGTGACCGAGGACGGGGCCGAAACCGACCTTGATCTGGGCCACTACGAGCGCTTCATCAAGTCGAAGATGCGCAAGTCGAACAACTTCACCACCGGGCAGGTGTACGAGGCCGTCATCGGCAAGGAACGCCGCGGTGACTATCTCGGCGGGACCGTGCAGGTGATCCCGCACATCACCGACGAGATCAAGCTCAAGGTGCGCGAAGGCGCCGGCAATGTCGACGTCGCCATCGTCGAAATCGGCGGCACGGTCGGCGACATCGAGTCGCTGCCGTTCCTGGAAGCCATCCGCCAGATGCGCTCGAATCTCGGCCGCAAGAACACGCTGTACGTCCACCTGTCGTACGTGCCGTTCATTGCCACCGCCGGCGAAATCAAGACCAAGCCGACCCAGCACTCGGTGAAGGAACTGCGCGAGATCGGCATCCAGCCGGACATCCTGCTGTGCCGGATGGACCGCGAGCTGCCGGACGACGAAAAGCGCAAGATCGCGCTGTTCTGCAATGTGGAAGAAAACGCCGTCATCGGCTGCTACGACTCCGATTCGATCTACAAGGTGCCGGCGATGCTGCATGCCCAGGGCATCGACGACATCATCTGTGAGCACATGCAGCTCGATCTGCCGAAGGCCGACCTGTCGGCCTGGGACCGCATCATCGATGCGATCGAGCACCCGTCGCGTTCGGTCAATATTGCCATGGTCGGCAAGTACGTCGACCTGACCGAATCGTACAAGTCGCTGTCCGAGGCGCTGAAGCACGCCGGCATCCACACCCGCAGCGAAGTGAACATCAACTACATCGACTCCGAAGAAGTCGAGCGCGACGGCTGCGCCGCACTGCGCGGCATGGATGCGATCCTGGTGCCGGGCGGTTTCGGCAAGCGCGGTGTCGAAGGCAAGATCAAGGCGGTCCGTTACGCCCGCGAGCACAACATCCCGTATCTCGGCATCTGTCTCGGCATGCAGATCGCGCTGATCGAATACGCACGCGACAAGGCCGGCCTGGCCGGTGCCAATTCGACCGAGTTCGATCCGGAAACGGAATACCCGGTTGTGGCGCTGATCGACGAATGGGTGAACCACGACGGCAAGGTCGAAACCCGCGACGAAAACTCGAACCTCGGCGGCACCATGCGTCTGGGCGGGCAGGAATGCCGGCTGGAGCAGGGCTCGCTGGCGGCACGGGTGTACGGCGCCGACACCATTGTCGAACGTCATCGCCACCGCTACGAAGTGAACAACTACTACGTGCCGCGCCTCGAAGCCGCCGGGTTGAAGATCAGTGGCCGTTCGACCGGTGCCGAGCAACTGGTGGAAACCGTCGAGTTGCCGGATCACCGCTGGTTCTTCGCCTGCCAGTTCCACCCCGAGTTCACCTCGACCCCGCGTGACGGCCACCCGCTGTTCACCGCGTACATCGAAGCCGCACTGGCCTACCAGGCGGAAAAGAACCGCTAATCCGGCACCCCGGGGCCGCTCTCGACTGCGAGGCGGCCGTGCCGTACCGACAAGGACGCTATCCATGAAACTGTGCGGATTCGAAACTGGCCTCGACCAGCCGTTGTTCCTGATTGCCGGGCCGTGTGTGATCGAAGGCGAGCAGTTCGCCATCGACACAGCCGGGCAGATCAAGGAAATTGCCGACAGCCTCGGCATTCCGTTCATCTACAAGTCGAGCTACGACAAGGCCAACCGCAGTTCGGACCAGTCGTTCCGCGGTTACGGCATCGACGAAGGGCTGCGCATTCTGGAGAAGGTCCGCAAGCAGGTTGGCGTGCCGATCCTGACCGATGTGCATACCGAAGCCGAGGCGCCGATCGCCGCCAGCGTGGTCGACGTGCTGCAGACGCCGGCCTTCCTGTGCCGGCAGACCGACTTCATTCGCGCCGTCGCTGCGACCGGCAAGCCGGTCAACATCAAGAAGGGGCAGTTCCTCGCCCCGGGCGACATGCTGAATGTGGTGGCCAAGGCCCGTCACGCGGCGCGTGAAGCCGGCCATGACGGTGATACGGTGATGGTGTGCGAACGCGGTGCGTCGTTCGGCTACAACAACCTGGTGTCCGACATGCGCGGGCTGGCGATCATGCGCAATACCGGTTGCCCGGTCGTGTATGACGCGACCCACTCGGTGCAGTTGCCGGGCGGGCAGGGTACCAGTTCCGGCGGTCAGCGCGAGTTCGTGCCGGTGCTGGCGCGTGCCGCCGTTGCGGCCGGCATCTCCGGGCTGTTCATGGAAACCCATCCGGAGCCGTCCAGGGCAATGTCGGACGGGCCGAACGCCTGGCCGCTGCCGCGGCTGTATGAACTGCTGGCCACGCTGGTCGAGCTTGACCGCCTGGTCAAGTCCCGTCCGCTGGCCGAGACCGGTCTGTAATCGGGTATCAGGGTGTTGCCGGTCGGCAATACCGGAACGGGCCGGCGTCATGCCGGCCGGTTTGTATTCTCCGCCTTCGCGTTTGCGAGGGCGTTTGCTGATGCGGCAGCCTGTACCACTCCGGGTGGGCGGCTGCCGCAAATACTGTGTTGCTCTACAACTACGTCCGAAATTGAAGGGGAGTCTTGATGAGTTCGATCGTTGATGTGATCGCCCGGGAAGTGCTGGATTCGCGCGGCAATCCGACTGTCGAGTGCGATGTATGGCTCGACAGCGGCGTGATGGGCCGTGCGGCGGTGCCGTCCGGTGCCTCGACCGGCGAGAAGGAAGCGCTCGAACTGCGCGACGGTGACGGAGGACGCTACCTCGGCCGCGGCGTGCTGAAGGCGGTTGAGCATGTCAACGGTGAAATCTGCGAAGCGCTGATCGGCCTCGATCCCGCCGACCAGGGCTATATCGACCAGACCATGCTGGCGCTGGACGGCACCGACAACAAGGGTCGCCTCGGCGCGAACGCGATCCTGGCCGTCTCGGTGGCGACCGCCAAGGCCGCAGCCCAGGAAGCCGGGCTGCCGCTGTACCGCTACCTCGGCGGCGCCGGTCCGATGAGCCTGCCGGTGCCGATGATGAACGTCATCAATGGCGGCGCGCACGCGAACAACACGCTCGACATCCAGGAATTCATGATCATGCCGGTGGGCGCCGGCAGCTTCCGCGAAGCGCTGCGCTGCGGCGCCGAAGTGTTCCATGCGCTGAAGAAGCTGTGCAACAAGGCCGGCCATTCGACCGCCGTTGGCGACGAAGGCGGTTTTGCACCGAACCTGGCCCGCAATGAAGACGCGCTGAAGATGGTGCTCGACGCGATCGATGCGGCCGGCTATGTGCCGGGCGAAGACGTGCTGCTGGCACTCGACTGCGCCAGCTCCGAGTTCTACAAGGACGGCAAGTACCATCTGGCCAGCGAAGGGCTGCAACTGAGCAGCGAAGGCTTCGCCGACTACCTGGCCACCCTGGCATCGAACTACCCGATCATCTCGATCGAGGACGGCATGAGCGAGCACGACTGGGCCGGCTGGAAGATCCTGACCGACAAGCTGGGCCGTGACGTGCAACTGGTCGGCGACGACGTGTTCGTCACCAACCCGAAGATCCTCGGCGAAGGCATCCGCCAGGGCATCGCCAACAGCCTGCTGGTCAAGATCAACCAGATCGGCTCGCTGACCGAAACGCTGAAGGCGGTGGATCTGGCCAAGCGTTCGGGTTACACCAGCGTGATGAGCCATCGCTCGGGTGAAACCGAAGACAGCACCATTGCCGATCTGGCGGTGGCGACCAACTGCATGCAGATCAAGACCGGCTCGCTGTCGCGCTCCGATCGCATGGCGAAATACAATCAGTTGCTGCGCATCGAAGAGGAACTCGGTGCTGCCGCGTACTACCCGGGCCGCGCCGCGTTCTATCATCTGAAGTAATGTCACTGCAGGCACCACCGGAATACGGTGGTGCCTCTTCAATGCCCATGCGCTCCGTCACCCTCATTCTTGTCGTCGGCATCCTCGTCCTGCAGTGGCCCATGTGGTTCGGCAAGGGCAGCTGGATCCGCGTCATGCAGATCGAAAGCCAGCTGTCCGAGCAACGGACGGTGAACGAGCGGCTGCTCGCGCGCAATACGGCGATGGCGGCCGATGTCCGCGACCTCAAACAGGGGCACGAAGCCGTCGAGGAACGTGCCCGCAACGAGCTGGGCATGGTCAAGCCCGGCGAAGTCTTTTTCCAGGTGCTGGGCCGTCCGTCCGGACGTTGAGTCTCTTGCTGCAGTCCGTCGCGCCAGAGTGTTTTTCGCTGTCGGAAACCGCTTTGCATGAAGACACTCCCCTATAATCGTCTGTCCACATGCTTGTGAAATTTTCCGTTAATGACGCCTACCGAGCTAGCCCGTGAAACCCTGCTGACGCTTGCTGCGCGCAAGCTTCCGCCCACGCCGGAAAACTATCAGCGCGTCTACGACGAAATCGGCGAGTTTCCGGCGCCGGTGGCTCCGCTGTCGGCGCCATTGCTGGCCCGCATGGAGTTGTTGCCCGGTGCCATCGATCTGGCGCCGCGCTTCAGCCGCCTGCAGCAGCAGATCGAACGGCAGCAGTGGGATGAAGCAGCAGACCAGTTGCTCGAACTGATGCAGATGCTGATCGAGCAGCAACTGGCCGGCCAGGACTGGAGCGCGCTGCTGCGCGGTCTGATCCGGGCCTGGGACATGCCGCTGGCGGTGACCCAGAGTCACAAGCGCGATACGCTGGACCGGGTGCTGGCCAGCCGTGGCGCGCGGCCGGCGCAGCTGTATGACAAGCTGCAGGGACTGGTCAGCAGCTGGAGCATGGGCGCGGCAGTGCAGAGCGCCGATGGCGACCTGCTGTTCGACGCCATCGATGCGGTGCCGGCTGCCGGCGGAGCGGCCACCGAGGCGAGCCCGGCCGTGCAGGCCTGTCTGGCCGCGCTGCGCGAAGCGCTGACGCTGGGGGTGCATCCGCGCCTGGCCGGTTATCCGGAGCTGCAGCATGAACTGGTCCAGCTGGCGCAGGGACTGGACAGTGGCGAGCGCGACGAGGATCTGGTCATGGTGTCGCGCCGGCTCAAGCGTTTCTGGATCCGGCTGGAACTGGCGACCCAGCAGGACGAGCGGCTGACCACCGCCATTACCCGCATTCTGGACCTGCTGCTGGAAAATCTGGTCGACTTTATCGGCTCCGACGCGCACGTGCAGGGCCAGATCAGCGCCGTGCGTGCGCTGCTGGCCGATTCGCCGGTGTCGATGCGCAAGCTGTATCAGGTCGAGGCCGGACTGAAGGAAGCGGTCTATCGCCAGGGCCTGCTGCGCCACAGCCTCGACGAGGCGACCGATTCGATGCGGCACATGCTCGACAGCTTTATCCACCGCGTCAGCCTGCTGTCCGAAAACACTGATGAATACCAGACCCGCTTCAGCGGCTATGCCGAAGCGATCAATGCCAGCCGGGACCCGCTGGCGCTGCATGGCATCGTCGACAGCCTGATGGCCGACACGCGTGCTGTCCACCTCGACCTGGTCAATGCCCGTGACGAGCTGGTGGACGCCAGGCTGCAGGTCGGCGTGGTCAACGAACGCATCCGCCAGCTGGAAAGCGAGCTGGTCGAAGCCAGTGCCCGGGTCAAGGAAGACCAGTTGACCGGCGCCCTGAACCGGCGCGGGCTGGATGAGCTGTTCTCGCGCGAAAGTGACCGGGCGCAGCGCGAACGCTCGCCGCTGTCGCTGGCGCTGATCGATATCGACAATTTCAAGCAGCTGAACGACCACTACGGCCACCTGGTCGGCGATGATGCGCTGCGACATGTGGTATCGGTGGTGCAGTCGCGCGTGCGCCCCAGTGACGGTGTGGCGCGCTTCGGCGGTGAGGAATTCATCATCCTGATGCCGGGGACCGACGCGGAAAGCGGCTGTGAAATCATCGAGCGCCTGCAGCGCGAACTGACCAAGACCTTCTTCATGGCCCATGAAGACCATGTGGTGATCACCTTCTCGGCCGGCGTCGCCCGCTGGATGCCGGGTGAAAACGAGCTCGACCTGATCGAGCGCGCCGACCATGCCATGTACAAGGCCAAGGTCGGCGGCAAGAATCAGGTGATGCTGGCGCCGGACGTGCTGCCGACGCTGGACTGAGCCGGGCGCGTCAGCCGGCGGCCATCAACCCGGCCAGGGTCTTGCGCGCAAAGCACAGGTCCTGCCAGGCGCGTGCCTTGTCCGGCAGGTTGCGCAGCAGATAGGCCGGGTGGTAGCTGACGATCAGCGGCACGCCGTGCCAGTGGTGAACCTGTCCGCGCAGCCGTGAGATCGCCTGTTCGCTGTCCAGCAGTGCCTGGGTGGCAATGCGGCCGACGCACAGGATCAGCCTTGGCCGGACCAGCCGCAACTGGTCGGCCAGATAATCGACACAGGCAACCATTTCCGCCTGCTGCGGGTTGCGGTTGCCTGGCGGCCGGCACTTCAGCACGTTGGCGATATAGACATCCCGCTCCGGGTCCCAGCCAGTGGCGGTCAGCATGGCGTCCAGCAGCTTGCCGGCCGGACCGACGAACGGCTGGCCAAGGCGGTCTTCCTGTTCGCCGGGCGCTTCACCGACAATCATCAACGCAGCCTGCCGATTGCCGCGCTCGAGCGCGGTCCGGGTGCGGGTTTCGTTCAGTGGACAGCGCTGGCATGCCGGCACCTGCTGCTCCAGCTCTGCCCAGTCGCGCAGGGCCGGCGCTTCGTGCCGGGTTTCCGGCATGACCGGGAGGTCGGGGACCTCTGCGGGCGCGGCGGGCATGGCGGTTTCAGCGGCCGTAACGACCGGCGCGGGCGTGCCGATGGCGTCCGGCTGCACGTCGTCATCCGGCTCGGCAGCGGTGGCGGCACAGCCGGGGCGCTGGCGCCACACCGTCAGTCCCAGTTCCTTCAACAGCAAGTCGCGGCGGCTCACAGGGCGATCTCCATCAGGATGGCGTCTTCACGGCCGTTATCGGTACGGTAGTAGTCGCGGCGCACACCACAGCGGACAAAGCCGCGGGCGGTGTACAGCGCCAGTGCCGCACCGTTGCCGGCGCGGACTTCAAGCAGCAGTCGGGTCGCCCCTGCCGTGCGGGCTGCGGCGAGTACGGTATCGAGCAGCTGACGACCGAGACCGCGGCGCTGCCAGTCACGGGCAATGACTATTTCATGCAGCTCGGCGTCGTCGAGCACGGTCTGCAGCACGGCGAAACCGACAATGTCGGCGTCAATCTGTGCCACCAGCACCTGGCTGCCACCGTGCAGCGAGCCGGCGATCTGACCGCGCGTCCAGGCGCCGTCCCGGGCGCCGGCGGCAATGGCTGCCAGCCGCTCAGTGTCGGCATCGGTCGCCGGCCGGAACTGCGGATTCATCGCGCTTCCCGTTCGCGGGTGGTCAGTGCCACCTTGTTGCGCAGGTACAGCAGTTCGGCCCGCTCGGGCGGAACCAGCGGATAGCGGCCACTGTCGGCCAGTGCCAGCATGGCCAGCGCCGATGGCTGACGCCCGGGCTCGACGGCCGCCAGCGTGTTGCCAAGCCGGCTTGCCAGCGCTTCGGCATGGGCATCGAAACCACTGCCGGCGCCGACCCAGCGAATGCCGTCGATCACCGGCAGGGCATCCGGGGCATACAGGCCCATCGGGATCGGCTGGCTGCCGTCGCGGCGGTCGTAACCGGCCGCATAGACCTCGCCCATCCGCGCATCCAGACAGGCCAGCACGCACGGCGCGTCGACCGTTGCCGCCAGTGCGTCGAGCGTCGGAATGCCGATCAGCGATTTGGCACAGGAAAAGGCCAGTCCCTGCGCGAGGCCGCAGCCGATGCGCAGTCCGGTAAACGAGCCCGGTCCCTGACCGAACACGATGGCATCGACGTCGGCCAGCGGCCGTCCGGCTTCAGCCAGCAGTTCGGCCAGTTGCGGCAGGGTTGCTTCGGCGTGTTTCTGGCCGACATGGCTGTGGTGGGCGTGGACCACGCCGTCAAAACGGACGGCGATGGACAGGTATTCGGTCGAGGTATCGAGCGCGATCAGATTCATTATCGGGGCAGCTGAACAGAACGCCGCCGGTCGGGCCGGCCGCGTGGAAACGAAAACGTCCCGCAGGGCACAGGGACGTGTGTGTGGCGATGACGGACAGCGCGTAGCGTAGCACATTGCCGGCCCGGCTCGCCGGCCCCGGCACCTGTCCGGTTAAATCCGCAGCTCTTCCACCCAGCCCAGCGCGGCGACATGGGCGCTGCTCAGGGTCTGGGCCGACAGGCCGAGCGCTTCGGCCAGCACCTGCACATCGCGCAGCGCCGGATCTTCGCAGGCAATGACCAGCTGCAGCAGCTGACCCAGCCAGCCGGACTGTTCCAGCAGCGCATGGCGGGCGATTTCCGGCAGCAGCAGATTGTCGAGTGCCGACTCGAGCGGCATTTCCAGCAGGACATGGATCAGCGAGAACATGCCGACGATAAAGCCGTTGTCGCTTTCATGACCGTGGCCGATATTGCGCGTCAGCAGCTCCATGAAACGGCCACGGGTGACAGCGGTTTTCAGCAGGGCCGACGGGGCGCCGACTTCCTCGCTGGCCGTGACCAGCAGCAATGTCAGCCAGCGGTAGAGCTTCTGGTAGCCGAGCAGGGTGACGGCCTGGCGGAACGAAGCGACTTCGTTGACCAGTGCGAAGCCGGCCGAATTGATGTAGTGGAACAGCTTGTAGCTCATTGCCACGTCCTGGCGGAAACCGAGTTCAATCTCGTCCAGGTCGGCGTTGCCGCGCAGCATGTTCAGCAGGTTGATGATATTGGCCAGCTGCGGGTGGACGCTGCGGTTGTTCAGGGTTTCGGCGCGGGTGAAGTAGTGGCCCTGGAAACCGTCGATGCCGATCGAGCGACACCAGCGGAAGTCATCATGGCTCTCGACCTGCTCGGCGATCAGGATCACCGGGTGCTGTCGCAGCGTGGCGGCGGTCTTTTCCAGCCGTTCCTGGCCAAGCCTCGCCAGGTTCAGCTTCACATAATTGATGGCCGGCAGGAAGCTGTCCTGCTCGCCGCCGGGCTGATAGTCGTCCAGTGCCAGCCCGAAGCCGTGCTGCCGCAGATGCATGACGCGGCGGCGCATTTCGGCGCTGGCCGGCAGCGACGGGCACAGCTCGAGAATGACGCGGCGCGGGTGCAGCAGTTCCAGGAATTCGCTGACCAGCAGACCCTGTCCGACCTTGATGAAGGCGAACTTGTTGCCGATCAGTGCCGCCGCATCCATGCTGGACAGGGTGTTGACCAGCACGTGGGCACCATTGGCCGGTTCGTCGTCGGCCGCCGGCATCGACCCGGTCGCTACCGGGCGGAACAGCAACTGGTAACCGATGATCTGCTGGTTCCGGTTCAGGACCGGCTGGCGACCGATAAAGGCCGGGGAGGGTTGCATGGCGACTCTGCTGAAATCACGGGAAGGCAAACGACAGCGTCCCGCAGCGGTGCGGGACGGGGAAACGGCCGGGAGATCGCCGGTGAAGCGGTGATCTCCCGGGGCCGGTCAGATGGCCAGGTCGAGCAGGGCCGGGCTCAGATGGCCGCCCTTTTCCTTGGACTCGGCCGACAGCAGACCTTCCATGTCCAGCACCAGCACCACGGCTCCATCGCCGGACAGCGTGGCACCGGCCACCCCCTTCGGACGGATGTTCTGCAGCGGCTTGATCACCACATCGTCCCGACCGACGAAAGCGTCGATGGCGAGGATGAAGGTCTTCTCCGCCGACTGCATCAGTACGCCGAATGCCGGCTCCTGGGTTGCCGGCCAGCCGAGCAGGTCGGCCAGACCGCGCACCGGCAGGATCTCGTCGCGGACGACGATGGTCGGGCGGGCCGAGACTTCCTGGATGCTGTTCGGGTCGATCGGGATGATCTCGCGCACCATGGCCAGCGGCACGGCAAAGGCCTGCTGGCAGACCTTGACCACCAGCACCGGCAGGATGGCCAGCGTCAGCGGCAGCGAGACGCTGAGGCGGGTGCCTTCGCCCGGCACCGAGGTGATGTCGATGCGGCCGTTCAGGCGCTGGATGTTGGTCCGCACCACGTCCATGCCGACACCACGGCCGGAGACGCTGGAAATCTGGTCCTTGGTCGAGAAGCCGGGCAGGAAAATAAGTTGCAGAGCCTGCTTGTCGTCCAGTGCCTGTGCGGTTTCGCTGTCGATCAGGCCCTTGTCGACGGCCTTCTTGCGCAGCATGTCGGCACGCATGCCGCGACCGTCGTCGACGATTTCGATGACGATGTGGTCACCGACCTGACGGGCGGACAACTGCACGATACTCTTGACCGGCTTGCCGGCGGCAATGCGCTCCTCGGTGGATTCGGTACCGTGGTCGACCGCGTTGCGCACCAGGTGGACCAGCGGATCGTTCAGATCCTCGATCATGGTCTTGTCGAGTTCGGTTTCCTCACCGGACAGCACCAGTTCCACTTCCTTGCCGAGCTGGCGGGCCAGATCGCGGGCCAGTCGCGGGTACTTCTGGAACAGGCGGCCGATCGGCTGCATCCGCGTCTTCATGACCGCGTTCTGCAGGTCGCCGACCAGCAGGTCGAGCTGGCTGACCGCTTCGTCAAGTGCGCGCAGCGTGTTCGTGCCAAGGTTGCCCTGCATGATCTCGGTACGGATCGTGGTCAGGCGGTTCTTGGTCAGGCCGATTTCACCGGACAGGTTCAGCACCTGGTCGAGACGGTGAGTATCGATCCGGATGGTGGTTTCCTGCGGTGCGGCGACCTGGGTATTGGCCTTGGCCGGCGCACGATCGCGGGCGGCCGGCACCGGGGCTGGTGCCGGAGCGGGGGCTGGCGCCACCGGGGCCGAGGTCGGCACGACGGCCGTACCGCCACCGGCAATCTGCGCGACGCTGTCTGCCGGTACGACGACGGCCTGGTACAGCTGCTGCCAGTTCGGCTCGCCCGGGGCGGCCGGCGCTGCCGGGGCCGCTGCCGGTGCTGCTGCCGCAACGGCAGGCGTCTGTCCGGCCAGTGCGGCGTCGAGATTGGACAGGATGGCCGGATCGGCCGGCGACGGCATGCGGCCCTGCGCCATGTAGCTGAACATGTCGCGAACCACGCCGGTGGCGTCGAGGATCACGTCCATGATCTCGCTGGACAGCGTCAGCTCGCCATTGCGCAGCTTGTCGAACAGGTTTTCCGTGCGGTGGCACAGATTCACCAGCGGGGTGGCGTTCAGGAAACCGCCACCGCCCTTGATGGTATGGAAGCCCCGGAAAATGTCGTTCAGCAGTCCCTTGTCGTTGGGACGCTTTTCCAGTTCAACCAGTTTGTTGTCCACATCGGACAGCAATTCGAGAGACTCTGTCAGGAAATCCTGAAGCAGTTCTTCCATTCCGGCGAAGTCGCTCATGACAGCCTCTGCGAGAAAAGTGTTGTGTATGCAGTATGCATCAGAAACCCAGACTTGCCAGCAGGTCGTCGACCTGCTTCTGGTCGGTTACCACGTCGGTGCGGTTGGCCGGATTGACGACCGGGCCGTTTTCCAGCGAGTGGAGCTCGGTCGGGTCCGGCTTGATTTCCGGCTGGTATTCCATCAGGAACGACAGCAGTTCCTGCTCCATGTGCTGGACCATCTCCACGACCTTCTTGATCACCTGACCCGTCAGATCCTGGAAGTCCTGCGCCATGACGATTTCCATCAGCTCGGAAGACGTGGCATGCGTATGTTCGGGCACTTCGGCCAGGTAGCCGCGCGTCGACTTCGCCAGTGCCTTGAAGGCTTCCAGCGACGACTGGTTGGCAAACACCTTGTCCCAGTCGCTGGCGAGGGCGGCGGCGCCGCTCTCCAGACGGGTCTGGTGCGGTTGCGCGCGGTCGGTGGCGTTCAGCACGCGCTCGGCGGCGTTTTCCGTCAGCGTGGCGATATAGGACAGCCGGTCTTTCGCGTCGGGAATGGCACTGGCGGCGCGTTCGAGGGATTTGTCGTAGCCGAGTTCGTGCAGCGCATCATGCAGCTTGCGGGTTAGCTGGCCCACTCGCGAATACATGTTGTCAGCGGAGGCAACGGGTGCCGCAGCGGCTGGCGCGTCTGCGCTGACCGCGGCCTGGCTGGCCACGCTGTCGAACAGCGCCTCGAGTTCCGGGCTGTCGCCGGCGGCGGTCACCTGCGCGACGACCGGGGGCGGGGGCGCGACCGGGGCCACGCTGGCGGCCACGCTGTCGAACAGCGCTTCGAGTTCCGGGCTGTCGCCGGCGGCACTCAGGTCGGGGGCGGGCGTCGGTACGACGGGTGGCGCAACGGGTGCGGCGGCGACACTGTCAAACAGTGCCTGCAATTCGGCGCTGTCGCCATCTGCTGATGGGGCGGGCACGACGGCAGCGATCGGCGCGGCCGGGGCTTCCTGTACATGCGTGTCGTGAGCGACACGATCGAACAGGGCCTCGAGTTCGGGCGAATCGCCGTTTTCCAAGTGATTATCCGGCACGTAGCCTCCCTCGGTTTTCTGCTTACTTGGCCACGCTCTGGAAGACTTTGCCCAGCTTTTCTTCCAATGTGGCAGCGGTAAAGGGTTTGACGATGTAGCCCGAAGCGCCGGCCTGGGCCGCTTCGATGATGTTCTCGCGCTTCGCCTCCGCCGTAATCATCAGGAAGGGGAGATGCTTGAGCTGGGCGTCGGCGCGTACATTGCGCAGAAGCTCGATGCCAGTCATGTTCGGCATGTTCCAGTCGGACACGACGAAATCGAATGTCTGGCTTCTGAGCTTGTGCAGCGCGGCCTGGCCGTCCTCGGCTTCATCGACGTTGGTGAAACCCAACTCCTTGAGCAGATTGCGGAGGATGCGTCGCATCGTCGAGAAATCGTCGACGACCAGAAAGCGTGTGTTCTTGTCTGCTGCCTCGATCATGGGGCGTTGTCCTGCGTATGTGTGGCTTTGTCAAAGCTGCCGGTCATGGGCCCGGAGCCGGTTCTGTCTGGTAGACCGTGGGTCGAGCCGGATCGTAACGATGGCGGCGCTCACTGCGAATGCTGCGCTCAGCGTTGCAGGTACGGCAACATCGTTTCCGCCAGCAGCGCGGGTTCGAACTTGGCGACGTAGTTGTCGACGCCGACGCTCGAGCCCATCGCCCGGTTGGCATTGGACGACAGCGACGAGTGTATGACCACCGGAATATTGGCGAAGCGCTTGTCGCCCTTGATGTGCCGGGTCAGAACGTAGCCATCCATTTCCGGCATTTCGGCATCGACCAGGATCAGTTTCAGTGTGTCGTGCAGCGTGGCGCCATCCATCCACGGACGGTTGGCGAAGGCCTGCAGTCGTTCCCAGGCCTCGCGGCCATTGGTGGCCTGATGGTATTTGACTTCCATCTTGTCGAGCACCTGGGTGATTTCCTTGCGGGCGACCACCGAGTCGTCGACGAAGAAAATGAATTCGTCGCTGCCGGTGCCGGCCTTGGGAATGTCGGGGATGCGGGTTTCACCGACGACGCTGGCCAGGATCTGCTCGACGTCGAGGATGGAAACCAGTTTGCCGTCGTCCAGTTCGGAGACGGCGGTAATCATGGCCTGTCCCTGCGGCATCATGTTGTCCGGCGCCTTCATCCGGTCCCAGTCGATGCGGATGATGCGGTCGACCGACTCCACCAGGAACGCTTGCGTGCTCTTGTTGAATTCGGTGACGATCATCGATTCGTACTTGTGGGTGTCCGCATCCTGCGCGCCGGTAAAGCGGGCCAGCGAGATGACCGGGATGATGTTGCCGCGCAGGGAAATCACGCCCTCGACACCGAACGGCATGTTCGGCGACTTGGTGATTTCCGGCGTCTGCGACACTTCGCGCACCTTGAACACGTTGATGCCGAAGGTTTCGCGGGTGCCGAGCGAGAACAGGAGGACTTCCATCTTGTTCGAGCCGGCGAGCTTGGTGCGCGCATCGATGTTATCGATCAGGGATATGTCTTGCATGGCCATTATTCTCGTAGCAGGGTCAGAGCTTCAGCAATTCGCGCATCTTCAGCGACAGCTTCTGCGGCTCGAATTTCGACACATAGTCGTCGACACCGACCGACTGGCCTAAACGCTGGTTCGACTGACCAGACAGCGACGAGTGCATCAGCACCGGAATGCCGGCGAAGCGCGGGTCGCTCTTGATCATCTTGGTCAGCAGGAACCCGTCCATTTCCGGCATTTCAACGTCGGTCAGCACCAGGTTCACCATATCCTTCAACGGCTTCTCTGCCTGCTCGGCCTGACTGGCCATGCGCTGCAGCTCTTCCCAGGCGCGGCGACCGTTGATTGCGTATGCGTAATTCACGTTCATCGCCTGCAGCGTCTTCTCGATCTGCTTGCGGGCCACGGCGGAGTCGTCGGCGAAGAACACCATCCGCGATTCCTTGATCGGCTCGATATTGACGAACTGGAACGAGTCGTCGATATCGGTGGTCTCGGCCAGTACGCGCTCGACGTCAATCATCATCACCAGATTATTGTTGTCGAGCTCGGTCACGGCGGTGACCAGACCGCCCATGCGGTTCGAGATCATTTCCGGCGGCACGCGCATCGCCGACCAGTCCAGGCGCAGGATGGTATCGACCGCCTCGACCAGGAAGCCCTGGGTGTGGCCGTTGTACTCGGTCACGATCATGACTTCCGGGGTCTTCTCGGTGATCACGCCGGTATACTTCGCCAGGTCGATGACCGGAACGAGGTGACCGCGCAGGCTGACCATGCCTTCGACCGAGCTGGCCATTTCCGGCGCCGTCGTGATCTCGGGGGTGCGCATCACTTCACGGACCTTGAATACATTGATGCCGTAAGTTTCCTTACGGCCGGTCCGCTGGTCGACCCCTAGCGAGAAAAGCAGGATCTCCAGCTTGTTTGCACCCGCGAGTTTGGTTCGCGCGTCAATGCTTTTCAGTAGTTCAGACACAAGGTGCTCCGCTCATCTTTGCAAATTCAAATCGCCAGCCCGGGGGGCTGTCAGGAATACTATCGACAACAACTGCAGAATCATAAGTGACTCTAGACGTTCGTTAGGATTTTTCTCGCAGTTGTGCGGAACATTTCCTGAGTAGATTACTACCACATTTCCCTTAGTGCTGTCATAGGGGCTGCCATGAGCCATGAGAATCATCAACTCGGTCCACAGGAGAATTCTCCTGACGTGCAGCAGCTGAAAGAGGCGTTCGGTCTGTTCAGCCGCGCGTCCGGTGAACTGATCCACGCGTACTCCGATCTGCAGAAGCAACTGGCGACCCTGTCGGCGCAACTGGAGATGGCCAATCTGGCGCTGGCCAGCCAGAGCGCGCAGCGTGCCAGCCTGGCCGAGCGGCTGGCGCTGCTGCTCGACGCGCTGCCGGCCGGCGTGGTCGAGCTGGCGGCAGACGGCACCGTGCTGCGGCAGAATCCGGCGGCGCAGGACATGGCCGGGGCCGACTGGACCGGACTGGACTGGGCGCAGGTATCGGCCGCGATGACACCGGCGGATGTCGGCGACGCCTGGCTGCTGCCATCCGGGGCCGCGCCGCGTGAAGTCATTGTCGAGCAGCGTCCGCTGCCGGACGGTTCGACCATCGTGCTGCTGCATGACATCTCGCGCCAGCAGGCGCTGGCGCGGCAACTGGCCGATCAGGAGCGACTGGTGGCGATGGGGCAGATGGCGGCATCGCTGGCGCATCAGCTGCGCACGCCGCTGGCCACCGCCATGCTCTACACCGCCAATCTGGCCCGCGAACCACTGGGCCGGGAAGACCGGGAGCGCTTTGCCGGCAAGGCGCTGGACCGTCTGCGCCAGCTCGAAGGCCTGATCCGCGACACGCTCGGCTATGTGCGCGGCGAGGCGTTCGAGTTGCACGACGTCGCCGTGGCCGACGTGCTGGACGAGGTCGAGCATGCGGTGCTGGCCGGAGCCCGCGCCCGCGCCGTGACGTTTGCCTGCCGGCAGGACACGGGCGTGACGCGGGTACGGGCCGATGCCAGGGCGCTGGTCAGCGCTCTGGTCAGCCTGATCGAGAATGCGTTCGCCTACTCGTCCCCGGGCAGCGAGGTCTCACTGGCGGTCCGCCGCGGAGAGGCCGGCGTCGAATTCGCCGTCAGCGACCAGGGACCGGGCGTGCCGGCCGAGATCGCCTCGCGCATTTTCGAGCCGTTCTTTACCACGCGCAGCGAGGGTACCGGTCTCGGGCTGGCCATTGCTGCCCGGGTGGCGCAGCAGCAGGGCGGACAGTTGCGGCTGGATGCGCGCCATGCACCGGGGGCGTGTTTCGTGCTGTCCCTGCCGCTGGCCGACGACTGAATGCAAGCGGGCACCGCGAAGGGATCGCGCAGCGGGATTCCACTGGTCTATATCTAGACAAGACATACGGATGTCATTGCCTTGCCGGCAGGGCGGCAGTGACCGTTCTTCCCGCAGCCGCGGACCGGTCTCCGGCCCGGTGTCCGCTTGCGGCCACATGCGAGACCACCATGAACACAGGCAATACCAAGACCAGTGCAGCCATGCCAGGAGCCTCCTACTACGACGCCAATTTCCAGCTCGAGGCGGCCAAGGTGCTGCCGGGCGAGTTCATTGCCACCAATCGCGACATGCTGCTGGTGACGGTGCTGGGGTCCTGCGTGTCGGTGTGCCTGCGCGATCCGGTGGCCGGCGTGGCCGGGCTGAATCACTTTTCGTTGCCCGATGGCGTGTCCGATCAGGACGCGCTGACCAATCTGCCCGAACGCTATGGCCAGCATGCGATGGAAGTGCTGATCGACGAAATGGTGCGGCTCGGCGGCGACCGGCGGCGCTTCGAGGCCAAGGTATTCGGCGGCGGCAGCGTGCTGCGCGGGATGCTGAAATCCAATATCGGCGAGCGCAATGTCGATTTCGTCCGGCGCTTTCTTGCCGAGGAGAGCGTTCCGGTGCTGGCGGAGGACCTGCTCGACTGCTATCCGCGCAAGGTCTACTACTTCACCCTCAGCGGCCGCGTGCTGGTGAAGAAGATCAAGGACGTCCACAACCGCACCATCTACGAGCGCGAATGCGCTTACCGCGACCGCTTGCGGCGCCAGCCGTTCAAGGGCTTCCCGTCCTAGCCCCCTGATCGATCGTTCCGGAACCGCGCCACCCTTTTGCACAATTTGGCGAACGGGGGCGTGTGCTGCACTGCGCGACATGCCCAATGTGTGGCATATTCGGCGACTATTCCCGGAACATACAATCGATAGCAGGAGTGACGATGAAGCCGATCAATGTAGGCATCATGGGCGTCGGCACGGTCGGCGGCGGCACCGCGACCGTTCTCAAACGCAATGCGGAAGAAATCAGCCGGCGTGCCGGGCGTGCGATCGTGCTGAAAATGGCGGCCAATCTCGATATTGCCAGGGCGCGCGAAATTGTCGGCGACGGCATCGAGATCGTCAGCGATGCCCGCGTGGTCGCGACCCATCCGGATATCGACATCGTGATCGAACTGATCGGCGGTACCGGCATCGCCAAGGACCTGGTGCTGACCGCCATCGATCATGGCAAGCACGTGGTCACGGCCAACAAGAAGCTGCTGGCCGAGCACGGCAACGAAATCTTTGCCCGGGCGCGCGAAAAGGGCGTGATGGTCGCGTTCGAGGCCGCGGTGGCCGGCGGCATCCCGATCATCAAGGCGCTGCGCGAAGGGCTGGCGGCAAACCATATCGAATGGATCGCCGGCATCATCAACGGGACCTCCAACTACATCCTGACCGAGATGCGCGAGAAGGGGCTGCCGTTCGCCGATGCGCTGGCCGAGGCACAGCGCCTCGGCTATGCCGAAGCCGACCCGACTTTCGATATCGAGGGCCATGACGCCGGCCACAAGCTGACCATCATGGCGGCGCTGGCCTTCGGCATCCCGATGCAGTTCGACAAGTGCTATCTCGAAGGCATCAGCACGCTGACCGCGCAGGACATCCGCTACGCCGAGGAACTCGGCTACCGGGTCAAGCTGCTGGGGATCACCCGCCGTACCGCTGCCGGCATCGAGCTGCGCGTGCACCCGACGCTGATTCCGGAAAGCGTACTGATCGCCAACGTCAATGGCGTGATGAACGCGGTGCTGGTCAAGGGTGATGCAGTCGGCCCGACCCTGTACTACGGCGCCGGCGCCGGCGCCCTGCCGACCGCAAGCGCGGTGGTGGCGGATATCGTCGACATCGCCCGCCTGGCCACGGCCGACCCGGAACACCGCGTCCCGTACCTGGCCTTCCAGCCGGACCGGATCGCCGACCTGCCGCTGCTGCCGATCGAGGCTGTCGAAAGCAGCTATTACCTGCGCGTGTGCGTGATCGACAAGCCGGGCGTGCTGGCCGAACTGACCCATATCCTTGCCGACGAGTCGATCTCGATCGAAGCGCTGATCCAGAAGGGCAGCGAGCGTGACGGCCAGGCGGAGATCGTGCTGCTGACCCATCGCGTGGTCGAACGACGCGTGCAGTCGGCGATTGCGCGCATCGAGGCGCTCGCCAGCGTGACCGACAAGGTGGTGCGGCTGCGCATGGAGGCGCTCAATGGCTGACACCGGCGCCGGGATGCGTGTCCGGCACGCGGTGCGTGCCGACCTTCCCGGCATCGTTGACATCTACAACAGCACGGTGCCGTCCCGCCAGGTGACGGCGGATACCGAGCCGGTGACGGTCGCATCGCGCGAGCCGTGGTTCGACGCCCATTCGCCGGCGCGTTATCCTCTGTGGGTGCTGGAGGACGCCGCCGGCGTCATGCTGGGCTGGATCAGCCTCAGCGCGTTCTACGGCCGGCCGGCCTACGCGGCGACGGCCGAGGTCAGCATCTATCTGGCCGAAAGCGCGCGCGGCCGCGGTCTCGGCCGGCTGGCGCTCGACTACGCGCTCGAAGCCTGTCCGGCGCTCGGCATCCGCACGCTGCTCGGCTTCATCTTCGCGCACAATACCCCCAGCATGGCGCTGTTCGAGCGCCGGGGCTTCAGTACCTGGGGTCACTTTCCCGATGTGGCGGAACTCGATGGTGTCCGCCGTTCGCTCGTCATCCTCGGGCTGGCGCTGCCGCAGCCCAAACCTTAGTCAGACATCATGAAATATATCAGCACCCGTGGCGGCATGGCGCCGGCCCCTTTCTCCGACATCCTGCTGATGGGCCTGGCCCCGGATGGCGGGCTGGTCCTGCCGGAAAGCTACCCGCAAGTGGACCGGGCGACGCTCGACACATGGCGTGCGCTGTCCTACCCGGAACTGGCCTTCGAGATCATCCGCCTGTTTGCCGACGACATTCCGGCCGACGACCTGCGCCGCCTCGTGTTCGACACCTACCGCGAAGACGTGTTCGGCTCGGCCGACATCACGCCGCTGAAAGTGCTGGAACCGGGCCTGTGCATTCTCGAACTGTCCAACGGCCCGACTCTGGCGTTCAAGGACATGGCGATGCAGTTCCTCGGCAACCTGTTCGAGTACGTGCTCGGCCAGCGCGGCGAGTCGCTGAACATTCTCGGCGCCACCAGCGGTGACACCGGTTCGGCCGCCGAGTACGCGATGCGCGGCAAGCACAATATCCGCGTGTTCATGCTCAGCCCGTACGGTCTGATGAGTCCGTTCCAGCAGGCGCAGATGTACAGCCTGCAGGATGACAACATTCACAATCTGGCGGTGCGCGGCGTGTTCGACGACTGCCAGGATATCGTCAAGGCCGTCAGCCGGGATCACGTGTTCAAGGCCCGGCGCAAGATCGGCACGGTCAATTCGATCAACTGGGCGCGGGTCGTGGCGCAGGTGGTGTACTACTTCAAGGGCTATTTCGCCGCCACGGCCGGCAACGACGAGCAGGTCAGCTTCAGCGTGCCGTCGGGCAACTTCGGCAATGTCTGCGCCGGTCACATTGCGCGGATGATGGGGCTGCCGATCCGCCACCTGGTGGTTGCCACCAACGAAAACGACGTGCTGGACGAATTCTTCCGTACCGGCCGCTACCGTCCGCGTGGCACGGCCGATACCCATATCACGTCCAGCCCGTCGATGGACATTTCCAAGGCCAGCAACTTCGAGCGCTTCGTGTTCGATCTGGTCGGCCGCGATCCGAAGGCCGTAGCCGGGATGTGGGCGCGGGTGGATGCCGGTGAAGGGTTCGATCTGGCCGGCACACCGGCATTCGCGCGCATTGCCGACTTCGGCTTCCAGTCCGGCAAGAGCACGCATGCCGACCGGCTGGAGACCATTCGTCGCACCGATGCCCGCTATGGCGTGGTGATCGACACCCATACCGCCGACGGGCTGAAGGTCGGTGAGGAATGGCGGGAGGACGGCGTGCCGATGGTGTGCCTGGAAACCGCGCAGGCGGCGAAGTTCGAGGACACCATCGTCGAGGCGCTGGGGCGCAAGCCGGCTCGACCGGCCGGGCTGGACAATATCGAAGCCCTGCCGAAGCGGGTCGAGGTGGTCGATGCCAGTGCCGAGCTGATCAAGCGCTACCTGTCCGAACACATCGACGCCTGACCGGCCGTCGCGGGTTTGAGTCTGCGGCGGCTCGAACGCTACAATCCGCGCATGTCCAGATTGTCGCTGTTTCTGTTGTTGTCGGTTTTCCCGGCACTTCCGGTCCTGGCCTCGCGCCAGGACATCGCCCTGATCGAGGCGCAGGCGCGCGCGTTCGCGCTGCAGGGCTGGCAGGGCGCGGCGGTGCGGCTCAGCTACGGTCAGCTTGACCGCAGGCTGGGCCTGCCTGCCTGCCCGTCGCCGGTCTATGCCTGGGATGGTCCCGGCCGCGAGGCCGCCCGCGGAGTGAAAATTTCCTGCGTGTCACCGAAGTGGTCGATCCGGCTGCCGGTGCGGGCGATTCCGAGCCAGACCGTGGTCATGATCAAGCGTACGGTGGCCACCGGGCAGAAGCTGGTCGCCGAGGATCTGGAACTGGTCGAATCGCGCGACGGCAATGTGCCGCTCGGTGCGTTCGCCCGGATCGAGGACGTGGTCGGCAAGCCGATGGCGCGCACGGTCGTGCCGGGCCTCATGCTGCGGCGGGAAATGCTGGCCCTGCCGCTGGTCGTTCGCCAGGGGCAGCCGGTCCGCATCGTGGCGGACAACCCGGCATTCAATGTGTCCGCGCAGGGGGTGGCAATGACCGCCGGCAGCGAGGGACAGTCGGTCGGTGTGCGCATGCCGAACGGCCGGATTCTGCGCGGGACGGCACGCGCGGACGGCAGCGTTGCCATCAGGTATTGAAGAAATGATCTACTGTGTAACGGCAAGACAATAAAGGCTAAAGCTGGATGACAATCCGCCGATAACTGCTGTAACAAGGGCGATACACGGACTCAATGCGATGAAAATCCAATCCAACATGGTGCATACTGCACCCCCGAGCGGCAACGCCGGAAGCAAGCCGGTCAAGCCGTCGCTGACGACGCCGTCTGCTGCCGGCGAGAGTGTGGCCATCAACCCGCTTGCCAGCCAGATTCAGTCGCTGGCCCAGGACGGCGCCGGCGAAATAACTTTTGATGCTGCGAAGGTTGCGTCGCTGAAAGCCGCCATTTCGAATGGCGAGTACAAGATCAATCCGGAAGGCATTGCCGACGGTCTGGTCCGCAGCTCGCAGGAACTGCTGTCCACGCAGAGTCAGGGCTGACAGCGTTCCGTTTTTTGTAAGTTGTCCACTTCATGACCGATACCCAGATCCAGTCACTGACCGAGTTGGTCGTTGCCGAAACCCGGCAGTTCGAACAGATGCTCGAACTGCTGGATGAAGAGCAGCGTGCGCTGATCGGCGGCAACATCGCCGATATCGAGAAGTTCGCCTCCGGCAAGCTGGAGCTGCTTGAGCAGATCGATCACAGTGCCCGTCTGCGTGCCGAGGCACTGCGCGCCTTCGGCATCGACAGCCGTACGGCACTGTACCGCTGGCTGTCCGACCGGCTGGAACTGCTGTCGATCTGGCAGCACCTGGAACTGGTGTCGGAAAAAGCCCGTGCCGCCAATGACCTGAACGGCAAGCTGATCTCGGATCGCCTGCTGAATGTCAATCAGGCGCTTTCGGCGCTGATGTCGTCCGAGGGCAGCACGCTGTCCTATGGCCGCGATGGCGGCAAGCAGAGCATTGTCGGCGGTGGCCGCAACCTCGGCGCCGCCTGATCCCGTCTCACCGAACGCCGCCGTCTATGGCATGATGGCGGCTGTTTTCATTTTGGGCTGCCCCCGATGAACTGGAACGTTGTCGCGCTGCTGCTGGTTGCCTTTCTGGCGGCGAATCTTCCCTTTGTCTCCAGGAAACTGTTCGGCGTCGTGACGCTGGCCAGGGCCAAGCATGCCGGCTGGCAGGCGCTGGAACTGCTGGTGATGTTCGGCGTGGTCGCCGTGCTGGCCTACGGTCTCGAGGCCCGGCAATCGGCCGTGCATCCGCAGAACTGGCAGTTCTATGTAACCAATCTGGCGCTGTTCCTGGTGTTCGCTTTCCCGGGCTTTGTCGGTCGCCATTTCTGGCACCGCCGTGGCATGCGCCTGGGCTGACCCGTCCGCCTCTGGCGGAATTGAAAAAAGCGCCCCGCGGGGCGCTTTTTCCGTGACTGCGTTTCAGATCTTCGACTGCAGATAGTTTTCCAGACCCATCTGGTCGATATGGCGCAGCTGCTGTTCCAGCCAGCGGGCATGGTCCATTTCGGTATCGTCGAGCATCTTCAGCAGAATGTCGCGGCTCACGTAATCATGTTCCTGTTCACAGGTCCCCATGGCTGCGCGGACATCGCGGACGACCTGATATTCGAGTTCGAGGTCGCTTTTCATCATCGACGGCACATCGCTGCCGATATTCAGTGCCGACGGCACCATGGCCGGCGTGCCGCCAAGGAACAGGATGCGGCGGATCAGCCAGGCCGCATGCTCGGTTTCTTCCTGCATTTCGTGCTCGATGCGCTCGAACAGCTTGCCGTAGCCCCAGTCCTCATACATGCGGGAGTGAATGAAGTACTGGTCGCGTGCGGCGAGCTCGCCAACCAGAAGGTGGTTGAGGGCGCCAATGACTTTTGCACTGCCTTGCATGGTGTTCTCCTTATTCGTTGTCGCCGGTCAGGCTTTGCAGGAAGTTCGGCAGGCCGACGGCGCCGATCAGGCCCAGATGGGTTTCGGTCCAGTCCAGCTGCTCTTCTTCGCTTTCCAGCAGCTCGGTCACGATGTCGCGGGTCACGTAGTCCTGCTCGCTTTCCGCCAGTGCGATCGCCTTGCGCATGTCGGCCAGGCCGCCGTGGATCAGCTTCTCGTCACAGGACAGCATTTCCGGCACGGTTTCACCGATGAACAGCTTGCCGAGTTCCTGCAGGTTGGGCAGGCCGTCGAGGAACAGGATGCGTTCGATCACTTCGTCGGCGTGCTTCATCGCCTTGATCGACCACTTGTATTCGGCGCGGTCGAGGAGCTTGTAGCCCCAGTTGCGGCCCATGCGGGCATGCAGGAATGACTGATTGATCGCCGTGAGCTGGTACTTGAGCACGCCGTTGAGGGCGGCAATGACTTGCGGGTTGCCTTGCATAGTGTTCTCCCATCCGGAAATCCAGCATGCATTATCAGTCATTACGGCACACACAGCCATGCCCGCACTCACGAAGGGTCAGTGCGGGCACAGGAATGGGGGGGCGGGCGGGATCAGGCAGCCAGTGGCAGGCGGGCGCCCATGGGCTGCAGCAGAACAGTCTGGCGTGACGATTGCTGTTGCGCTTTCGCTTCGCACAGCACCGAATGGGCGCATTTCGCGCATTTTCCACACTGGGTGGCGACGCCGAGATCCTGGGCCAGTTCGCGCAAGGTGGACGCACCGTTCTCGACTGCCCTGTGTATCTGGCGATCGGTTACCGCTTTGCACACGCACACGTACATGGAGGTCACCCAGTGAATGAAATACGTTCTCATTCTTGCATGAGTGAGAACGGTTTTCAATAGCCACTTATCGGGTTTGAATACAAGAGCTAACGGGCGGGATTCACCTTTTCGGCCAGGGCGTAGGCACGGGCCGTGGCCGGTCGGGCGGCGATGGCGTCAAACCAGCGCTGCACGTGCGGATAGTCGGCCAGATCGATGTGCTGCTTCTGGTGCGGCACGGCCCACGGGTAGCAGGCGATGTCGGCGATCGAGAACTCGTCGGCCAGAAACTCGTGCAGTGCCAGACGCCGGTTGAGAACGCCGTACAGGCGCTCGGTTTCCTTCTGGTAGCGCTCGATGGCGTACGGCACTTTCTCGGGTGCGAACTGGCTGAAATGGTGATTCTGTCCAAGCATCGGCCCGAAGCCGCCCATCTGCCAGAACAGCCATTCGGTCGCGGCGAGCCGCCGGTGCGGGTCGGCCGGCAGCAGCTGGCCGGTTTTCTCCGCCAGGTACATCAGGATCGCACCGGATTCGAACACGCTGACCGGGCCGCGGCCGAAGGCCGGTGCGTGGTCGACAATGGCCGGAATGCGGTTGTTCGGGGCGATGGCGAGGAAGTCGGGCGCGAACTGCTCACCGGCGCCGATGTTGATCGGCTTGATGGTGTAGTCGAGACCGGTTTCCTCGAGGAACAGGGTGATCTTGTGGCCGTTCGGGGTGGTCCAGTAGTACAGGTCGATCATGGCGGCTTCCGTTTCGCGGGGCGTGATGTCAGTAGAACGGCTTGTCGCCGTCCGGCCGGGTCTTGAAGCGCTTGTGCAGCCAGAAGTACTGCTCCGGCTGCTCGCGGACGCGCGCTTCGATAAACGCATTCATGCGGGCGGCGTCCTCGGTCTCGTCGCCGCACGGGAAGTCGTCCCACGGCGGGAAGACTTCCAGTTCGTACCGGTCCGGCGAGACCCGGCGCGGGATGACCGGCACGATCCTGGCCCGGGTCAGGCGGGCGATGCGGCTCATCGCGGTAATGGTGGCTGCCGGTACGCCGAAGAATGGCACGAAAACCGCTTCCTTGGCGCCCATGTCCTGATCGGGCAGGTACAGCAGTGGCGTGTGGTCCTTCATCGCCTTCAGCAGCGGGCGCAGCCCTTCGGTGCGGGAAATGATCTTGGCGTTGCTGAAGCGCTGCCGGCCCTGGTAGATGCGCCGGTCGAGCACTTCGTTCTTCTGCCGCGCGTAGATGCTGACCAGCGGCACATCCTGGTTCAGCCGGTAGACGCACATTTCAAAACCGACAAAGTGCGGGTACAGGATAATGACGTTCTCGTCCTTCAGGTCGGTCAGGTAGTGCAGGTTCTTGTAGCTGACCAGTTCCCTGAAGCGTGCATCGGGGGAGTACCAGACGATGCCGTATTCGAGCATGAAGCGCGCCATGGCGTGGAAGTGATCGCGCAGCAGGCGGTCGCGTGCAGCCGGGGTCCAGTCGGGAAAGCAGGCCTCCAGGTTGCGGCGGCCGACGCGGCGACGCGGCGCGACCAGGTGGTAGGCAAGCCAGCCGACCGGCCGGGCGATGGCATTGATGGCGGACAGCGGCAGAAAATGCAGCAGCCAGAGAATGAAAAAGGCAAAACGCACGTGGCGGTTACTCCAGAGGGACGTCCGTGGTCGGGCGCTCGTCGGCGCCGGCCGGGTGTTTGAAACGACTGTAGCCCCACAAATATTGTTCGGGCGCTTCACGCACCAGCGCCTCGACCTCGGCATTGATGCGGCGGGTGTCCTGGTAGCGGTCGCCGGTGAACGGCACGCTCAGCGGCCGGATGCGGACCTCGAAGCCTTCGCCGATCTGCAGCCGGCGACCGTAGAAGAAATAGGTGTCGACGTCTTTCATCTCGCCGAGGCGCGAGGCCAGCGTCATGGTGTAGGCCCACTGGCCGAAGAACGGCACCCACAGACCTTCGCCGCTGCCAGGCACCTGGTCCGGCAGCACGATGGTCGCCTCGCCGTGCTTCAGCGCCTTCATGATCTGGCGCACGCCGGCCGGCGTGGCCGGTGCGGTATTGCCGTTGTCGCGGATCCGGCCACGCTGCATCAGCGGCTGCAGCCACTTGACCTTGGGCGGGCGGAACATGGCGGTCAGCGGCACCGGCAGCCGGCTGGCCAGATAGCGGCCGGCGATGTCGTAGGCGCCGAGGTGCGGGGTGATGAACAGCAGACCGCGACCGGCGGCGATCGACGCCTCGACCGCGTCCCAGCCCTGGCACGCACGGACCATGCCGGCGACCCGGCGCGTGTCCTGGCACCAGGCCGCTGCCAGCTCCAGCGCCGACATGCCGGTATGGGCTGCACTGTCGCGAATTAAACGCCTATAATCGGGCGCATTTTCTGCGAAACCCGCCAGTTTCAGACTGTTGCGGGTTTTCTGTCCGAAGCGCGGAGAGAGGACGAGTGCCAGTCTTCCGCTGACCCAACCGATGCGCTGAAGCGCACCCAGCGGGAGACGGCTGATCAGCCAGACCAGGGCAGAGAGCAGGTTTGACATGATAGGGGAGCGTGACGGATACGAATCAAACCACGTATTCTAAACGTTCCGATCTCCCGATTTCAGGAAATCCTTGTGAGCGAATACCTCTTTACCTCTGAATCCGTTTCCGAAGGACACCCGGACAAAGTCGCCGACCAGATTTCCGATGCGATCCTGGACGCGATCTTTACCCAGGACCGTCACGCGCGTGTCGCGGCCGAAACCCTGGTCAATACCGGGCTGGTAGTGCTGGCCGGCGAGATCACCACGCATGCGAACATCGACTATATCCAGGTCGCCCGCGACACCATCCGTCGCATTGGCTACAACAGCTCGGATCTCGGCTTCGATGCCAAGGGGTGCGCGGTGCTGGTCGCCTACGACAAGCAGTCGCCCGATATCGCCCAGGGCGTGAATGAAGGCCAGGGCCTCGATCTCGACCAGGGTGCCGGTGACCAGGGACTGATGTTCGGCTATGCCTGCGACGAAACGCCAACGCTGATGCCGTTCCCGATCTACTACGCGCACCGTCTGGTGCAGCGTCAGGCCGAACTGCGCAAGGACGGCCGCCTGTCGTGGCTGCGTCCGGATGCCAAGAGCCAGATCACTTGCGTCTATGACAGCGAGACCGGCCTGCCGAAGTCGATCGACACCGTGGTGCTGTCGACCCAGCACTCGCCGGATATCGATCATGCCATGCTGACCGAAGCGGTTATCGAGGACATCGTCAAGCCGGTGCTGCCGGCTGAAATGCTGACCCGCGACACCAAATTCCTGATCAACCCGACCGGCCGTTTCGTCATTGGCGGCCCGATGGGGGATTGCGGCCTGACCGGCCGCAAGATCATCGTCGATACCTACGGCGGCGCTGCGCCGCACGGTGGCGGCGCGTTCTCGGGCAAGGACCCGTCCAAGGTCGACCGCTCGGCCGCCTATGCCGGTCGCTACGTGGCGAAGAACATCGTCGCCGCCGGTCTGGCCCGCCAGTGCCAGGTCCAGGTGTCCTACGCGATCGGCATCGCCCAGCCGACGTCGATTTCGGTCGACACCTTTGGCACCAGCCGCATTCCGAACGAGCAGATCGTCGAACTGGTCAAGCGCCACTTCGACCTGCGCCCGAAGGGCATCGTGCAGATGCTGGACCTGCTGCGCCCGATCTACACCAAGACCGCCGCTTATGGTCACTTCGGCCGTGAAGAGCCGGAATTCACCTGGGAAGCGACCGACAAGGCCGCCGCGCTGCGCGCCGACGCCGGCCTGTAAGCGGATAAAGGCGGGCGCCGGGGGCACCGTGACCCCGGCACCCTCCGCCCCCGCTTCGCCCGTCCGCTCTTCATCGCGGGAGGTGCGGGCAGACTGACGGCACCCTTTGTGGTGCCGTTTGCCTTGACGGCATGCGTCCGCAGCCGTTGACAGCAGCGCATGCCATGATAGGCTCGGCCGTTTTCTTCAGGGCCTGCCATCGTGGATGAGGACATGCTGCTTACCCGTTCTCTGCCGGCCGTGCCGGACCTGCTCGCGCTGACCGCTGGCGCACCGCAGTCATTTCCTTTCCTGCTGCAGTCGTCCGCCGACAGCGGCTTCGATATTCTGTTCGCATTGCCGCAGGCGCAGCAGTTGTATTTTGATGGTGACGGCGCCCGCCTGCTCGCCGATCTGGCCGCGCTGGAATTGCGGGCGATCGAACGGCCGGACCCGCGCCTGCCGTTTGTCGGCGGCTGGTTCGTCTATCTCGGCTACGAAATGCTGCACACCTTCGAGCCCCGCGTGCCGGCACCGATTGCCGATGCCTTCCCGCTGGCAGCGCTGGTACGTGTGCCTGCCGCCATCGTGGTCGACCGTGCCGCCGGCACGGCGACGCTGGTGGCGGAAACTGCTGCGCAACTGGCCGAGCTGGCCGCACAGGTCGACGCGGCGCCAGCCTGGCAGCCCGCCCCGCTGCAGCTGCTGGCGCTGGAGGAGGATGCGCCGGGGCGTTATGTCGATGCGGTCGAACGCATCAAACACTATATTCGTGAAGGTGATGTCTTCCAGGTCAATGTGTCGCGCGAGTGGCGCGCCCGCCTGAATGCTGACGCCAGTGCCGCCGATGTGTTCGCCGCGCTGCGCCAGGCCAATCCGGCACCATTCTCGGCACTGGCCGATTTTGGCGACTGGCAGATCGTCAGCTCGTCGCCGGAACGGCTGGCTCGGGTGTCGCCGCAACGGGTCATCGACACCCGGCCGATTGCCGGCACTCATCCGCGCGCGACCGATCCGGTCGAGGACGCCGCGCTGAAGGCGCGGCTGATTGCCGACCGCAAGGAGCGCGCCGAGCATGTGATGCTGATTGACCTCGAACGCAACGACCTGGGCCGGGTCTGCGTGCCGGGCAGTGTCGAGGTCGACGAGCTGATGAGCGTGGCCAGTTACGCGACTGTCCACCATATTGAATCCAGCGTGCGCGGCCGCCTGCGTGATGCGGTCGGACCGGCCGGCGTATTTCGCGCCCTGTTTCCCGGCGGCACCATCACCGGTTGCCCGAAAGTGCGCTGCATGCAGATCATCCGCGAACTGGAAACCGCGCCGCGCCGCGCCTATACCGGCAGTCTCGGCTACATCAATCGTGACGGCAGCCTCGACTGCAATATCCTGATCCGCAGCTTCATGCGCGAAGGCGACCGGCTGCGCTTCCGGGCCGGCGGCGGCATCGTCACCGATTCCGATCCGGAACGTGAATTGAACGAGACGCGGCACAAGGCGCGCGGCCTGTTGCGCGCACTGGGGATTGAATCATGAGCGCCTTCGCCACCCGTCTTGTTGACTGGCAGCGCCGGCACGGCCGCAGCGGGCTGCCATGGCAGGTCGCCGACCCGTACCGGGTCTGGGTGTCGGAAATCATGCTGCAGCAGACCCAGGTTGCAACCGTACTCGATTACTACCCGCGTTTCATGGCGCGCTTCCCGACCGTGGGCGAGCTGGGCCGTGCGGCACTGGACGAAGTGCTGGCGCTGTGGAGCGGACTCGGCTACTACAGCCGCGCACGCAATCTGCACAAGGCGGCGCAGCGCATCGTGACCGAACATGATGGCGTGTTTCCCCAGCGCTTCGAGCAGGTGCTCGATCTGCCGGGCATCGGCCGTTCGACCGCGGCGGCGATCTGCGCGTTTGCCCGGGGTGAGCGGCGCGCGATTCTGGACGGCAACGTTCGTCGCGTGCTGGCACGCTGGGGCGGCATCGAAGGCTTTACCGGCGGGAAGGCGGTCGAAAACCGGCTGTGGACGCTGGCGGAGTCGCTGCTGCCTGCGGCATCGGCCGATATGGTGGCCTATACCCAGGGCCTGATGGACCTGGGCAGCCTGGTCTGCACCCGGGGCAAGCCGGCCTGTGGCCGCTGTCCGCTGGCGGCCGACTGTGTCGCGCTGCGGGATGACCGGGTCGGCAGCCTGCCGACGCCCAGACCGAAGAAAGCGCAGCCGACACGGGATGCGGTGTGGCTGCTGGCGCGGGACAGCAGCGGACGCGTTCTGCTGGAACGGCGGCCTGAAAGTGGCATCTGGGGCGGGCTGTGGAGCCTGCCGGAGCTGGCGTCCAGCGATGCCGTCGACGCAGCCGCCGCGCAGTATGATTTTAAAGTCGATCAGATCGAACCGGCCTGGCACGAAATCGAGCATGTGTTCACCCATTTCCGCCTGCTGGCCTTGCCGCTGCCGGTACGGGTTGCCGCACACGGAGAACGGCAGGATGGGCGGCAGGGCTGGTTCCTGCCGGCGGAAGCGCTGACCATGGGCCTGCCGGCGCCGGTACGCCGCCTGCTTGATGCGCCATCCGGCACGCTGTTTTGACACCGTCTGGCTTGGTGCGGGCCATGAACCGCCAAAGGGATTAAACTGCCGGAAGCGGGATTCCCGTCCTACAATGGCAACCTTTTTTACCTAACGTGGTGGGCTTGCGGCGCGACCGGAAACGGCGCCCGCACCGGCCGGCTGCGTTGTACCCAGGGCCAATGCCTGACTTGCGCAGGATACGCATAAGCACTCTATGGTTTCCGTCACACGCCCGCTTGCAGATTCTTTAGCCGATGCCGCCGATCCCAACGCCTGGCTGGCCGGAGTCAAGTCCGGACTGTCTCCCGACGAGCTGGTGGTCCTCGAACGCGCCTTCCGCGCCGCCCGCGAGTTGTACGCCGGCAAAATCATCCCGCTGACCGGTGAGGATGCCTTTGGTCATGCGGTGTCGTCCGCCGCGATCATCGCCGACCTCAACCTGCCGGCCTCGACCATCGCCGCCACCCTGCTGGCCGGTGCACCCCAGTATCGCGACGATTGCCTGCCATGGCTGACCCGGGAATTCGGCAAGGAGATTGCCGATCTGGTCGACGGTGTCGGCCGCCTGTCGCGCATTGCCGAGCTGGGCCGCCGCGACGAGCACGTGTCGCCCGAGGCGCGCTCGCAGCAGGCCGAGGTCATGCGCAAGATGCTGCTGGCGATGGTGGCCGACATCCGCATCGTGCTGATCAAGCTGGCCTGGCGCACCCAGACCATGCACTGGCTGTCCAAAGTGGCGGACGAACGTTCCCGCCGGCTGATCGCCCAGGAAACCTACGATATCTTCGCGCCGCTGGCCAACCGCCTCGGGGTCTGGCAGATCAAGTGGGAACTGGAAGATCTGGCTTTCCGTCACCTGGAACCGGACAACTACAAGAAGATCGCCCGGCTGCTCGACGAGCGCCGGGTCGAGCGCATCCAGTATATCGAGGATGTGCTGTCGACCCTGCGGCAGGAACTGCAGAAGGCCGGCATTACCCATTCCGACGTCGCCGGGCGGCCGAAGCACATCTATTCGATCTGGAAGAAGATGCGCAAGAAGCATCTGGATTTCAGCGAGCTGTACGATATCCGCGCCGTGCGGGTGCTGGTCGACCGTACCGTCGACTGCTATACCGTGCTCGGTCTTATTCACAGTATCTGGCAGCCGATTCCCGGCGAGTTCGACGACTACATCTCCCACCCGAAGGCGAACGACTACAAGAGCCTGCATACCGCCGTGATCGGCCCGCAGGACAAGGTGGTCGAAGTGCAGATCCGGACCTTCGACATGCACGAGCATGCCGAGTTCGGTGTGGCTGCGCACTGGCGCTACAAGGAGGGCGGGCAGGGCGATGCGCAGTACGAGGCCAAGATCGCCTGGCTGCGCCAGCTGCTCGACTGGCGGGAAGAAGTCGGCGAGAAGGAAGAAGGGCTGGCCAATGCCTTCCAGACTGCGCTGTTCTCCGACACCATCTATGTGATGACCCCGCAGGGGCGGGTGCTGAGCCTGCCGGCCGGTGCGACGCCGATCGACTTTGCCTATGCCTTGCATTCGGACCTCGGCCACCGCTGCCGCGGAGCGAAGATCGACGGCCAGATCGTGCCGCTGTCGACGCCGCTGGAAAACGGCCAGCGCATCGAGATCATGACGGTCAAGGAAGGCGGACCATCGATCAACTGGCTGCACGATGGCTGGGTCAAGAGCTCCAAGGCGATCGGCAAGATCCGTCAGTACATTCGCCAGCAGAACGCGCACGTGGCGATCGACGCCGGGCGCACGCTGTTCGAGAAGGAACTGTCCAAGCTGCCGCCGGCGGTCAACCCGAATATCGAGGCTGTGGCCGACCGGCTGAATTTTGCCCATCCGGAAGAGATGTACGCCGCGCTCGGCCATGGCGAGCTGTCGATGCGCGCGGTGCAGAACGCGATCAATGCCTTCGTGCCGGTAACGCCGGGCGAGATGGCGCCGGAAGACCTGGTGCACAAGAGCCGGGCCGAGCATGACGCCGGCGGCATCCTGATCGAGGGCGTCGACAACCTGATGACGGTACTGGCCAAATGCTGCAAGCCGGCTCCGCCGGACCCGGTGGTCGGCTTCGTGACCCGCGGACGCGGGGTGTCCATCCATCGCGCCAACTGCGTCACCCTGAAGCGGTTGTCGGCCAGCGTGCCCGAGCGGCTGATCGCCGCCGACTGGGGGCGTCAGGAAGGCAGCGTGTTCGCCATCGACCTCGAAGTCATGGCCATGGACCGCTCCGGCCTGCTGCGCGACATTTCCGATGTGCTGTCGCGCGAAAAACTCAATGTCACCGCGGTCAACACGCTGAGCCGCGACCACCACGCCCGCATGCGGTTCACGCTGGAAGTCAGGCAGGTGGCGGATCTGCAACGGGTGCTGGCGCGGGTGCAGGACGTGCCCGGCGTGCTGGAGGCCAGGCGGGTCTGAGCCGGCAAAGGGCACGAATCCGGTGAAACGGAGACAGTTATACTGCACTGCACAAAAAAGCCTTGCCAAGTGCGTAAGGCATTACCATAATTTGCAGTGCATCAAGACGTTCCATGCAATATGGCGTTTTGGTGTTGTCTCCTCCATCCTCCTTATTTAGGTGGAACTTATGCGCAGCTGGCAACGCCGGTTGCGCTTTTTTTTCCCGCCATTCCGGGGCGGTCATGCTGCGGTATCGACGATGTTGCGTCGCGAAAGCGCCCAGCGGGCGGCGTTGACGGGCGATCGCCCGCAAGCCCGCGATTTTTCGGGCAATTTCCCTGTTTCCTTCTCTCGTCGCGGTTTGACAGTGGCAGGACGGCTGTATAGAATCGGCAGCTTTCAAGAATTTCGACTGGAAGAGATCCATGAAGACCTTCTCTGCCAAGCCGCATGAGGTGAAGCGCGACTGGTTCGTCGTCGACGCTACTGACCTGGTGCTCGGCCGCCTGGCCGCCGAGATCGCCCACCGCCTGCGTGGCAAGCACAAGCCGGAATACACTCCGCACGTCGATACCGGCGACTACATCGTAGTCGTCAACGTTGACAAGCTGCGTGTGACCGGCAACAAGGCACTCGACAAGAAGTATTACCGTCACACCGGCTACCCGGGCGGCATCTACGAGCGCAACTTCACCGAACTGCAAAACCAGTTCCCTGAGCGCGTTCTGGAAAAAGCCGTCAAGGGCATGCTGCCGAAGGGTCCGCTTGGTTACGCAATGATCAAGAAACTCAAGGTGTACGCTGGTACCGAGCACCCGCACACCGCGCAGCAGCCCAAGGCGCTGGCAATCTGAATCTGAGGCTCAGTAAATGAACGGCAAATACTACTACGGCACTGGCCGCCGCAAGAGCGCGGTAGCACGTGTGTTCATGATCAAGGGTTCGGGCAAGATCACCGTCAACGGCAAGCCGGTTGACGAATACTTCGCCCGCGAAACCGGCCGCATGGTGATCCGCCAGCCGCTGACCCTGACCGAACATCTCGACTCGTTCGACATCCTTGTCAACGTCGTCGGTGGTGGCGAAACCGGTCAGGCCGGTGCTGTGCGTCACGGCATCACCCGTGCTCTGATCGACTTCTCGACCGAACTCAAGCCGACCCTGTCGGCCGCCGGCTTCGTGACTCGCGATGCTCGTGAAGTTGAACGGAAGAAAGTCGGTCTGCACAAGGCCCGTCGCCGCAAACAGTTCTCCAAGCGTTAATCGCTCGCAGAATGCGGGACACCAGAAAAGCCACCTCCGGGTGGCTTTTTTCATTGCCGATTGCGCGTTACTATTGCTTTTTTACGACGCAAATTTACTTTTCAAGGACATCAGATGATCAAGGTCGGCATCGTCGGCGGCACCGGGTATACCGGAGTCGAACTCCTGCGCCTGCTTTCCAGGCACCCCGGGGTCGAGTTGAAAGCCATTACCTCGCGCAAGGAAGCCGGCCTGCGAGTCGATGCCATGTTCCCGAGCCTGCGCGGCCGGGTCGATCTGGCGTTTTCGGCGCCGGAGTCGGCCGGGCTGGCGCAGTGCGACGTGGTGTTCTTCGCCACGCCGAACGGCATCGCCATGAACGAGGCGGTGGCCCTGCTCGATGCCGGCGTGCGCGTGATCGACCTGGCTGCCGACTTCCGCATTCGCGACATCGCTGAATGGGAAAAGTGGTACGGCATGACGCATGCTGCGCCGTCGCTGGTGGCCGAGGCCGTGTACGGGCTGCCGGAAGTCAACCGCGAGGCCATCCGCGATGCGCGGCTGATTGCCAACCCGGGGTGTTACCCGACGGCGGTGCAACTGGGCTTCCTGCCGCTGATCGAGGCTGGCGTCATCGATACCGCGACGCTGATCGCCGACTGCAAGTCCGGCGTGTCCGGCGCCGGGCGCAAGGCGGAGGTCGGCGCGCTGTTTGCCGAGTCGACCGACAGCTTCAAGGCCTATGGCGTTGCCGGGCACCGCCACCTGCCGGAAATCCGTCAGGGCCTGTCGCGGGTGTCGGGCGCGCCGGTCGGGCTGACCTTCGTGCCGCACCTGACGCCGATGGTGCGCGGCATCCACGCCACGCTGTACGGCCGGCTGGACCGGGACATCGACCTGCAGGCACTGTTCGAGCAGCGCTATCACGATGAACCGTTCGTCGACGTACTGCCGGCCGGCAGTCACCCGGAAACGCGTTCGGTACGCGGCGCCAACCTGTGCCGCATTGCCGTGCACCGGCCGCAGGGCGGGGATACCGTGGTGGTGCTGTCCGTCATCGACAATCTGGTCAAGGGCGCGGCCGGGCAGGCAGTGCAGAACCTGAACCTGATGTTCGGCTTCGACGAGGCGGCCGGGCTGGATATCGTGCCGCTGATGCCCTGAGCCGGGGCACCATCGGGGCTACGGCGCTAAGCCGTTGTCCTGATGGCAAAACCCTACTGCCGGCCTCGTTGCTTTTGCCAGATCGACAGCGGATAATCCATCTTGACGTTTACTGGAGATGGAACACATGAACGCTGTAACCGAAATGCCGCTGCCGCTCGTTTTTACCGACAGCGCGGTGTCCAAGGTGAGCGAACTGATCGCAGAAGAAGGCAACCCTGATCTGAAGCTGCGCGTCTTCGTGACCGGCGGCGGTTGCTCCGGTTTTCAGTACGGTTTCACTTTTGACGAAATCGCCAACGAAGACGACTCCCAGTTCGTGAAGGGTGGCGTCACGCTGCTGATCGATCCGATGAGCTACCAGTATCTGGTCGGCGCGGAAATCGATTATCAGGAAAGCATCGAGGGCTCGCAGTTCGTGATCAAGAATCCGAATGCCACCTCGACCTGCGGTTGCGGGTCGTCGTTCTCGGTGTAAGCCTCTTACTGACTGGACATCAAGGGGATATCATTCGTGGTCGATATTCCCTTTAGCAAAGCCCAAGCTTGCTTGGGCTTTTCGTTTGTGATCGTTGTCTAACCGGGATCGAACCGCCTGTATGAATGCCTCTTCCCTGCCGTCCGCCTCGTCCGCTTTTTCGCGTGAGTTCGATTTTACCGAGCGTGATTTCGAACGCATCCGCAACGCCATTCGCCACTATGCGGGCATTTCGCTGAACGTCAGCAAGAAGGACATGGTCTATGGCCGGCTGGTCAAGCGCATCCGCAGCCTCGGGCTCGGCGGCTTTGCCGTCTACCTGGATCTGCTGGAATCGCCGGCCGGTCGTAGCGAACTGGAGCTGTTCGTCAACGCGCTGACGACCAATCTGACCTACTTCTTCCGCGAAGAGCATCATTTCCCGCTGCTGGCCGAACACCTGAAGGCCCGTGCGGCCGCCGGCGCCACCGAGCTGCGCATCTGGTGCAGCGCGGCGTCGACCGGTGAGGAACCGTACTCGATCGCCATCACCGCGCTGGAAGCCGTCTCCGGCATGGCGCGGGCGCCGCGCATCGAAGTGGTCGCCTCTGACCTGGATACCCAGGTGCTGAAGACGGCAGCGGAAGGCGTGTATGCCGCCGACGTGCTGGCCAAGCTGCCGCCGGGGCTGTCGGCCCGCTACTTCGACCGCCTGCCCGATGGCCGTGGCAAGGCAAAGGCGGCGCTGCGCGAGCGCCTGCGCTTCTGCCGCATCAACCTGATCGAATCACCGGTGAGCTGGGGACTGAAGAGCGGCTTCGATGCCATCTTCTGCCGCAACGTGATGATCTATTTCGATCGCGCGACCCAGCTGGAAGTCCTTAACAAGTTTGCGCCGCTGCTGCGCCCGGATGGCCTGCTGTTTGTCGGCCACTCGGAGAATTTCCACCAGGCCAATCCGCGCTTCCGTCTGCGCGGCAAGACCGTGTATTCGCTGGAGCCGGCGGCGGGCAGTGCCCCCCGGTAACGCGGACAAGGTTTACGGACAAGGAATGAAAGTCATCGTGATGGGCGCCGGCGTGGTCGGCGTATGCACAGCCTGGTATCTGTCCCGGGCCGGGCACGAGGTGGTCGTGATCGACCGCCAGGGCGACGCCGCGCTGGAAACCAGCTTTGCCAATGGCGGCCAGATCTCGGTCAGCCAGTCGGTGCCGTGGGCCTCGCCGGACGCGCCGCTGCAGATCCTGCGCTGGCTGGGGCGGGCTGATTCACCGCTGCTGTTCCGGCCGAAGCCGGACCCGCGGCAGTGGGACTGGGGCGTGCGCTTCCTGCTCGAGTGCCGCGACAGCCGCCTGCGGCGGAACATGAGCCAGATGCTGGCGCTCGGCCTGTACAGCCGGCAGAGCCTGCAGGCGCTGCGTGAGGAAACCGGCATCCACTATGACCAGTGCACCCGGGGCATTGTCTGCCTGTACCAGACCCGCAAGGAACTGGACCACGCCGCCGAATGCGCCGAGTGGATGCGCCCGTTCGGCATCGACCGTCGCCTGGTCGAACCGGGGGAACTGGCCGCGCTCGACCCGGCGCTGGCGAACGTTGCACCGACCCTGGCCGGCGCGACCTACTGTGCGGACGACGAGAGCGGCGACGCCGGTCTGTTCACCCGCAAGCTGGCTGCCCTGTGTGCCGACAACGGGGTCCGCTTCCTGTTCAACACCCGCATCAATGCGCTGGAGCATGACGGGCAGCAACTGACCGGCGTGTCGGTGACCGGGCCGGACGGCTTCTATCGCAGCGAACATGCCGATGCCTACGTGCTGGCGCTGGGCAGCCATTCACCGCTGCTGGCGCAGCCGCTGGGCGTGCACCTGCCGGTGTATCCGACCAAGGGCTATTCGGCCACCTTTGCCGTGAGCGACCCGTCGCGGGCGCCGCAGCTCAGCATCACCGACGAATCCCACCATATCGTGTTCTCGCGGCTTGGCGACCGCCTGCGCGTGGCCGGCACGGCAGAACTCAGCGGTTACTCCAGTCACCTTGACCCGGTGCGCTGCGCGGCGCTGACCACCCGGGCGCAGGCGCTGTTCCCGGATGCGGCGGACTACACCCGGCCGCAGTACTGGACCGGACTGCGGCCGTCGACGCCATCGAATGTGCCGCTGATCGGCCGGGTGCGCCGCTATGGCAACCTGTTCCTGAATACCGGCCACGGCACGCTCGGCTGGACCGAGGGCCCGGGGTCCGGCCGCCTGCTGGCCGACATCATCAGTGGCCGGCCGGCCGGCATCGACTTCGCCCTGTTCCGCTAGAACGAGGCGACGACAGGCGCGTGGTCGCTGGGGCGCTCCCAGCGACGCGGCGTCTTGTCGATCACGCACGCGTCGAGTCCGGCCGCCAGCGGCGCCGACAGCAGCACATGGTCGATGCGCAGCCCCTTGTCGCGGCGGAACATGCCCTGGCGGTAGTCCCACCACGAGTAGCAGCCGGCCTCGTCGTTCAACTGCCGGAACGCATCACTGAGTCCCAGACCGAGCAGGCGCTGGAAGGCGGCCCGCTCCGCGTCCGAACACAGCACCTGACCGGCCCAGCCGGCCGGATCGTACAGATCGCGATCGTCCGGTGCGATATTGAAGTCGCCGGCCAGCGCCAGCCGCGGATGCCGGCTCAGCTCGTCGGCAACGAAATCTGCCAGCCGTGCATACCAGTCGAGCTTGTACGCATACTTGTCGCTGCTCAGCGACTCGCCATTGACGCAGTAGGCCGAAATGACGCGCACGTCGCCGACGGTGGCGGCGAGCAGGCGGCGCTGCGGGTCGTCATAGCCGGGAATGCCGGCGATCACGTCCTGCGGCTGCTGCGGGGCGCGGGTGAGGATGGCGACACCGTTGTAGGTCTTCTGCCCGGACCAGGCGGCGTGATAGCCGACGGCTTCCAGTTCGGCGACCGGAAACTTGTCCTGGTCGAGCTTCAGCTCCTGCAGGCACAGCGCGTCGACCGGGTTGTCGGCGAGCCAGTCGATGACGTGCGGCAGGCGCACTTTCAGGGAATTGACGTTCCAGGTGGCGAGTTTCACTAGTCTGCTTTGTCTGTCGGGGGTGAAATGAACAGCATATCAAGCCTGTCCGGTTTTGGCCGGGCAGCGCTCTTGCTTTCGGAGGGAATGGCGATGCCCTCTCAGGGCTGCAGTGCATCCAGCGCATCGGTGCAGATGGCGTCCACGCCCAGCCGGAACAGGCTGGCGGCCCGCGCCGGGTCGTCCACGGTCCAGCACATCAGGGCCAGCCCGGCGTCGTGGATGGCTGTGACAAGGTCGGCATCGACCAGGGTGTGGTCGATGTCCAGTGCGATCACGCCGAGCTGTTGCGCAGTGGTGAGCCAGTCGGACGGCAGCGTGTCCTCGATCAGCCAGGCATAGTTCAGCGGTGGCGCGGCCTCGCGCGCGGCTGACAGTGCGTCAGCCGAGAATGACGACAGCAGCGGCGGGATGGTGGCGCGTCCCCAGCGGCGCAGGCATTCCTGGGCGACCAGCTTGCCGGTCTGCACTTCGCGGCCGGGGCAGGGCTTGATCTCGACATTGGCGTGGATGCCGTGCTCAAGGCAGATGCGCGCGGCATCGGCCAGCGTCGGCAGCGGCTCGTCGGCAAAGCGGGGATCGAAACCGCTGCCGGCATCAAGGGTGGCCAGCTCGGCCCAGCGCCAGTCTGCCGCCGGGCCGCAACTGTTGGTGGTGCGGTCCAGCGTATCGTCGTGCAGCAGGAAAGCGATATTGTCGCTGCTGAGCTTGACGTCGAATTCCGCCATCCGGTAGCCGAACACCGAGCCGGCCAGCAGGGCGGCGGCGGTGTTTTCCGGCGCGAAGCGCCCGCCGCCACGATGGGCGATCAGGTGCGGGTAGGGCCAGCGCAACATGTTCATAGCAGTTTCCCGGGGTTCATCAGGCCGGCTGGGTCGAGCGCGGTTTTCAGCGTGCGCATCAGGCTCATTGAGGCCGGGTCGTGGAAGCGGGCCAGCCAGTGCCGGCGCAACTGGCCGACGCCGTGTTCGGCCGACAGCGTACCGTCGAATGCATAGGCACACGAGAAGACGATTTCGTTCACGCGCTGCTCGTCGTCGAACAGCGCGGTGTTGCCTGGTCGGGTGTGGCTGATGTTGTAGTGCAGATTGCCGTCGCCGAGGTGGCCGAAGGTGACGATGCGGCAGCCGGGGAAAGCCGTTTCCAGCTGCCGGCCGCAACTGTCGAGAAAGGCGGGGATTGCCGAAACCGGCACGGCGATATCGTGCTTGATGCTTGGGCCATCGCGCCGCTGTGCTTCGGAAATCTCCTCGCGCAGCCGCCACAGTTCGCGCCGCTCCCGCCCGCTTTGCGCCAGCACGGCATCGACAAAGGCGTCGCGGCCATCGAGCCAGTCGAACAGTTGTGCGTCGAGCGCGGCCTGCTCGCCGCCGTCGGACAGTTCGAACAGCACTGACCAGGCGCAATCGAACGGCAGCCGCACTTCCGGAACATGGTGGGCGACCAGGCTCAGGCACTGGCCGGAAATCAGCTCGAAGGTGGTCAGGCGGTCGCCGAAGCGATCATGCAGTTCGTGCAGCAGGGCAACGGCCGCTGCCGGGGAGTCGATACCGACCAGTGCGGTCGCACGGGCATTCGGTTGCGGATACAGCTTCAGTGTGGCTGCGGTGATGATGCCGAAAATGCCTTCTGTGCCGATAAACAGCTGTTTGGCGTCAAAGCCGCTGTTGTTCTTGCGCAGCCCCTTCAGGGCATGAATGACCTGGCCGTCAGGCAGTACCGCCTCGATACCGAGCGTCAGCTCGCGGGTGTTGCCGTAGCGCAGCACGGCCAGGCCGCCGGCATTGGCTGCAAGATTGCCACCAATCTGGCAGCTGCCCTCGCTGGCGAGGCTCAGCGGATACAGCAGGCCGTGTCCGGCGGCGGCGGCCTGGACCTCGGCCAGCGTGCAGCCGGCCTCGGCAGTCACGGTCGCGTTGTCGCGGTCGACGGCGCGGATGGCGTTCATGCGCCGCAGTGCGATGACCAGGGCCCGGCCGCTGGCATCCGGCGTTGCGCCGCCGACGGTACCGGTATTGCCGCCCTGCGGCACCAGCGGCGTGCCGGTGTCGCGACTCAGCTGCACCAGGGCGGCGACCTGCCCGGTGGTGGCGGGCAGGGCGACTGCCAGTGGCCGGCCATGGAAGCGCTGGCGCCAGTCGGTGGTATAGGCGGCGGTATCGGCCGTGTCGGTCAGCAGATGGGCGGCGCCGACGATATCGGCCGCGCGAGTCAGAGTGCTCATCGTTGCCAGAATGTCTTTACATTGACGAATTCATACAGCCCGAACTCGGACAGCTCCCGCCCGTAGCCGGACGCCTTGACGCCGCCAAAGGGCAGGCGCAGGTCGGAGCTGGTATGGCGGTTGATGAACACGCTGCCAGCCTCGATATCGCGTGCCAGTCGTTCGGCTCGGGGCAGATCCTGACTATAGACGGCGGCACCAAGGCCGAACGGGGTATCGTTGGCCAGCCGGACCGCATCGGCTTCGTTCTCGGCGCGCAGGATGCTGGCGGCAGGGCCGAACGCTTCTTCATGATAGATGCGGCAGGCCGGGCTGACGTGGTCCAGCACCGTGGCCGGATAGTAGAAACCGGGGCCGTCAGGCAGTTGTCCCCCGCTCAGGCAGCGGGCGCCGTGCCGGCAGGCATCGGTGATCTGGTCATGCAGCTGGGCGCGCAGATCGGCGCGGTGCAGCGGGGCCAGCGTGGTGCCGGGCAGTCGCGGGTCACCCGGCGTCAGCCGGGTGACTTCGGCCATGAACGCCTGCAGGAAGTCGTCGGCGATTTCCGGCACCACGATCAGGCGCTTGGCGGCATTGCACGACTGGCCGGCATCGCGGAAGCGGCTCATTGCGCATTCCTGGGCGGCCGTGGCCAGATCGGCATCGCGCAGGATCAGCACCGGGTTGCTGCCGCCCAGTTCCAGCACGGTCTTCTTGATGTGTTTGCCGGCCAGGCTGGCGATCAGGCGGCCGGTGCGGGTCGAACCGGTGAACGCGACGGCATCGCAGCCGGCGATGGCGGTCTCGACCGCATCGACATCGATCCATGCCACATCGAACACCGGGATGCCGGCTTCCTGCATCAGCTCCAGCAGCAGCGCGGTCGACTGTGGCACGGTCGGGGCCGGCTTCAGCAGGCAGCCGTTGCCGGCGGCCAGCGCCGGCACGGCGAAGCGCAGCGCCTGCCAGACCGGGTAGTTCCACGGCATGACCGCGAATACCAGTCCCAGAGGCTCGAAGCTGACGCCGGAGCGGCTGGCGCTGGTCGGGATGGTCTGCGGCTGCAGCAGGGTCGGGGCCAGATCGGCGTAGTAGTGGCACAGGCGGGCGGTCTTTTCCAGCTCGGCACGCGCCTCGTGGATCAGCTTGCCGACTTCGAGCGTGATCACCGGCGCCAGCCGGTCGACATTGGCCTCGATCAGTTCGCCGAGCCGGCGGATGCGCGCGACGCGCTCGTCAATCGGCCGGCCGCGCCAGGCGTGCTGGTGTTGCCGGAGTCGGGATATCGCCTGTTGCAGCCGGTCGACAGACCAGCCGGGGCGGGTGTAGACCGTTTCGCCGGTCGACGGATCACAGCTTAGGAATTCCATGCCGAAAGTGTACCGTTCCGCCGCCATCGCGGGGAGGGGGAATCCATGGGCGCGGGCATGAAAAAAGACGCCAGGGGCGTCTTTCCGACCGTCCGCAAATCTTGCGGCCAGGCATGGGCAAGCGTCAGCAAGCTCTCTTTGCTGCAGCGGGGACGGCAGGGGCCGGAGCCAGGCCGGAAGCCACTCTCAACGTGCGCCAGCCCCCCCCCGGTATCTGGCGCTCAGGCCCGCTGCGGCAGGTCTGCCGGACGCAGGCCGGTGGTCAGGTAGTCGAGCAGCTCCTTGACCGAGCGGATTGCACTGTCGAACGGCAGCGCTTCCGAGCCGCGGAAGAACAGGCCCTTGCTGACTTCACCGCGGTAGGCGGCGGCCAGCTTCAGGTCGATGCAGAACTGGCCGACCTTGGACAGGCCGTCACGCAGGCCGCACACCGACAGGCAGTTCAGTGCCTGGGTGCAGCGGGCCGGATCGGCCTTGGCATTGGCCTGCAGGGTCGATTCGCGCTTCAGGTAGCTTTTCAGGAACGGCGTCATCACGCCGCGTGCCGGCAGGCCGGCCACGCTCATGAATTCGACAATGTCTTCCTTCTTGGCACCGGCCAGCACGCTCTTGAAATTGTCGTGCGCATCGCCCTCGGTGGTGACGGCGAAGGCGGTGCCGACCTGGACGCCGCTGGCGCCGAGGCCGAGGTAGTGCTTGACCTTCTCGAAGCTGTTGATGCCGCCGGCGACGATCAGCGGGACTTTTTCCCGTTCCAGGCCGAGGCTCTTGAACACTTCGAAGGTTTCTTCCAGCACGCGGGCGAAATCGAAGCGGGCGTCGTTGACGTCTTCCTTGCGGGCGGCGCCGAGGTGACCGCCGGCGTGGCCCGGGTGCTCGATGACGATGGCGTCGGGCAGGCGGTTCTTCTTCATCCAGCGCTTGAGCACGATGCCGATGCCGCGCGATTCGCTGAGAATCGGCAGCAGGGCGACGTCCGGGTGGTTGGCGGTCATGTCAGGCAGGTCCAGCGGCAACCCTGCGCCCATGGTGATCGCCTGGGCGCCGGACTCGCACGCCTGGCGCACGTATTTGGCGTGGGCGTCGACCGCCTTCATCACGTTGACCGATACCATGCCGTTGCCGTCGGCCAGGGTCAGCGCCTGCTTGATCTCGCGGTCGAGCGCAATCAGGTTCAGACGGTCATAGTCCTCGGTACCGGTCGCATGCTTCGATTCCTCGACCAGGTCCTCGTGCAGGTGACGCAGGTCGACACTGGCGATGGTGCCGACCGCACCCTCCCGCGCCACGGTACCGGCCAGCCTGTGGGCGGAAATACCCACCCCCATGCCCCCCTGGACAACGGGCTTGAGCGAATGGCTTTTCAGTACCAACGGGGATAACGGGGTCTCGGTCATAGGTCTTCTTGGCAAGGAGAAAATTAGAGTAATTATTCGATGATACCCGAAATTAGGCGCGCAGCCGTCGTCGACGTCAAGGGGAACGGTCCGGCGCGACCAGCGGTTTCACGGTAAAATCGCGCAATTCGCTGAATTTGCTGGTGGCTGGACATGACTGATACCTCACTCTCCGCGGCGGACACGCCGGCGCAGAAAGCCGGGCGCAACGCGCTCAAACTCGCTAAACGGCTGCGGCACGAAGTCGGCGACGCAATCAACGACTTCAATATGATCGAACCGGGCGACCGTGTCATGGTCTGTCTGTCCGGCGGCAAGGACAGCTACGCGCTGCTCGACATCCTGCTCGGGCTGCAGAAGTCCGCGCCGATCGATTTCTCGCTGGTGGCGGTCAACCTCGACCAGAAGCAGCCGGGCTTCCCCGAAGACGTGCTGCCGCGCTATCTGGCATCGCTCGGGGTCGAGTATCGCATCATCGAGGAAGACACTTACAGCATCGTCAAGCGACTGGTGCCGGAAGGCAAGACCACCTGCAGTCTGTGTTCGCGGTTGCGGCGCGGCATCCTGTACCGGGTGGCCGACGAGCTGGGCGCGACCAAGATCGCCCTCGGCCATCACCGCGACGATATTGTCCACACGCTGTTCCTGAACATGTTCTACGGCAGCAAGCTGAAGGCGATGCCGCCGAAGCTGATTTCCGACGACCGCCGGCATATCGTCATCCGCCCGCTCGCCTACTGCCGCGAGAAGGACCTGATCCGCTACGCCGAGCAGAAGGCGTTCCCGATCATCCCGTGCAATCTGTGCGGCTCGCAGCCGAACCTGCAGCGGCAGGTGATCCGCGACATGATCAACGACTGGGACCGTCGCTTCCCCGGCCGGATCGAGAACATGTTCCGCAGCCTGCGCAATGTGGTGCCCTCGCATCTGGCCGATACCCGGCTGTACGATTTCGCCGGCCTGTGTGTCGGCGCAGCCCTGCCGGACGAGGGCGGTGACACCGCGTTCGACAGCGAAACCTTCAGCGATCCGACCGCTCCGGTGTTCGATGACGAGGAGGCGGCGCCGGCCACCGTGCGCCGGCCGGTCATCAATATTCTCGATACGCGCGTTGCCGGGGGCTGTGGTGAGTGATTTCCTGGCGTTGCGGCGGCGCAAGGCGCGCCCCGCGCAGGCGGACCTGGCCGAGGTGATGGTCAGCGAGGCCGACGGCATCCGGGCGATGTATCTCGGCTCCGACACCATGCAGTCGGCCATGCGGGTCAAGGACCCGTGCGATCTGGTGCTGGCCTATACCCGGGCGACCATGGCATTCCTGCTGTTCCAGCCCGATCCGCGCCGCATCCTGCATGTCGGGCTCGGCGGCGGCTCGCTGCCGCGTTTCTGCCATGCCAGGCTGCCGCGGGCGGAGAACGTCGCGGTCGAGATCAATCCGCAGGTGGTGGCACTGTGCCGCTCGCAGTTCGCATTGCCGGACGACGAGCGCATGCAGGTGGTGGTGGACGACGGCATCGACTATGTCAGCCGGCAGACACAGGCATTCGACGTCATCGTTATCGATGCCTTCGATGGTCGCAACATCATTACCGCCATGGTGGCGGAGCCGTTCCTGCACGATTGCCGCATGGCGCTGCGCGAAGGCGGGGTGCTGGCGGTGAACCTGTGGAGCCGCCATCCGCGCTTCCACGAGCATGTCGAGGCGATGCGGCTGGCGTTCGACGGCAAGGTGCTGACGCTGCCGGCAGAAACGCACGGCAATATCGTCGCCTTCGCGCTGGGTGGCCTTTCCGGCAATGCATTGCGCTTCGATGCGCTGACCGAGCGGGCGCAGGCCGCCGGCGCTGCCGTTGGCCTGGACCTGGCAGCGATGGTGCCGGCGATGAAAAAGCACAATCCGCACTCGGGGGCGCGGCTGATGCTGTAGCTCAGAGGCCGAGGTCGCGCCACATGGCGTCGACCCGTGCCTTGACCGCCGCATCCATGACGATCGGCGTGCCCCATTCGCGCGCGGTTTCGCCCGGCCACTTGTTGGTCGCGTCCAGTCCCATCTTGCCCCCCAGGCCGGAAACCGGGCTGGCGAAGTCCAGATAGTCGATTGGCGTATTGTCGACCAGCACCGTGTCGCGGACCGGGTCCATGCGGGTGGTGATGGCCCAGATCACTTCGTTCCAGTCGCGGGTGTTCACGTCGTCGTCGACCACGATAATGAACTTGGTGTACATGAACTGGCGCAGGAAGCTCCAGCAGCCCATCATCACCCGCTTGGCATGGCCGGCATACTGCTTGTTGATCGATACCACCGCCATCCGGTAGCTGCAGCCTTCCGGCGGCAGGTAGAAGTCGACGATTTCCGGGAACTGCTTCTGCAGGATCGGCACGAACACTTCGTTCAGCGCCACGCCGAGCACGGCCGGCTCGTCGATCGGCTTGCCGGTATAGGTACTGTGGTACAGCGCGTTCTCGCGCCGGGTGATACGGTCGACGGTAAAGACCGGGAACCAGTCCTGCTCGTTGTAGTAACCGGTATGGTCGCCGTACGGGCCTTCCAGCGCATGCAGATAGCCGTCGATTTCCTTGACCGGAATGCCGTGCTCGCTGACACCGGCATGGCCGGGTTCGGCCGGGGTCAGCGCGCCTTCCAGCACCAGCTCGGCATAGGCCGGTACCGACAGGTCATTGCCGATGCAAGTGGTCAGCTCGGTGCGTGCGCCGCGCAGCAGGCCGGCGAACTGGTATTCCGACAGCGTGTCCGGCACCGGCGTGACCGCACCGAGGATGGTTGCCGGATCACAGCCAAGCACGACCGAGACCGGATACGGCTGGCCCGGATTCACCCGGCGCCAGTCGCGGAAATCCAGTGCGCCGCCGCGGTGGGCGAGCCAGCGCATGATCAACTGGTTCCGGCCGATGACCTGCTGGCGGTAGATGCCGAGATTTTGCCGCTTCTTGTGCGGGCCGCGGGTGACGGTCAGGCCCCAGGTCACCAGGGGAGCGACATCGCCGGGCCAGCAGTGCCAGATCGGCAGGCGGCCGAGATCGACGTCGCCGGCTTCTTCCACAATCTGCTGGCAGGGCGCATGGCGGATCTGCTTCGGTGCCATGTCGAGCACCTTCCGGTACAGCGGGAACTTGTCCCACGCATCGCGCAGCCCCTTCGGCGGTTCCGGCTCCTTCAGCATCGCCAGCAGTTTGCCGATCTCGCGCAGCGCCAGCACATTGTCCGCGCCCATGCCCAGCGCCACCCGCTGCGGCGTGCCGAACAGGTTGCCAAGTACCGGGAAGTCGTAACGCCGGCCGTCATGCGTCGGCTGTTCAAACAGCAGCGCCGGCCCGGCGGCTTTCAGGGTGCGGTCGCAGATTTCGGTCATTTCCAGTCGCGGAGAGACCGGGTGGCTGATGCGCCTGAGTTCGCCGCGCTGTTCCAGCGTGGCGATGAAGTCGCGCAGATCACGGTATTGCATGCCGAACCTTATATGAGAATGGTGTCGTTCCGGAATGCGCGGGAGGCTAGGCGTTCGGGCACGGGTGTGTCAATTCACGCCTTATCCAGCCACATCCGGCGAAGGCAGAAATCGGCAGGCGGAGCGCCGGAAAACAGAATTGTATTTGACTGGGATCAGAACAATCGCAGATCAGGACCATGATGTGCGCATGGGATGTTTCCGTTTTGAAAACCATGGGGTAGATTGCGCGAATATTAAGAAAAAAGCCGTTTTGCGACGGCACGACACTTCTTTTTTTGCAGACTTATCCTGGAGATAAAGCCATGAAAAAACTGGCGATTGCGCTTTTGGTGGGGGCGGCGTTCGCGCCGGTGGTGGCGATGGCCGATGCGGGCGACATCATTGCCCGTTTCCGTGCGATCAATGTGAACCCGGACGTCAGCACCTCCGGGCTGCTGAGCAACCCGCTTGATGCCGATGTCAAGGACGCAACCGTCCCGGAACTCGACTTCACCTACATGATCACCAACAACATCGGCGCCGAACTGATCCTGGGTACGTCGCGTCACAAGGTTTCGGCCAACCGTACCGCCCTTGGTGGTGGTAGCGGCGATATCGGCAAGGTCAGCGTGCTGCCGCCGACCCTGACCCTGCAATGGCACTTCATGCCGCAACACGATGTGTTCCGTCCGTACGTGGGCGCCGGTGTGAACTACACCCGCTTCTACAATGTCGGCCTGAACACCGAAGTGGGCCGCGTTGACGTGGACCGCAACAGCTGGGGTGGTGCACTGCAAGTTGGTGCCGACTTCCCGATCGCCAAGAATGTGTTCATCAACGTCGACGTGAAGAAGCTGTGGATCAGCACCGACGTGCGTGGCACCAGCGGCGCGATCAATGGCGTCAAGCTCGGCACCCTGGACATCAACCCGTGGGTGTTCGGCCTCGGCGTTGGCATGAAGTTCTGATTCAACGGCGGTGCCGGCGACAGGACAGGGACGGTGGGCTGCCGGACCTGTTCGCAATGCTCGCCAAACACCGCCCTGGACCGGCCTTGCGCCGGTCCGCCAACCGAATATTCGGTTCCTCTCGTGTTGTCCTTTCCGGCGCATTCCTGCGCCGTTTTTTATGGCTGACCGCCAGCGGCCGGCGGCCGGCACGACGTCGGACAAACGGCGTGCATTCATTACTACCAATTGCGTTGGCGGGTATTAGAATAGCGTTTTTTGAAATATAAGAGAACGCTGAATCATGAACGCCTGGGTCAATGCCGCGCTGTCGAAGATCGAAGCGGATTTCAACCGTTCGTCCGATACGCACCTGATTCCGCTCGCCATTCCGGCGCTGCCGGGCATCCACCTGTATTTCAAGGACGAGTCGACCCACCCGACCGGCAGCCTGAAGCACCGGCTGGCGCGCTCACTGTTCCTGTACGGGCTGTGCAATGGCTGGGTGCGCGAAGGTACGACCATCATCGAGGCGTCGAGCGGTTCGACGGCAGTTTCCGAGGCGTATTTCGCCCGGCTGCTCGGCCTGCCGTTCATTGCCGTGATGCCGCGCGGCACCTCGCCGGAGAAAGTGCGGGCGATCGAGTTTCAGGGGGGGCGCTGCCATCTGGTCGACGATCCGAAGTCGATCTACGCCGTCTCGCGCCAGCTGGCACAGGAACTGAACGGCCACTACATGGACCAGTTCACCTATGCCGAACGCGCTACTGACTGGCGCGGCAACAACAATATCGCCGACACCATCTTCCATCAGATGGCGCTGGAGCCGCACCCGGTGCCGGACTGGATCGTCTGTGGCGCCGGTACCGGTGGCACCTCGGCGACCTTTGGCCGCTATGTGCGCTACCAGAAGTGTTCGACGCAGATCTGTGTGGTCGACCCGGAAAATTCGGTGTTCTACGACAGCTACTACACCGGCGACGACCACCTGACCTGCGAAGGCGGCTCTGGGGTGGAGGGGATTGGCCGGCCGCGCGTCGAGCCATCGTTCATTCCCGAAGTCGTCGACCGGGTGATCCAGGTGCGCAATGCGGCCAGCTACGGTGCCATCCATTTTCTCGAGTCGGTGCTCGGGCGCAAATGCGGCGGGTCGACCGGCACCAACCTGTTCGGCGTCTGCGAACTGGCGGCCGGGATGCACCGCAACGGACGTGAAGGCGCGATCGTGACGCTGATCTGCGACTCCGGCGAACGCTATCTGGACAGCTATTTCAATCAGGACTGGCTGGCCGCGCAGGGGATCGACATTGCGCCGTGGGTCGAGCGCTATCAGCGCTTCTTTACCACCGGCGAGTGGGACGGCTGAGCCACCGGACCGGCCGGGCAGCGTCATGTCGCCGCCCGGCACTTTTCCTGTTGCGGCAATCTGCGCTCAATTTTCGCTCAGGTTTGCAGCAATTTTTTGTTTTTCATGCTTTCTGGTTTAGGATGGGGGTCGCGCCGGTTTTGCATCATTTTCGAGTGAATAATGGCCAAGGCCCATCTCCGTAACACGATCCTCGGTCTGCTGCACCAGTTGGCGTCGGCAGGCCATCCCGATGTCACGCCCCGGGAAATCGTTTTCCAGGTCGGCGCATCCGCCGCGACGGTTCGCCGCTATCTCGACCGCCTGGTCGACGAGGGCCTGGTCGAACGGCACGGGCGGACTGCGGCGACCCGCTACCGCCTGCCGGCATCGCCCGGTGCGCACGCTCCGGTCGCCTTCCAGCGGCGCTTTATCGACGACTACCAGCCTAACCAGACCTTCCTGCTGCCGGAAAGCCTGGCCGGCACCCTGTACGACGAGGCGAGACTGACGGGGCGGCAGCCGGCCGGCACCTATGCCAGCGCCGTGCTCGGTCCGCTGCTGACCGATCTGTCCTGCTCGTCATCCCGGCTCGATGGCGGTCGGCACACGCTGCCGGCCACGGAGGCGCTGTTCCGGGCGGTCCGGCCCGACGTGCTGGATCGCGACACGATCATGCTGCTCAACCACAAGGCGGCCATCGAGTTCCTGGTCGACAGCGTCCCGCGCTACGGCATGACCACGCTGGTGGTGCGCAATCTGCACGCGGTACTGATGCAGGGGCTGCTGGCCGACGAGGACGGGCTCGGCACGATTCGCGAGAAAGTGATCTGCATCGGCGATAGCGTGTACATTCCGTCGCATGCGCCGCTGCTGCTCGGCGAGATGTTCGAGCAGATCCTGGAAAAGGCGCGGCGTACCCGCAACCCGGTGGAAGCCGCCTTTTTCCTCTGGGTGTCGCTGGCCTATCTGCTGCCGTTCGAGGATGGCAACGAGCGTACCAGCCGGCTGGCCGCCAATATCCCGCTGATGCTGTGCAACTGTGCGCCGCAGGCGTTTCTGGACGTGGCCCCGCATGACTACGCGCAGGCGATGGTGGCGATCCGCGAGCAGCAGGACCCGTCCGCCGCTGGCGAGCTGTTCACCCGCAGTTATCGTCGTTCGATTCGCAAGTATGCGGCCCTGATGGCTGCCATCGGCCAGCCGGACCCGTTCCGGGCCGGGTACCGCGAGCAGGCCGGCGAGGTCGTGCGCAGGGTGGTGCGCGACCGCGTTGCGCTGTCGCAGGCGGTGGACGAGGTGGCGGTGCCGGCGCAGGACCGTGCGGCGTTCGAGCGGATGGCGCGCGCGGACCTGGAGCGGCTGGGCGAGCACAACTGTGCACTGTACCGGCTGACCATGCGCCAGGCCGGTGGCTGGATCGAGGCGGGCCGGCCGCTGTACGAAAAGGGCTGAGCACGCCGTGCATTTCCGGCCTGCGATTCGTGCTCTGGCGTCGTCCGGCAGGGTGTCGCGGCAGGAAAAATGTGCGAATCCATGGGGTAATGGGAAAATAAAGTGTAAATCAATGGAATTGCAATAAATTTGCGGTTTCATCCGCGGGGGTTTTTGCCTACAATTTCGACCTTTTTGGGCGGGGGAAAACATGGCTCTGCTTGAGATCCGCAACGTCGTCAAACGGTTTGGCGACTTTACTGCAGTCAATGGCGTCAGCATCTCGGTGGAAGCGGGCGAATTCTTCACGCTGCTGGGTCCGTCGGGATGTGGCAAGACCACCTTGCTGAGGATGCTCGCGGGCTTTGAACAACCCGATGCCGGGCAGATCCTGCTCGACGGCCAGGATGTGTCGACCGTGCCGCCGGAAAAGCGCCCGGTGCATACCGTGTTCCAGAGTTATGCGCTGTTTCCGCACATGACGGTGCGCGACAACATCGCCTTTCCGCTCAAGATGGCCAAGTGGCCGGCCGACAAGCTGCAGGCCCAGGTCGACGAACTGCTGGAGGACGTGCGCCTGACCCAGTTTGGCGCCCGTTTCCCGCACGAGCTGTCCGGTGGCCAGCGTCAGCGCGTGGCGATCGCCCGTGCCCTGGTCGACCGTCCGCGCCTGCTGCTGCTCGACGAGCCGCTGTCCGCACTGGACGCCAAGCTGCGCGAGCAGATGCAGATCGAACTGATCGACCTGCAGAAGGAAGTCGGCGTGACCTTCGTCTACGTGACCCACGATCAGGGCGAGGCGCTGGCGCTGTCGCACCGGATCGCGGTGATGAACGCCGGCAAGGTCGAACAGCTCGACATCCCGGAAACCATCTATTCGTACCCGAACAACCGCTTCGTGGCCGACTTTATCGGTCAGTGCAACGTGCTGGCCAGCGAGATCGTCGCCCTGCACGGTGATGGCACCATGACCATCGCCATCAACGGCTGCGGGGAAATGAAGGCCCTGGCCCGCGACGGTCTGACCGTCGGCCAGAAGGGCTGGTTCTCGATGCGCCCGGAAAAGATCAAGCTCGACCGCGAACTGCCGGGCGGCGTCGATGGCGAAGCGCACTTCAAGGGCCGCGTGCATGACTGCCTGTATCTTGGCGACGTGACCATCTACATCGTCGAGGTCGGGGATGGCGTGAAGATCGAGGCCATGCTGCCGAACTCGGCACCCGGCCTGGCCAAACTGTTTGATGACGACGATCCGGTCGAGATCACCTGGCGTTACGACGCCGGCAGCTTCCTGGCGGAGTAAGCAATGAACTGGGTTAAAAGGAATCTGGGCAAGTGGCTGCTCAGCTGGCCGCCGCTCGTCTATCTGGTCGTGTTCTTCCTGGTCCCGTCGGTGATCATGGCGCTGGCGGCATTCCGCTGGCCGGGCGACTACGGCGGGCTGTATCCGCTGTGGAGCACGGACGACGCCGGTGTGACCACCGTGCTGATCAACCGCGACAACTGGCACGACTTCTTCACGCTGGACAACTTCAGCCGGCTGTTCGAGGAACCGCTGTATCTGGAGCTGTTCCTGAAATCGGCGCTGTACGCTGCCGTGACCACCGTGGCATGCGTGGTGATCGGTTATCCGCTGTCGTGGCTGATCGCCCGCAGTTCGAAGAAATACCGCGACCTGCTGCTGCTGCTGGTGATCCTGCCGTTCTGGTCGAATTTCCTGATCCGCATCTATGCGTGGATGATCATCCTTGGCCCGTCGTCGGCGTTCACCAAGGCGATCAATGCCGTGCTGGCAGTATTCGGCGCCGGACCGGTGTCGCTGCTGTTCACGCCGTTCGCGGTGATCCTCTGCCTGGTCTACGTGCACCTGCCGTTCATGGTGCTGCCGCTGTACGCGAATCTGGAAAAGCACGACATGGCGCTGCTCGATGCGGCGCAGGATCTGGGGGCGTCGGCCTGGCAGCGCTTCTGGCGCATCACCTGGCCGCTGAGCCTGCCCGGCGTGTATGCCGGCGGGGCGCTGGTGTTCATTCCGGCGCTCGGCATGTTTGCCATTCCGGACATCATTGGCGGTACCGAAGGCATCATGATCGGCAACCTGATCAAGCAGCAGTTCCTGGAAACGCGTGACTGGCCATTCGGTTCGGTGCTGTCGATCATGCTGACGGTCGGCGTGCTGGTCATCGCCGGGCTGGGCATGGCGGTGGCGCGCGGAGGAAAGAAGAAACATGGCTAGAAAGCAATCGCTATGGCTGTGGGGCGCGGCGTTCGCGGCCTACCTGTTCCTGTACCTGCCACTGGTGATCGTGGTCGTGTATTCGTTCAACGACTCCAAGCTCAATGCGGAGTGGGTCGGCTTCACTACCAAGTGGTACGTGATGCTGCTCGAGGACGCGGCCATGCTGAAGGCGGCCGGCAACTCGCTGATGATCGGTCTGGTGTCGAGCTTCTTCGCCACCATTTTCGGCACGCTGGCCGGCATCGCCATGCATCGCTTCAGGTTGCGGCTGCTGCCGTTCCTGGTGCTGACGCCGATTGCGATTCCCGAGCTGCTGACTGGCGTGTCGCTGCTGATCTTCTTCGTGCTGATCAACATGACACTGGGCCTGGTGTCGATCATCATTGCCCACGTGGCGTTCAGCATCGGCTTTGTCGCCATCGTGGTGCGGGCGCGGATGCAGGGCATGGATGACAGCCTGGTCGAAGCTGCACGCGACCTCGGCGCGTCGCCGTGGCAGGCGTTCCGGCTGATCACGCTGCCGCAGATCCTGCCCGGCATCATCGCCGGTGCGCTGATGGCGTTCACGCTGTCGATCGACGACTTCGTCATCACCTTCTTTGTAGCCGGGGTCGGTGCCTCGACGCTGCCGCTGCAGATCTACTCGATGATCAAGATTGCCGTGACGCCGGAAGTGAACGCGATCAGCACGCTGCTGATGCTGCTGACGCTGGCGCTGATTGCAATCGCGACCAAACTGTCTCCGTCGGCCATGAAGACCAACGCCTGACGGATGACGATTCGGCCCCGCTGCGGGCCGGTGCAGTACACGGGGTGGCCAGACAGGACACCCCGTTTTCAAGGGCCGCTACAAACGCGAGCGTCGGGAAACCGGTGATCGTCACAACAAGCCGCTTCGCCCCTGACGGGCGCGGGGTGAAAAAGGCCCGCTGTCGCCCCGTGCGGCGGCCACGACGCCGCGCGGTTTTCCTTCCACCCAATGCAAGGGGGAAATGTACATGTGGAAAAAATTGGTGATGGCCGCGTCGCTCGCGGCAAGCTCGACTGCTTTTGCCGCGAACGAACTGCATCTCTACAACTGGAACAACTACCTGTCCGATGCGACGGCGAAGCGTTTCGAGGCGTCGTGCAAGTGCAAGCTGGTGCAGGACTACTACGGCGACAATGAAGAAATGCTCGCCAAGCTCGCCGCCGGCGCCAAGGGCTACGACCTGGTCGTGCCGACCGGCTTCGCGGTGCAGACGCTGATCGGCAAGGGAGCGGCGCAACCGCTCGACCGTGCGCAGATCAGCAACTTCAAGAACCTGAACCCGGGTTATCTGGGCGGCTTCTTCGATCCGAAGAACCAGTACTCGATCCCGTACGCAGTGACGACCACGGTGCTCGGCTACAACGAAACCGCGCTGAAGAAGGCCGGCGTGGCCGACAAGGTCAACAGCTGGGCGCTGATTTTCGATCCGGCGGTGCTGGCGAAGATCAAGGGCAAGGTCATCGTGCTCGATTCGCAGCGCGAACTGATGGCTGCTGCGCTGATGTATCTCGGCAAGTCGGCCAACTCGGCCGATCCGAAGGACTGGGCCGCTGCCCGCAACGTGATCCTGAAGGCGAAGCCGTACTGGGCCGCGTTCAACAACCAGAGTTATATCAAGGAACTGACGGTTGGCAACATGTGGGTCGCGCTCGGCTACTCGAACGACCTGTACCAGGCGGAACAGGATGCGCTGAAGGCCCGGCGCCCGTTCAAGATCGGCTTCGGTCTGCAGAAGGAAGGCAACACGATGTCGATCGACAACTTCGTGGTGCTGAAGGACGCGCCGCGCAAGGACCTGGCGTACAAGTTCATCAACTTCATGCTGGAAGGCAAGAACGGCGCCGAGCTGTCGAACGAGATGGGCACCGGTTCGCCGAACCAGGCAGCGATGGCCTATGTGAAGAAGGACCTGGCGAAAACCGCGGCCATCTTCCCGGACAAGGCATCGCTGGGGCGCCTGCAGCAGCTGAAGGACCTGAACACCAAGCAGCGTCGCGACCTGAACCGCATGTGGTCGGAGATCAAGCTGAAGTAGGACCGGTCAGCCGGGCGGGTTCGACCCGCTCCTGCACACAAGGGAGGCTTCGGCCTCCTTTTTTGTATTGATTCGGTGCAAATTCGTTAAAAAATGCGCGAATGCAATAAATTAAACTGTTGTTGTTTGACTTGGCGATGTTTTTGACCAAAGAATTACCGGTTGTTCGCAATTGATACTTCCGGAGGCAGATGGTCGCGCGTATCCCCTTTCCGCTGCAGATGTGGCACAAGATCCTGATCGGGCTGCTGCTGGGCGTTCTGGCCGGCCTGGCGCTGGGCGAGTCGGCCCGGCTGTTGCAGCCGGTCGGCACGATATTCATCACCCTGATCCGCATGGTGGTGATGCCGGTCATTTTCGTCTCGCTGGTTTGTGGCGTGACGGCGATGAAGAATGTGCGCCAGATGGGGCGCGTGGCCGGCAAGACCCTGTTCCTGTACATGCTGACCATGGCGTTCGCGGCCAGCAGTTCAATGCTGCTGGCCGATCTGCTCAATATCGGCGCCGGGCTGAACTACAGCCTCGGCAGCACGGCCGGCAGCGTACCGACGCCGCCGTCGATGCTCGACACGATGCTGAACCTGTTTCCGGCCAACCCGTTCAAGTCCTTCGTCGACGGCAATGTGCTGCAGGTGATCGTGTTTGCGCTGTTCTTCGGCATGGCGATCAACCTGTCCGGCGAGGCGGGGGAGCCGGTCCGGCGCCTGTTCGATTCGCTGAACCAGGTCGTGTTCCGGCTGATCAGCATGGTGCTCGCGTTTGCGCCCTACGGCGTCTTCGCGCTGATGGCCTATGTGACCGCGGACAACGGCTTTGCCGTCATCGAACAACTGGCGGCCCTGGTCGGCTCGATCTGGCTGTCCTGCCTGTTGCTGCTGACGGTGTGCTACAGCCTGCTGCTGATGCTGGCCGGACTGCGGCCCTGGCCGTTCCTGAAGAAAATGCTGCCGGTGCAGCTGTTCGCCTTCTCGACCACCAGTTCGAACGCGACCCTGCCGCTGGCGCTGGACACGGCGGAAAGGCGGCTCGGCGTCCACAACAGCATTGCGTCCTTCGTGCTGCCGCTGGGGGCGACCATCAACATGAACGGGCTGGCGACCTATCTGGGGGCGGTGGCGATTTTTGCCGCCAATGCCTACGGGATCGAGTTGAGTCTGATGCAGAAGGTGACCGTGGTGCTGACCACCACCCTGTCGGCCATCGGTGCGGCCGGCGTGCCCGGCACCGGGCTGGTGGTGATGAGCATGGTTCTGGGCTCGGTGGGGCTGCCGCTGGAAGTCATCGCCGCCATTGCGGCCGTCGACCGCATCATCGACATGGCCAATACCCCGACCAATGTTTCCGGCGATACCCTGGCCGCGGTGCTGGTCGCCCGCAGCGAGGGTGAACTGGATCTGGCGGTGTATGACAGCCCGACCGGCGCCGTGGCGCCGGTCACTGCAAAGGGCTGAAAGCGCTGGCTCAGAAGTAGTTGAGTCCCATGGCGCGCTTGACGTCGCCCAGCGTCTGCGCGGCGGCCTCGCGGGCGCGGGCGGTGCCGTCCTTGAGGATGGCCATCACCTGGGCCGGGTCGCGCGCATAGTCTTCGCGGCGGGTGCGGATCGGTTCCAGCAGTGCCTGCAGGCGGGCTTCGAGCTGTTTCTTGATCACCATGTCGCCCAGGCCGCCGCGACGGTAGCGTGCCTTCAGGTCCTCGACCATGGCCGTGTCCGGTTCGAACGCGTCCAGATAGGTGAACACCACATTGCCCTCGACCTGGCCCGGGTCTTCGACCCGCAGGTGATTGGGGTCGGTGTACATCATCTTCACTGCCTGGCGGATCGCATCCGGGCTGGCGCCGAGCGGCAGTGCATTGCCGAGCGATTTGCTCATCTTGGCCTTGCCGTCGAAGCCGGGCAGGCGGCCGACCCTGGGCACCACGGCCTTGCACTCGACCAGGATTTCCTGGCCGACACTGGCATTGAAGCGGCGCACGATTTCATTGGTCTGCTCGATCATCGGGATCTGGTCCTCGCCGACCGGCACCACGGTGGCCCTGAACGCCGTAATGTCTGCGGCCTGTGCCGCCGGGTAGGTGAGGAAACCGGCCGGGATGTCGCGCTCGAAGCCGCGCAGGCGGATCTCGTCCTTGATGGTCGGATTGCGTTCCAGACGGGCGACGGTCACCAGATTCAGGTAGTACGACGCGAGCTCGGACAGCTCGGGCACCAGGCTCTGGATGAAGATCGTGCTTTTGGTAGGGTCGATGCCGACGGCGAGGTAATCGAGCGCGACCTGCAGTACGTTGTCGCGCACTTTCAGGTAGTTGCCCATGTTGTCGGTCAGCGCCTGCGCGTCGGCCAGCAGCAGGAACTGGCGATGGCTGTCCTGCAGCGCGACGCGGTTGACCAGTGAGCCGATGTAGTGGCCGAGGTGCAGCGGGCCGGTGGTCCGGTCACCGGTCAGGACGATGGGGCGGGAATCTGTCATGGGCTTGCTCCGGGTAGAAAGGGGGAGCCGCCGCGAGAGGGGAAAAAAACAATGCCGCCTTTCGCGGCGGCATGGTTTTTGATGCACGAAAACGCACGCCGCTGTCAGGGACGGCGCCACCAATGGAACGTGCGTTGCAATGCGGTAGTCATGGCCGCATCGTCGCGCCCGCCGGCCGGCTTGTCAACCGTCAGAAACGACGGGAGATGCCGGTCTTGTGCAGAATGGTGCTGGCGATCTCCTCGATCGACTTGTGCGTGGTGCTGATGAACGGCACGCCGTGGTGGCGGAACATCGACTCGGCTTCGTTGACTTCGCGCCGGCAGTTGTCGATCGACGCATAGCGGCTGTCAGGCCGGCGTTCGCTGCGGATGTGGTGCAGGCGCTGCGGATCGATGGTCAGGCCGAAGATCTTCTGCTTGAACGGCAGCAGGATGCGCGGCAGCGTCGGGCTGTCCAGGTCTTCCGGCGTCAGCGGGTAGTTGGCGGCCTTGACGCCGTACTGCAGCGCCAGATACAGGCAGGTCGGGGTCTTGCCCGAACGCGACACGCCGACCAGGATCACGTCGGCCTCGTCGAGGTCCTTGAGCTTGACGCCGTCGTCGTGGTTCAGCGAGAAATTCACTGCCTCGATGCGGTGGTCGTACTGCTCGTTGTCGACGATGCCGTGGCTCTTGCCGACCGTCTGCGTGGCCTTGTGACCCAGCTCGGTTTCCAGCAGACCGATGAACGAGTCGAAGAAATCGATGACCAGCGCGCTGTCCTCGACGTGCAGCGAACTGCGCACCTTGGCATTGACCACCGAGATGAACACGATCGGCTGGTGCTGGTCGCTCTCCGCCCGTGCGCAGATATGGCGGGCGACTTCTTCGGCTTTTTCTATCGTGTCGATGAACGGTATGGTCTCGCGCTTGAACTCCAGCATGTCGAACTGGGTCAGCAGGGCATTGCCCAGGGACTCCGCGGTAATACCGGTCCGGTCGGAGATGAAGAAGGCGGAACGACGGTGCGGCATGGAAACAATCTCCGTGTGGCGATGGTCGGGAGTATAACGAACGCCGTGCGCCGCGAAACGCTAGCGATGCATGTTGCCGGCGGCGGTCAGAACGTCGTCATTGTGCTGGGCCGGACTGTACGCCTGTCGCCGCGAACGTGCTGCGCTGCGGCAGAGCAATATTTTTTTTGTCATCTTTCGGCTAGAATCCGGCCTTTACCGATTCCCACCCCTCCCAACAGGAATTTTCAGTAATGGCAGAGAATTACGTTGTCTGGTTCGACAAGCTGCGCATGACCGACGTCGAACACGTTGGCGGCAAGAACGCGTCGCTTGGCGAGATGATCAGCCAACTGGCGGAGTCCGGCGTGCGTGTCCCCGGTGGTTTTGCGACGACCGCACAGGCCTATCGCGATTTCCTCGCCCATAACGGCCTGTCCGATCGCATCAATGAGACGCTGGCCAAACTGGATGTGGATGATGTGACCGAGCTCGCTCGCGTTGGCAAGCAGATCCGTCAGCTCATCGTCGACACCCCGTTCCCTGCCAAGCTGGAAGACGAGATCCGGGCCGCCTACGAAAAGATGCTGGCAGATGCCGGCAGCGACATCTCGGTCGCTGTCCGCTCGTCGGCGACTGCCGAGGATTTGCCTGACGCTTCGTTTGCCGGTCAGCAGGAAACCTTCCTCAACATCCGTGGCTTCGAACACGTGATGGACGCCATCAAGCATGTGTTCGCGTCGCTGTACAACGACCGCGCCATCTCGTATCGCGTCCACAAGGGCTTTGCCCACGACGTGGTCGCGCTGTCGGCCGGCATTCAGCGCATGGTCCGTTCGGACTGTGGCGCCGCCGGCGTGATGTTCACCATCGACACCGAATCGGGCTTCGAGGACGTCGTGTTCGTCACGTCGTCGTATGGCCTGGGCGAAACCGTGGTGCAGGGCGCCGTGAACCCGGACGAGTTCTACGTGCACAAGCCGACGCTGCGCGCCGGCCGCCCGGCCATCCTGCGCAAGAACCGCGGCTCCAAGCTGATCAAGATGGAATTCACCGATGCGTCGCAGGCCGGCCGCTCGGTGCGCACCATTGATGTCGATCCGGCACAGAGTGCGGTGTTCTCGCTGGAAGATGCCGAGATCGAAGAACTCGCCCGTTACGCGCTGATCATCGAGAAACACTACGGTCGTCCGATGGACATCGAGTGGGGCCGTGACGGCATCGACGGCAAGCTGTACATCCTGCAGGCCCGTCCGGAAACGGTGAAGTCGCAGGAAGGCCGTGTCGATACGCTGCGCCGCTATCGCCTGAAGAACAAGAGCACCGTGCTGGTCGAAGGCCGCGCCATTGGCCAGAAGGTCGGCCAGGGTGTGGTGCGTCTGGTGCGCGATGCGTCCGAAATGGACAGCGTCAAGGCCGGCGACGTGCTGGTGACCGACATGACCGACCCGGACTGGGAACCGGTCATGAAGCGTGCCGCCGCCATCGTCACCAACCGTGGCGGCCGTACCTGCCACGCGGCGATCATCGCCCGCGAACTCGGCATCCCGGCCGTGGTCGGCTGCGGCGACGCCACCAGCGTGCTGAAGGAAGGCATGAAGGTGACGGTCAGCTGCGCCGAGGGTGACACCGGCAACATCTATGACGGCCTGCTCGACATCGAAATCATCGATCTGGCACTGGATTCGATGCCGAAGAGCCCGGTCAAGATCATGATGAACGTCGGCAACCCGGAACTGGCGTTTGATTTCGCCCAGCTGCCGAACGATGGCGTTGGTCTGGCACGGATGGAATTCATCATCAACCGCCAGATCGGCATCCACCCGAAGGCGCTGCTCGAATTCGACAGCCTGCCGGCTGACCTGAAGGCGACCATCACCGATCGCATCGGCGGTTACGCCGGCCCGGTCGACTTCTATGTCGACAAGATCGCCGAAGGCATCGCCACCATCGCTGCCGCGTTCTACCCGAAGAAGGTGATCGTGCGCATGTCCGACTTCAAGTCGAACGAGTACGCGAACCTGATCGGCGGCAGCCGCTACGAACCGCATGAAGAAAACCCGATGCTGGGCTTCCGCGGTGCCGCACGCTACGTCGCTCCGGAATTCCGCGACTGCTTCGAGCTGGAATGCCGTGCGATCCGCAAGGTGCGCGACGTGATGGGCCTGACCAACGTCGAAGTCATGATCCCGTTCGTTCGCACGCTGAATGAAGCGTCGACCGTGGTCGACATCATGAAGGGCTTCGGCCTTGAGCGTGGCAAGAACGACCTGCGCCTGATCATGATGTGCGAACTGCCGACCAATGCCGTGCTGGCCGAACAGTTCCTCGAGCATTTCGACGGCTTCTCGATCGGCTCGAACGACATGACCCAGCTGACGCTGGGCGTGGACCGCGACTCCGGTGGCCCGATTGCGTCGACCTTTGACGAACGCGACCCGGCAGTGAAGGCCATGCTGTCGATGGCGATCCGCACCTGCAACAAGCTGGACAAGTATGTCGGCATCTGCGGTCAGGGCCCGTCCGATCACCCGGATCTGGCCAAGTGGCTGATGGATGAAGGCATCCAGACCATCTCGCTGAACCCGGATACCGTGGTCGAAACCTGGCTGTATCTGGCCAGGGAAGCCGCCGCCGGCAAGTAAGGCGGCAGGGCAGTACAGAGAAAGCCTCCGACTGGAGGCTTTCTTCGTTTCAGACTGCTGGCAAGGGTGGGCACCGACGGTCAGCGTGGCGTCGGTGCACGCCCGACTGACAGGAGCTGTCGTGAGCACGGCAGTCTGCCCGATTGAATCCTGCCCCTTCCGTCCCCGCCGCCGCGGGGAAACCTCGCTTCGCTCGTCCGTGCTTCGTGGTTGCAAAGGTGGGCACCGACGGTCAGCGTGGCGTCGGTACACGCCCGACTGACAGGATCTGTCGTGAGCACGGCAGTCTGCCTGTTTGAATCCTGCCCCTTCCGTCCCCGCCGCCGCGGGGAAACCTCGCTTCGCTCGTCCGTTCTTCGCGGGCAGTCTGGGAAAGCCTCCGACTGGGGCTTTCTTCGTTTCAGACTGCTGGCAAGGGTGGGCACCGACGGTCAGCGTGGCGTCGGTACACGCCCGACTGACAGGATGGGTCGTGAGCACGGCAGTCTGCCTGATTGAATCCTGCCCCTTCCGTCCCCGCCACCGCGGGGAAACCTCGCTTCGCTCGTCTGCTCTTCGTTTCCCGGCTGTGCGAAAATCCGGGTTTGCTGTCAAACCGGAGCTGTCCATGAAGCCGCTATCGCGAATCTGCCTGTCCCTGACCGTATTGTTGCTGGGCGCCTGCGCCAGCACGCCCGACAGCGGGCCTTCCGCGCAGGTGATGCCGCTGGCGGCGAAGGACATCGATGTCAAGGGTTGCGGGCTGACGCTGACCCAGCCCAAGGGCGGCACGCTGTTCGTGGTCAGCCAGAGCGGGGATGCGCGCATCCGTCTGGGCAAGGAACTGCTGAAGCTGAAGCGCAAGTCGGCTGACGGCGACACGCTGCCGGGTGGTCAGCGCGAACGGCAGTCGTTCGTCGATGCAACCGGCATGGTCAGCGTCCACCTGACGCTGACGCCGACCGGGATCGTCGATGACAAGGCGCGCACGGTCACGGCCAAGGTCGAAGTCGATACCCCGTCCGGCTTCAATCTGCTGGACATGGCAGGTCTGACCGGCTGCTGAGACGGCGCGCGATTAATCCATGGTTAAATCCCCCGCGCGTTAATGTCGGCATCAACAATGAGATGACCGACGGGAGGATCCCATGGGCAAGTGGCTGGCGGGACTGATCGCCATCAGTGTGGCGATGTGGGCGGGCAGTGTGGACTGGTCCGTGCTGATGGCGGCTGATTTCTGGGCCTGGCGCAAGCAGGCGGTGCTGTTGAGCGGACTGGTACTGTTCTCCGCCATGGCCTTCAGCCTGGTGCTGGCCGTGCGTTCGCGCTGGCTCGAGCGCCAGGTCGGCGGGCTGGACCGTATTTACCGGCTGCACAAGTGGACCGGCATCGGCTGTGCCGTGCTGCTGTTACTGCACTGGGGCGCGGAAAAATTTCCCAAGTGGATGGTGCAGGCCGGCTGGCTGTTCCGTCCGGCGAAAAAGGGCGGCGGTGGCGAACCAGCGCTGCTGCACGAACTGGCCAAGGGCATCGGCGAGTGGGGCCTGTATCTGGTTGCCGCCCTGCTGCTGATCGCGCTGCTGAAGCTGGTGCCGTACCGCTGGTTCCGCTACGTGCACAAGGTGTTTCCGCTGGTGTTCATTGCCTTCGTGCTGCACGGGCTTGAACTGATGCCGTCGGCGTGGTGGAGCCAGCCGGCCGGCCTGTGGACGCTGGCCTGTGCGCTGGCGGGCTCGGTGGCGGCATTGCTGTCGCTGTCCGGCCGTATCGGCCGCCAGCGTCGTCATGCCGGCCAGGTGGTCGCGGTGCGGCATGCCCCGGCGGCCGGCATGCTGGAGGTCGAGGTCGATCTGGACTCGCAGGCATTCGCTCACGCGGCCGGTCAGTTCGCTTTCGTGACCTTCGATCCGGCCGAGGGTGCTCACCCGTTCTCGATTGCATCGGCAACCCGTGAGGACGGCCGGCTGCGCTTCGGCATCAAGGCGCTCGGCGACTACACCGGCACACTGTCGGACCGGATTCGCCCCGGCCAGCCGGTCGAGGTCGAAGGCCCGTATGGCGGCTTCGATTTCAGCGGTCCGGCCCGGCAGGTGTGGGTGGCCGGTGGCGTGGGCATCACGCCGTTCCTGGCACGGCTGGAGGCGCTGTCCCGCGAAGGCGGCAGTCAGGGAGTGGTCGATTTCTACTATTGCTGCCGCAGCCGCGAACAGATGTGGCCGGCGGATCTCGATGCGCGTTGCCGGGCTGCCGGCGTGAACCTGCACCTGTGCATTGCCGGCGACGGTCAGCGGCTGGATGCCACGCATATCGCCAGCGGCTGGCGGGATGGCGAGCGGCCGCCGGTCTGGTTCTGTGGACCGGCCCCGTTTGCCGAGCAGCTGCAGAACGGACTGGCCGCGCTTGGCCTGCCTCCGGCGCATTTCCATCGCGAATTTTTCGCCATGCGCTGACAGGCAGCGGGCGGCAACGGTATAACTCACTTATCGTTGTCGCCCGGAGGCCATCATGAAATACGCGCTGCTGTTTTGCCTGCTGCCACTGGCGGCCGCGGCCGCGGCCGCGCCGGTGCGCTATGACATCGAATCGACGCACAGCTATCCGACTTTCGCCGTCAGCCATTTCGGCTTTTCCGAACTGATCGGGCGCTTCAACCGGACCCAGGGCTTTATCGTGCTCGACCGCGAGGCGCAGCGCGGCGAGATCGAGGTGAGCATCGACGCCGCGTCGATCGACACCGGCCTGCCGGCGCGCGATACCGTACTGCGCAGCAAGGATTTCTTCCAGGTCAGCCAGTATCCGGTGCTGCGCTTTCATTCCACGCAGTTGCGCTTCGACAAGGATCAGCCGGTGGCCGCGGACGGCGAGCTGACCCTGACCGGCATCACCCTGCCGGTTGCGCTGAAAATCGAGCGGCTGACTTGCGGCCGGCATCCGTACTGGGGCCGCAATGCCTGTGGCGCCAAGGTCACGACCGAGTTCAGGCGCTCGGCGTTCGGCATGAAGTATGGCCTGCCCTTCGTCGGTGACACCATCCGCATCCGCATCGATCTGGAAGCGCTGGAAAGCCCGGCCGACTGAGGCCGCTGCGACGACGGCCGGCGCCGGCAGTGCATTGACGGCCCGCGCCGCTGGCCGCACAATCGGCGCTCGTTTCAACCGTGACTCGGGGTGTCGACGGCGTTTGCCGTCGGCTGAGATAGTCCCGCAATCACCTGATCTGGGTCATGCCAGCGTAGGGAGGTCACGATGCCGCGCCGGCTTTCGCCCGTGCGCCGCTCGCGCTTCCGCTGTCATGCTGCCCGAAGGGACCGCATGTCGGAATCGACGCCACTCACTTCCTCCCGTGCCGCGCACGAGATCGTCCGTGTCCGCGCCGCGGCGCCTCTGGTCCATTGCCTGACCAATTCCGTGGTCACCCCGTTTACCGCCAATGTGCTGCTGGCGTGCGGGTGTGCGCCCGCCATGGTGGTTGCCCGCGAAGAGGTTGCCGCGTTCGCCGCCGTGGCCTCGGCACTGTCGGTCAATGTCGGGACGCTGGATTCGCACCAGGCCGAGGCGATCCTGCTGGCGGTTCGCGCCGCTGCCGAGGCCGGTACGCCGTGGACACTGGACCCGGTCGCTGTGGGCGCGCTGGCCTATCGCACGGCATTCAGCCATGAGCTGCTGGCGTTTGCGCCGGCGGCAATCCGCGGCAATGCGTCGGAAATCATCGCGCTGGCCGGACTCGGTCATGGCGGCCGCGGCGTCGACAGCACCGCCGGCAGCGACGAGGCGGTCAGTGCCGCCGTGGCACTGGCGCGCCGGACCGGCGCCGTCGTCGCGGTGACCGGTGCCACCGACTACATTACCGATGGCGAACGACTGCTGTCGGTCGCCAATGGCCACCCGCTGCTGCAACGGGTGACCGGTACCGGCTGCTCGCTGTCGGCGCTGGTCGCCGCCAGCATGGCCGGGGCGCCGGACCGGCTGCATGCCGCCGCCAGTGCCTGCGCATGGATGGCCATTGCCGGCGAACAGGCTGCCGAACAGGCCGCCGGTCCCGGCAGTTTCGCCGTGGCGCTGCTCGATGCGCTGGCCGGACTCGATGCCCCGACCCTGGAACGGAGGTTGCCGGCATGAGGCGCGAACTCGATCTGACCGTCTATCTGGTACTCGACCCCGACCTGTGCGGCGGCATCGACGGCATGTGCCGGGTGACCGAGAGCGCGCTGGAAGGCGGCGTCACCCTGGTGCAGCTGCGTGCGCCGCAGTGGAAGAAACGGCAGTGGGTCGACGCCGCGCGCGCGCTGTTGCCGCTGTGCCGCTGTGCCAATGTCCCGCTGCTGATCAATGACCAGGTCGATGTGGCGCTGGCGGTCGACGCCGACGGCGTCCATGTCGGCCAGCAGGACCTGCCTGCGGCAGAAGCCCGGCGCCTGCTCGGTCCGTCGCGCATTGTCGGCCTGTCGGCGTCGAACGCCGCCCAGCTGGCCGCCGTCGACGCCGGGGTGGTCGACTATGTGGGCGTCGGTCCGGTCTACCCGACCGGCACCAAGCCGGATGCGTCGCCGGTGATCGGCCTGGCCGGTTTTGGCGAACTGATGCGGCAGAAAACGCTGCCGGCGGTCGCCATTGGCGGCATCGGCCCCGCGAATGCTGCTGCCGTCTATGCGGCCGGTGCCGACGGCATTGCCGTGGTGTCGGCCATTTGTGCCGCTGCCGACCCGCGTGCCGCTGCCGCCGCCCTGCGGGCGCTGAGCCACGTTCCCGTCATCCCGTCCGCCAGCGAGTCCTGATGTCCCTGCCCGAACATCCCGCCTTCATTCCGCATGCCCTGACCATCGCCGGCTCCGATTCCGGCGGCGGCGCGGGTATCCAGGCCGACCTGAAAACCTTTTCCGCGCTTGGCGCCTATGGCCTGTCGGTCATCAGCGCGCTGACCGCGCAGAACACGCGCGGTGTCACCGGCGTGCACGCGGTGCCGCCGGCTTTTGTCGCCGCCCAGCTGGACGCGGTGTTCAGCGATATCCGCATCGACGCCGCCAAGTGCGGGATGCTGGCCACGGCCGACATCATCCATGCCGTTGCTGCCAGCGTTCGCCAGTACCGGCCGAAGTGGCTGGTGCTGGATACGGTGATGATCGCCAAGGGCGGCCATCCGCTGCTGGCCGCCGATGCCGTGGCGGCGCTGCGCGACGAACTGCTGCCGCTGGCGTCGCTGATCACCCCGAACCTGCCGGAGGCCGCCGCGCTGCTGGGCGAGCCGGTGGTGCGCGACGAGGACGGCATGCTGGCCCAGGCCGAGCGCCTGCTGGCGCTGGGGGCTGACGCGGTGCTGATGAAGGGCGGTCATCTGGAGAACACGGCGGACAGCCCGGACTGGCTGGTGACCCGCGATGGCGCCGAACGCTTCCCGGCGGTACGCGTTGTCACCCGCAATACCCACGGTACCGGCTGCACCCTGTCCGCCGCGCTGACGGCGCTGCGGCCGCAGCGACGCAACTGGGCCGAGACCGTTCACGACGCCAAGCACTGGCTGACCGAGGCGCTGACAGCGGCCGACCGGCTGCAGGTCGGACACGGTATCGGCCCGGTCCATCATTTCCATGCCTGGTGGTAACGCCATTCCGACGCCCGGCCGGCCGCGCGACAGCGCATCGCGAACTGCTGGCGTCTGCAAACCGGGTGGCCTGAACGCCACCCAGAAACCGAGAGAGAACTGCCCATGACCGCCCGCGATTTCCGTGCCGACGACGCCCATGTCGACCAGGCCGCCATCCAGCCGCTGCCCGCGTCGAAGAAAATCTATGTGCAGGGCTCGCGTCCCGACCTGCGCGTGCCGATGCGCGAGATCAGCCTGACCGATACCACGCTGAACGGTGGCGTCGAAGCCAATCCGCCGGTGACGGTCTATGACACGTCCGGGCTCTATACCGATCCGGATGCGCGCATCGATATCCGCAAGGGGCTGCCCGAGCTGCGCGCACCGTGGATCGACGAGCGCGGTGACACCGAGCGGCTGGCGCAACTGACCAGCGCCTTCGGCCGCAGCCGGCTGGCCGATGCCAGTCTCGATCCGCTGCGCTTCGAACTGGTGCGCACGCCGCGCCGCGCCCGCGCCGGCAGCAATGTCACCCAGATGCACTATGCGCGCCAGGGCATCGTCACCCCGGAAATGGAATTCGTCGCCATCCGCGAGAACCTGCGCCGCCGCGAGTATCTGGAAAGCCTGCGCGCCAGCGGCCCGCAGGGTGAAAAGATGGCGGCCTTCATGACCCGCCAGCACCCGGGCGAAAGCTTCGGCGCCAGCATTCCGGCCGAGATCACGCCGGAATTCGTGCGCGACGAGATCGCCCGCGGCCGCGCCGTCATCCCGGCCAACATCAATCACCCGGAAGTCGAACCGATGATCATCGGCCGCAATTTCCTGGTGAAGATCAATGGCAATATCGGCAATTCGGCCGTCACGTCGTCGATCAACGAGGAAGTCGACAAGATGACCTGGGGCATCCGCTGGGGTGCGGACACCATCATGGATCTGTCGACCGGCAAGCATATTCACGAAACGCGCGAGTGGATCATCCGCAACAGCCCGGTGCCGATCGGCACGGTGCCGATCTATCAGGCGCTGGAAAAGGTGAACGGCAAAGCCGAGGACCTGACTTGGGAGCTGTTCCGCGACACGCTGATCGAGCAGGCCGAGCAGGGGGTCGACTATTTCACCATCCACGCCGGCGTGCGCCTGGCCCACGTGCCGCTGACCGCCAACCGCATGACCGGCATCGTCAGCCGCGGTGGCTCGATCATGGCCAAGTGGTGTCTGTCCCACCATCAGGAAAATTTCCTGTACACCCGCTTCGACGATATCTGCCAGATCATGAAGGCCTACGACGTCAGCTTCAGTCTTGGCGACGGCCTGCGTCCGGGCTCGGTCTGGGATGCGAACGACGAGGCACAACTGGCCGAACTGAAGACTCTGGGCGAACTGACGCAGATTGCCTGGAAACATGATGTGCAGGTGATGATCGAAGGCCCGGGCCATGTGCCGATGCAGCTGATCAAGGAGAACATGGACAAGCAGCTGGAATGGTGCGACGAAGCGCCGTTCTACACCCTGGGCCCGCTGACCACCGACATCGCCCCCGGCTACGATCACATCACGTCGGCGATCGGTGCCGCGCAGATCGGCTGGTATGGCACGGCGATGCTGTGCTACGTGACGCCGAAGGAGCACCTGGGGCTGCCGAACAAGGCCGACGTCAAGGAAGGCATCATCACCTACAAGCTCGCCGCGCACGCCGCCGACCTGGCCAAGGGCCATCCCGGCGCGCAGATCCGCGACAATGCGCTGTCCAAGGCCCGCTTCGAGTTCCGCTGGGAAGATCAGTTCAACCTCGGCCTCGACCCGGACCGCGCCCGCGAGTTCCATGACGAAACCCTGCCGAAGGACAGTGCCAAGGTCGCGCATTTCTGCTCGATGTGCGGCCCGCACTTCTGCTCGATGAAGATCACCCAGGACGTGCGCGATTTCGCCGCCCGTCAGGGTATCGCCGAACAGGACGCGCTGCGCCAGGGCATGGAGACCAAGGCCATCGAGTTCAAGAAGGGCGGCGGCAAGCTGTACGACAAGGTGTAAGCGGGCAACTGCCATGTCCTGACACAGAAACGCCACCCCTCGGGGTGGCGTTATTGCGTGGGCCGGCGATGACGCTCAGTGCTTGCGGGCGGCCTTGTCTTCCTGCATCTGCTTGACCGACTCGGCCAGCGCGGCCTGCAGGCGCGGCACGATGACGCTCATGCGCTCCTGGATCTGCGCCGTGGTCCGCTTCGAGACTTCCGGCATTTTGGTGGTCAGCATTTTGCCGGTCGGCGTGCGGTAGAAGGCGATCAGCTGGTCGATCTCGTCCTGGGTGAACACTTCCTGGTACAGCTTCACATAGCCAGGGCGCAGCGCCTCCCAGCTCAGTTCGGTACGGATCGTTTCCAGCGACTTGCTGGCATACAGGCGCAGCGCCTTTTGCTGGTCGGCATCGAGCTGCATTTCCGTGATCAGCTCCTGGTTGATGTTTTCCAGCACCTGGCCGGCCTGGTCGGACATCTGCACGGCCAGCTGTCTGGCACCGGTGACATCCAGCAGGGTGTCGATGGACTCGACACTGGGCGTGGCGGCCAGCGCGGGGCGGATCAGGCAGGTGGCGAACAGGACAATGGCGAGCAGACGGCGCATGGCGCAATGACTTTTGGATTGAGGTCCGCGCATTGTGTCATGTCCGGGCCGGATTGCATGCCGATTGCCATTGTCGGCCGCAGGGGTCAGGGCGGCGCAGGATGACCGGCAAAGCTGACGTGCACCGTCAGCCCGCCGCCTGGCGTATCGTCGAGCCGGATGCGGGCCGCATGGCGGTGGGCGATTTCGCGCACGATGGCCAGCCCCAGTCCGCTGCCGTCGGCCCGGGTGCCGGCCACGCGGTAGAAACGGCTGAAGACCTTGTCGCGTTCGGCCGGCGCGATGCCGGGGCCGTTGTCGATCACGGCCAGCCGGGGCCCGTCGGAACTGGTGGTGACGGCGACGGTGAGGCGCGGGCCGGCGTGGCGGATGGCATTGTCGATCAGGTTGCCGATCATTTCCTGCAGCAGGGCCGGCTGGCCCTCCATCCAGGCGTGCTGCGCGCCGTCGTAGCCGAGGTCGATGCCATGCCGGCGGGCGACCGGCGACCATTCCAGTGCCACGTCGCGCGCCAGCGCCGCCAGATCGACCGGCTCGCTGGTGGCCACCAGACCGCTGTCCGGCTCCAGTCGTGACAGCGACAACAGTTGCTGGACGCCGTGGGAGGCCTGATGCAGCGTGTGCAGCTGGCCGCGCAGCCGCTGATGCAGCACGGCCGGGTCCTATTCGCGCAGTGCCAGTTCGGTCTGGGCCTGGATGACCGCCAGCGGTGTCTTCAGCTGGTGGGCAGCATCGTCGAAGAAGCGCCGGCGCGCGCTCAGCATCTGCTGCATCCGTTCCACATGCCGATTCAGCGCGGTGACCAGTGGGCGGATTTCGGTCGGCAGATCGCGGGTGTCCAGTGCCTGCAGCCTGTCGCCCCGCTGCGCGCCGAGCGCTGCCGACAGCCGGTCCAGCGGCTTGAGGCCATGACCGATGGCGAACAGCACGATGGCCAGCGCCAGTGAGACCAGTACCACTTCCTGCTGCAGCGAGCCGATCAGGATTTCGCGCGCGAGCTGGCGGCGCAGTTCCGGGGTTTCGCCGACCAGCACCCACACGCTGCGGTGGCTGCCGCGACTGACGTCGTAGACCGGCTGGCGCAGCGCGATCAGGCGCAGGGTGTCATCGCGAAACGGGGCTTCGTAGTACTGCGGGCGGAAGTCGGGCGGACCGTTGCCGGCCGGCAGCGGCAGGTCGGCGTAGCCGGTCAGCGTGCTGCCGTTGTCCTCGGCCACCCGGTAGAACACCCGCCCCTGGGAATTGGCTTCGAACAGCTCCAGTGCCAGATAGGGCAGATCGACCTGCAGGCGGTTGCCATCCAGCCGCACCCCTTCGGCGATGGCCTTGGCCGAGGTGAACAGCGTACGGTCGAAAGCCATGTTTGCCGTGCCCATGGCGCGCTGGTAGGTCAGCCAGGCGTCGAAACCGAGCAGGACCAGCAGCGGCAGCAGCAGCCAGACCGCCAGCTTCAGGCGCAGGCTGGACAGTGTCATTTCGCTTCCAGCAGATAGCCGAGGCCGCGCAGGGTGACGATGGCGACCGGGGCGTGGCCGAGTTTCTTGCGCAGCCGGTGGATGTAGATCTCGATGGCATCGGCGCTGCTGGACTCGTCCAGTCCGAAGATCTTCTCCGACAGCGTGTCCTTGCTGACCGCCTTGCCGTCGCGCAGGATCAGCACTTCCAGTACCGCATGTTCGCGCGGCGTCAGCTGCAGTCGCTCACCGGCCAGCGTGAACTGGCGGCCGGCACTGTCGTAGCTGAGCGGGCCGCAGTGGTGGACATTGCTTTCCTGGCCATGGCTGCGGCGGATCAGTGCCCGGGCGCGCGCTTCGAGCTCGGCCAGCTCGAAGGGCTTGGGCAGGTAGTCGTCGGCACCGAGGTCCAGCCCGCGCACCCGGTCGCCGACCGCGCCGTGTGCGGTCAGGATCATGACCGGCACCCGGTTGCGACGTGCGCGCAGCCGGCGCAGCACTTCCCAGCCGTCCAGCCGCGGCAGCGCCAGATCGAGGATGACCAGTGCGTAGTCCTGGGTGTGCAGTACATGGTCGGCGTCGGCGCCGTTGTGCATGCAGTCGACGCTGAAGCCGGCCTGGGTCAGGGCGCGGGTCAGCGATTCGGCCAGTGGCAGGTGGTCTTCGACAAGCAGGATGCGCATGGTGACGGAGCGATGGAAAAACGGGAAATCCAGTGTAGCGACTCCCGCAATGCACAATGAAAATAATCCGCAGGCGGGCCGGGTTGAAAGCGAATCGAAAGCGGCGACTGCCTATTCTCGTGTCACACAACTGACATTCCGGGCGGCGCTGGTGCCGCCGGGGCCGCGATCGCCGGGCACAACGGCGGCCGGTCGTCAGCCCACAAGGAGATTCTGCATGAAGCGATTCAAGCAACTCGCGCTGGCCGCTGCGCTGGCCTGTACCGCCGCCACTGCCCTGGCCGATCCGCTGCCGCCCGGCTATCCGGCCAGCTACAGCAACCAGATCGCCGCCGCGCGCAAGGAAGGCAAGGTCGTGGTCTACTCGACGACCGATACCGCCGCCGTCCGTCCGCTGATCAAGGACTTCGAAGCGCTCTATCCGGGCGTCCGGGTCGAATACAACGATATGAACAGCACCGAGCTGTACAACCGCTTCATCAGCGAGGCTGCCGCAGGCGGCGGCTCCGCCGACGTGCTGTGGAGCTCGGCGATGGACCTGCAGGTCAAGCTGGTCAATGACGGTTTTGCCGCCAGCTATGCGTCACCGGAAGTGGCGAACCTGCCGGGCTGGGCGCATTACCAGGGCCTTGCCTATGGCACCACCTTCGAGCCGATTGCCATCGTCTACAACAAGCGGTTGCTGACCGCTGCCGAAATTCCGCAGACCCATGCCGATCTGGCCCGCATCGTCCGTGCCAATCCGAAGAAATTCGCCGGCAAGGTCACCACCTACGATATCGAGAAGTCCGGCGTCGGCTTCAACTACCTGACCCAGGACTATCGCGTGGCCGGCAATGCCACCTGGGATCTGATCCGCGCGCTGGGGGCGACCGGTCTCAAGGTGCAGTCGAGTACCGGGGCGATGCTGGAACGCATCTCGTCCGGCGAGAACCTGATCGGCTACAACATCATCGGTTCCTATGCGTTCACCAAGGCCAAGAAGGACCCGTCGATCGGCTATGTGTATCCGAAGGACTACACGCTGGTGGTCAGCCGGCTGTCGGTGATTTCAAAGAGCGCACGCTCGCCGAATGCGGCGCGGCTGTGGACCGACTACCTGCTGTCGAAGCGCGGACAGACCCTGCTCGCCAACCAGGCCGACCTGTTTGCCATCCGTGCCGACGTGACCGGCGAGACGTCGATGGCGGGCCTGACGCGCCAGCTTGGCAACAGCCTCAAGCCGATCCAGGTCGGCACCGGATTGCTGGTGTATCTGGATCAGGCCAAGCGTCTGGAATTCCTGAAGACCTGGAAGCAGGCTCTCGCCAAGTAACACCGATCGACGCCCGCCGCGCGGCCGGATGTCCGCGGCGGCGTCCACCAGGAACACACCCATGACTTCCCCTCTCCCGTCGGCGCCGACCCTGGCGCCTGCGCAGGCCCCGCTGCGCCTGCCGCCCGTTCTGCGGCGGCTGACCCCCTCGCGCTGGCTGACCATCGGCCTGGTGCTGGTGGCGGTGCTGATGCCGCTGTCGCTGATCGTGTACCAGAGCCTGCTGTCCGCACCGTTCTTCATGCCGGACAAGACACTGAGTCTCGATGCCTACCGTTTCATTTTCGATGACCCGGACTTCTGGTCGGCGCTGGGCAATTCGGTCGCCATTGCCGCCGGCATGCTGGTCATCGCCGTGCCGCTGGGCGGGCTGCTGGCCTTCCTGATGGTGCGCACCAATCTGCCCGGCCGTCGCTGGCTGGAACCCCTGCTGCTGACGCCGGTGTTCGTGTCGCCGATGGTGCTGGCATTCGGCTATGTGGTCGCCACCGGTCCGGTCGGCTTCTACTCGCTGTGGTGGCGCAATCTGTTCGGCGATGTGCCGTGGAACATCTACACCCTGTCCAGTATCGCGCTGATCGCCGGCCTGACCCATGTTCCGCACGTGTACCTGTATGCCTCGGCCGCGCTGCGCAATCTTGGCGCCGATGTCGAGGAGGCGGCGAGAATCTCCGGAGCGACGCCGTTCCGGGTGGCGCGCGATGTCAGCCTGCCGATGGTGATGCCCTCGCTGATGTTCTCCGGCGTGCTGGTGTTCTTCCTCGGCTTCGAGATTTTCGGCCTGCCGCTGGTGCTCGGCGACCCCGAGGGGCACCTGGTGCTGGCGACCTATCTGTACAAGCTGACCAACAAGCTCGGCATTCCGTCCTATCACCTGATGGCGGCGGTGGCGATGTGCATCGTGGCGGCCACTTTCCCGCTGGTGCTGTTGCAGCGCCGGCTGCTGCGCAGCGCGAGCAAGTATGTGTCGATCAAGGGCAAGGCCGCACGCCAGCAGCCGCTGCCGCTCGGCAACTGGCGCTGGCTGGCATTCGCCATCATCGGCCTGTGGCTGGCAGTGACCGTGCTGGTGCCCCTGTCCGGCATCGTGCTGCGCGCTTTCGTCAGCCACTGGGGCGATGGCGTATCGCTGCTCGACTCGCTGACGCTGTCCAATTTCACTGACCTGTTCGAGCAGGACAATATGGTGCGCGCCATCACCAATACCCTGGGGGTCGGCGTGATCGGCGGGCTGGTGGCGGTGGCCGCGTATACCGCGATCGGCTTTGCCGGCCACCGGCGTGCCGATGGCGGCAGCCGGCTGCTCGACTACATCGTGCTGTTGCCGCGCGCAGTGCCGGGCATCCTCGCCGGCCTGGCCTTCCTGTGGGTGTTCCTGTTCGTGCCGGGGCTGAAGGAGCTGCGGAACTCGATGTTCTCGATCTGGCTGGCCTACACCGTGGTCTGGCTGGCCTACGGGATGCGGCTGGTCCAGGGCGCGCTGATGCAGGTCGGGCCCGAACTGGAGGAGGCCGCGCGCAGCGTCGGCGCCAGCCGCGGCCGAACCAGCCGCGATATCACGCTGCCGCTGATCCGCTACGGGCTGCTAGCCAGCTGGCTGCTGATCTTCATGATTTTCGAGCGGGAATACTCGACGGCGGTCTATCTGCTGTCGCCGGGCACCGAGGTGATCGGTTCGCTGCTGGTGTCGCTGTGGGCAACCGGCGCGGTCGATCAGGTCGCTGCCCTGTCGGTCATCAACATTGCCATGGTCGGCGCCGGTCTGGCGGTCGCCCTGCGTTTCGGAGTGAAACTTCATGACTAAGCTTGTTGTCGAAAATCTGCACCTGAGCTACGACGCCCATCCGATTCTCAATGGTGTGTCATTCCAGCTCAAGGCCGGAGAAGTGGTGTCGCTGCTCGGCGCGTCCGGCAGCGGCAAGACCACGCTGCTGCGCGCCGTGGCCGGGCTGGAACAACCGTCGGATGGCAAGATCCTGCTCGATGGCAAACTGCTGTATGACGGCGCCAGTGCGCACAACCTGCCGGTTGAGCAGCGCGCACTCGGGCTGGTGTTCCAGTCCTATGCGCTGTGGCCGCACCGTTCGGTATTCGACAACGTGGCCTATGGCCTCAAACTGCGCCGGGTCGGCACGGCCGAAATCCGCCAGCGCGTCGACCAGGTGCTGACGCAGCTGGGGCTGGCGCAACTGGCCGGGCGCTTTCCGTTCCAGTTGTCGGGGGGCCAGCAGCAGCGGGTCGCCATTGCCCGTGCGCTGGTCTACAACCCGCCGGTCATCCTGCTCGACGAGCCGCTGTCCAACCTGGACGCCAAGCTGCGCGAGGAGGCCCGTGCCTGGCTGCGCGCGCTGATCATCGAACTCGGGCTGTCGGCGCTGTGCGTGACCCATGACCAGACCGAGGCGATGGCGATGTCCGATCGCATCCTGTTGCTGAAGAACGGCCGCATCGAGCAGGAGGGCACGCCGGCCGAGCTGTATGCCACGCCGAAATCGCTGTACAGCGCCGAGTTCATGGGCAGCAACAACAAGCTGGCGGCACGGGTGGTCGCGGTCGACGGCCGCCGGGTGCGCATAGCCGGCGCGGACTGGGAACTGGCCGGGCAGGCGATCGACCATGTCACCGTCGGCGCCGGTGCGCAGGCGGTGATCCGGCTCGAACGTGTCAGCGTGGCCGACGGCCCCGGAGACAACCGGGTCCGCGCCCGGCTGGTGACGGCCATGTACCTCGGCGACCGCTGGGAGTATCTGTTCGACCGTGGCGACCTGCGCTTCCGCGCCTTTGGCCACACGCCACGAGAGGCCGGAGAGTACTGGGTCGAGTTTCCGGCCAACGACTGCTGGGTGTTTGCGGCGGCGTAGCCGTGCAGGGCGCTGGTGGCGTTACGCTGCCAGCTCCTTCAGCAGTTCCTTGACCCGCACCGCACGCATGGCCGGGTCGTTCAGCGTGGCTTCGACCCGCAGCTTGTCCTGGCCGGCGAGCTTGTAGTTCCGCTTGCTCTGGATCAGACCGATGATCTTCATCGGCTCGACCGGCGTCTGGCTGGAGAAGGTCAGCTGGATTGCCGTGTCCGACGCGTCGCAGCGGCTGACGCCGAGATCGCGCGCCAGCAGGCGCAGGCGGTGACTGTCGATCAGCAGCTTGACCGGCGGCGTCGGCAGGCCGAAGCGGTCGATCAGCTCCTCGTGGATTTCGTCGATGTCGGCACCGGTGTCGCAGCTGGCCAGCCGCTTGTACAGCACCAGCCGTTCATGAACGTCCGGGCAGTAGTCGTCCGGCAGCAGTGCCGGCGCGTGCAGATTGATCTCGGTGGTTACGCCCAGCGGCTGGTCGAGATCGGGCTCCTGGCCCTTCTTCAGCGCCTTGACCGCCGCCTTCAGCATTTCGGTGTACAGGCCAAAGCCGACTTCCTGCATTTCGCCGGACTGGCCTTCGCCGAGCACTTCGCCGGCGCCGCGGATTTCCAGATCGTGCATGGCCAGGTAGAAGCCGCTGCCGAGGTCTTCCATCGCCTGGATCGCCTCCAGCCGCTTCTGCGCATCGCGGCTGATGTTCTCCGGTGTCAGCAGGTAGGCATACGCCTGGTGGTAGGAGCGGCCGACCCGGCCGCGCAGCTGGTGCAGCTGCGCCAGACCGAACTTGTCGGCGCGGTGGATCAGGATGGTGTTGGCATTCGGGATGTCGATGCCGGTTTCGATAATGGTCGAGCACAGCAGCACGTTGAAGCGCTGCTGGTTGAAGTCGCGCATCACCTGTTCCAGCTCGCGCTCGCGCAGCTGGCCGTGGGCGACGCCGACCCGGGCCTCGGGCAGCAGCTCGACCAGCTTCTCGCGCATGTTCTCGATGGTTTCGACCTCGTTGTAGAGGAAGAACACCTGGCCGCCACGCTTGAGTTCGCGCAGCACGGCTTCGCGGATCACGCCATTGGACAGCGGGCTGACGAAGGTCTTGACCGACAGCCGGCGGCTTGGCGCCGTGGCAATGACCGAGAAGTCACGCAGCCCCTCCAGCGACATGGCCAGGGTGCGCGGAATCGGCGTTGCGGTCAGCGTCAGTACGTCGACATTGGCGCGCAGCCGTTTCAGCTGTTCCTTCTGGCGCACGCCGAAGCGGTGCTCCTCGTCGATGATGACCAGCCCCAGGCGCTTGAACACCACGTCCGGCTGGACCAGCCGGTGGGTGCCGATGACGATGTCGACCGAGCCGTCGGCCAGCCCGGCCAGGGTGGCCTTCTGCTCTTTGGCCGAGCGGAAGCGCGACAGTTCGGCGACCTTGACCGGCCAGTCGGCAAAACGGTCGGCAAAGCTCTGTGCATGCTGTTCGGCCAGCAGCGTGGTCGGTACCAGTACCGAGACCTGGCGGCCGGCCATGGCGGCGATAAAGGCGGCGCGCAACGCGACTTCGGTCTTGCCGAAGCCGACGTCGCCACAGACCAGCCGGTCCATGGGCTTCTCCGCGCTCATGTCGGCGATGACCGCCTCGATGGTGGCCTGCTGGTCGGCGGTTTCCTCGAAGCCGAAGCCGGCGGCAAAGGCGTCGTAGTCGTTGGGGCTGATGGTGAAGGCGTGGCCGGCGCGGGCGGCACGCTGGGCGTACAGATTCAGCAGTTCGGCCGCGGTGTCGCGCGCCTTTTCGGCCGCGCGCTTGCGCGCCTTGTCCCACTGGCTGCTGCCGAGCCGGGTCAGCTGGACATTGTCACTGGCCGAGCCGGCGTAACGGCTGATCATGTGCAGTTGCGCCACCGGTACGTACAGCTTGGCGCTGTCGGCGTACTCGATGGTCATCATCTCGGTCAGCCCTTCGCCGAGATCGAGTGACTCCAGCCCCAGGTAGCGGCCGATGCCGTGGGTTTCATGCACGACCGGATCGCCGACCTTGACCTCGGCCAGATCGCGCAGCATGGCGTCGGTGTTGCTGCGCTTGCGCTGCTGGCGCGGCGTGCGTGCCACGGTCTGGTACAGGTCGGATTCGGTGATGAAGGACAGACCGGCCGCGCGGTCGACAAAGCCGCGCGTCAGCGTGCCGGCCAGCAGCGCGCAACGGACGTTGCCGTCGACGAAGTCGGCCAGGCTGTCCAGCGGGGTCGGCTTCAGCCCGTATTCGGCCAGCAACTGGTAAATGGTTTCGCGCCGGCCCAGGCTTTCCGCGATCAGCAGTACCCGGGTGTCGGTGCTGTCGACGAACTGCTTGAGGCGGGCGACCGGCACGTCGGCGCGGCGGTCGACGTTCAGGTCCGGCAGCAGGGCGACATCGTCCGGCAGCGCGCCTTCGGTGTCGATGGCCAGCCGCGGATACGGCTTCAGCGCGCTCATCAGTGCATCGGGGCGCAGATAAAGCTGGTCCGGCGGCAGGCACGGGCGGGCGGTTTCGCCGCGCAGCAGGTCGTAGCGGCTCTGTACCTCGCGCCAGAAGCCCTCGGCGGTCGCCAGCGTGTCGGCGTGCATGGCGATGGCGGCGTTGTCGCCGAGATAGTCGAACAGCGTCGAGGTGGTGTCGAAGAACAGCGGCAGGTAGTACTCGATGCCGGCCGGCACGCTGCCGGCCGAGATGTCCTTGTACAGCCGGCAGCGCGACGGATCGCCCTCGAAGGTCTCGCGGAAATGCTGGCGGAAGGTGGTGACGCCATCGTTGTCGGTCGGGAACTCGCGCGCCGGCAGCAGGCGGATATCCTGCACCGGGTAGACGGTGCGCTGGGTATCGACGTCGAAGGTCCGCAGGGTTTCGATTTCGTCGCCGAACAGGTCGATGCGGTACGGCAGATTGCTGCCGGTCGGGAACAGGTCGACCAGCCCGCCGCGAATCGAGAACTCGCCCGGTGCATAGACCTGGGTCACATGGGTATAGCCGGCCCGCGTCAGATCGGCGCGCAGGCGCTCGACATCGAGCGTGTCGCCGACCTTGAGGAAGAAGGTGCGTCCGGCCAGGTATTCGAACGGCGACAGCCGCATCATCGCCGTGGCCGCCGAGGCGACCACCACGTCGGCCTGGCCCTGGCGCAGCTTCCACAGTGTCGCCAGCCGCTCCGACACCAGGTCGGCGTGCGGCGAAAAGTGGTCGTACGGCAGGGTTTCCCAGTCCGGCAGATAGGCGATCCGCAATGACGGCGCGAAGAACAGCATTTCGTCGGCCAGCCGGCGTGCGCTGTGCGCGTCGGCGGTCAGGACCAGCAGCGGGCGCCCGCCATCGCGGGCGATGGCCGCCAGCCGGGCGCTGTCGGCGCCGGGAGGCAGATGACCAAGGGAGTGTTTCTGACCGGGAACGGGAAGGACTGACGACATGGGCTGCGATTCTGGACCGGGTGGGGCGGACGAAGCGGGGATTATACCGATGCGGTCGCCCGCGACCGCGCATCGGACCAGTACATCATGGGGTCGTCGGCGGAGATATCCAGTCGGGGAGTTGCGGCGGGTTTTCTTCGTCGGCACCGGCCGCCTGCCGTTCCAGGTAGTAGACAAAGGCGAGTACTTCCGCCACAGCCTGGTACAGCTCGGACGGGATCTGGCTGTCGAGATCGACCTGCATCAGCAGATTGACCAGTTGCGGCGACTCGTGGACGAAGACATCGGACGCCCTGGCGCGTTCGATGATGCGGGCGGCCATCTCGCCCCGGCCCTTGGCCACCACGCGCGGCGCGACCGAGCCCTGGCGGTAGGCCAGCGCCACGGCGCTCTGGCGTTCGGCGTCGCGGCGGCTCATGTTGCCTCCCGGTTCACGGAGTACTGCAGCAGGGTAAGTCCGGTTTCGCTCAATTGATGCTGGAGGCGGTCGCGCTCGGCGGCGATGCGGGCTGCCGTGCGCGGGTCGAGCGCATCCATGCGGATCTGTACACCCTGACCGTCCAGCGTGATGCGTGCCTCGATGGCGCCGAGTGACGGCAGGTTCAGTGCCAGCCGGCTGACCCAGCGGCGCGGGGCCTCCTCGCGGCCGTCGGCTTCGCGGTCCGGCGCGGTCTTGTCTTCCTCGATCAGCCACTCGAACGGCTGCTCCGGCCAAGCCGCGCCCTGCATCAGCACCTGGCGGTGTTCCAGTGTGTCGAGCTGGCGTGCGACCAGCTGCCCGAGTGCGGCATTGGCGTTCTGGTGGCGGGCGCTGTCGACCTCATCGCCGGCCTTGCCGGTGGCCTGGGCCGGATCGTCGTCTGTGCGTTGCTGGTGCAGCAGTGCCAGTGTGGCCTTTGGCAGTTCCAGCTTCGCCTGCGGCTCGGCCCGGACCTGCTCCAGCGTGCGCTTGCCCTGCACCCACTCGGCCAGATGCGCCTCGTAGAAGGTGCCGCTGCCGGACAGCATCTGCTGCAGCGCGCCGGCCAGTGCCCGGGTGTTGACCTGGCCGTTGGCCAGCATGATCGGCCCCAGTTGCGAGGCTGCCGGCGTTGGCGCGGCATTGGCGCCGCCGGCCGCCGGGCGCTGGCCCGGTTGCGGCAACAGCGGTTCGCGCACCACCGGCTCGGCGCCACGACTGGCCTGGGTCAGCAGGGCACCCAGATAGCGCGAGGCGCCGGACAGGGTCACCCGCGACAGCTGGCGGTCGCTCTGCTCCTGGACCGGTTCGCTTTCCAGCCGGAATGACAGCCGCGGCGTGACCTGCGCCACGGTCAGTTTCAGCGTGGCGCCCGGTTCGGCCGCCAGCATCTGGCCGCGGCCGAGGTTCAGGGTCAGTAACTGGTTTTTGACCAGCACCAGGAAACGGTTGCCGGCGAGGTTGTCCACCACGCGTGCCGATACCTGCTCGCCCGGCTTCAGGTCGGGCAGGCGGGCCGGCGTCGGATTGACCTCCAGGATCGGCCGGACGTCGCGAAGGACTTGGCCGAGCTGGCCCGGGGACAAGTCCCGGATGGTCAGGGTGGGCTGGATCGGTAGCATGGCGGGCGGTCAGAGTCAGGTGCCGGGATTGTACTGGTCCGGGCGGTCCGCGGCTAACCCCGGGGCGGACGACGGGTATCGGGAGAGGCCGCCGCGCAGGCGGCCTTCCCGGTAGTTTATCGACTCCCGCGCGGGGAAGTTCAGCCGTTTCCGGTTTACGCGTGCACGGCCAGTGTGCCCATCATGCCGAGATCCTCATGTTCGAGGATATGGCAGTGGTACAGGCGCTCGCCCGGGGTGTCGAAGCGCACGCGCAGGGTCAGGCTGGCGCGCGGTGCCAGATTGACCGTATCGCGCCAGCTCGGCGGCTGTGGCTTGCCGTTGCGGGCGATCAGCTGGAACTGGCCGCCATGCAGATGGAACGGATGATCCATATGGCTGTCATTGACCACTTCCCATTCCTCGATCTGCCCGACCTTGCCGCTCAGGTCGACACGGTTCATGTCGTAGGTTCTGCCGTCGATCAGGAACATGTTTTTCATCATGGCCATCATGCCGCCACCGGCCATGCGGTGGTCCATCGGCCGCTCCGACAGCACCACGCGGCGGCGGATGTCCGGCCGGCCCAGTGGCACGATCGTCGCCAGCTGCGCCGGCAGGCTGAAGGCCGCTGCCGGTGCACGGTCGGCGACGGCGACGGTCATCAGCGGCAGTGCCGCGGTCTGCTCCGGCTGCATCATCTTGCCGCGCGCATACGGCAGCGAAACCAGTTGCAGCGACTGGCCGACCCGGGCCGGGAAGGTCACCAGCAGTTCGGTGCGTTCGCCCGGGGTCAGCAGCAACTGCGACAGACCGGTTTCCGGCCGGGCCAGCGCGCCGCCATCGGTGCCGACCCGGGTCAGGGTCGCGCCGGGCAGCGACAGCAGCAGATAGCGTGCCGCGCAGGCATTGAGCACGCGCAGGCGGCGGGTTTCGTTCGGCGCGACATCGAGTCGCGGCCGGTACTGGCCGTTGACCAGCACCACTTCGCCTTCGCGGCCGTCCATCCAGTCGGCCGGCGTGTGCGCGGCCACCTGGTTGTCGCGATCGAAGCGCTGGTCACTGATGACCAGCAGCGACTCCGGCAGGCCGGCGAACGGATCGTTGCGATGGCGGATGATGACGGGACCGGCCAGGCTCATCGCTACCTGGCGCGCAGTCAGGCCATGCGGATGCGGGTGATACCAGAAGGTGCCGGACAGGTCGTCGGGGAGGGTGAATCCGGCACGGAACGAGCCGCCCGGTGCAATGGCATCGCGCGGATGGCCATCGACGCGCGGATCGACCGGCAGACCGTGCCAGTGCACGGTCGTTTCTTCGGGCAGGCGGTTGTTCAGCGTGATGGCGACCCGGTCGCCGGCATTCAGCTCGATCAGCGGGCCAAGCGGCCCGGCGTTGTAGCTCCACAGCCGGGTCGGCGCACCCGGCAGCAGTGCATGCCGGGTTTCCGCGATATCGATGACGCCGCTGAACGTGCCGGCCTCGGTGCTGCGGTTGGCCAGCCGGGGCAGGGTAGCCAGTGGCTGCCCCGCCGGCGGCAGGGCGTCCGGCGACGACGAGGGGGCATGCATGGCGGTCATGCCGTTCATCGGCATGCTGTCGTGCATCGGCATGCCGTGACCGGCGTGCGGATTGGCGCGGGCGGCCAGCGGCCACAGCGGGGCGCTCGCCAGGGCGGCGAGGAGAGTGCGTCTTTGCATGATCATTCCTTTCAGAGTCGAATCCCTGCCGTCAGGACGGCAGGCAGTGGCAGGCAGGAAAGATCAGGCGCGGGGCGGTTCGTCCGGCGGCGGCAGCGCGCGCGAGCGCAGCGGCGGGGTCGGGGCCGTGCGCCGCTGCGGGGTGAAGGGCAGCGAGACGGCCATGCCGCCCGCCATCGGTACCGCCTGCGGGCAGCAGGCGTGGGTGCCGCCACCGGCATGGGTCGCGCAGGATGACGGCGTGGTGTCGTCCGCCGCCATGGCCGACGGGCTGTGGCAGCGGCCGGCGGCCTGGGGGTGCCCGATCTGCGTCGACACCGATGCGCGGGGCATCGGCTGCATGCCGGCAAACGCGTCGGGCGCGATGGCCAGCGCCGCCAGCCACACGATGGCGGCCAGCAGCATGACGGGATCGAGAAGGCGTTTCATGGCTTCAGTATGGCTCAGCCGGCGGCCAGTACGCGCTGCCGGCGCGATTCGCTGAGTACCATGCCGGTGGCGACCGACACGTTCAGGCTTTCCACCGTGCCGAACATCGGGATGCTGACCAGCAGATCGCAATGTTCGCGCGTCAGGCGGCGCATGCCTTCACCTTCCGAGCCCATGACCCAGGCCAGCGGACCGGCGGCATCGCAGTGGTAGAGGTCGGTGCTGGCGTCCATGTCGGTGCCGGCGATCCAGATGCCGCGGTCCTTGATGTCGCGCAGGCAGCGGGCCAGATTGGTCACCTGCACGTACGGCACGACCTCGGCCGCGCCACATGCCACCTTGCTGACGGTGGCGTTCAGGCCGGCGGAGCGGTCTTTCGGCGAGATGACGGCGTGGACGCCCATCGCATCGGCCACGCGCAGGCAGGCGCCGAGATTGTGCGGGTCGGTCACGCCGTCGAGGATCAGCAGCAGCGGCGGTTCGTTCAGCGTGTCGAGCACGTCGTCGACATTGACGATGCGGTGGCTGACGTCGATGACCGCTGCCACGCCCTGGTGGCGCGCGCGGCCGGTCATGGCGTCGAGCCGGGCGGTATCGACGCTGATCACGCGCACGTTCTCGCTGGCGGCCTTGTCGAGCACGTCCTGCATGCGACGGTCGTCACGGCCGGCGGCGACGAACAGCTCGACCAGGCTTTTCGGCGACTGGAACAGCCGGGCGTTGACGGCGTGGAAGCCGTGAATGAGTTTTTTCTGCGACATGGGCGGACGATCCTGCGTGATGGCCGGCGGGGCGGGGCCCCGCCGGGCGGTAAAGCCGGCATTGTACGTGCTGCGGCTGGCCGTTGCTCAGAGATCCATCCGGGTGGCACTGTGCCGCGAGGTGCCGCTGCGGATATAGGCGGCGAGCGCTTCCGGCGGCAGCGGCCGGCTGTAGTAGAAACCCTGGATCAGGTCGCAGCCACAGGCGGCGAGGAAATCGCGCTGTTCGATGGTTTCCGCCCCCTCGGCCACGACGGTCAGCGCCAGCTTCCGGGCCATGGCGACAATGGCCTCGGTAATGGCGACATCGTTCGGGTCGTTCGGCACGCCGTCGATAAAGGTCCGGTCGATTTTCAGCGCGTCGAGCGGCAGGTTCTTCAGCTGCGACAGGCTGGAGTAGCCGGTACCGAAGTCGTCCAGTGCCAGATGCACGCCCAGTGCTTTCAATTCGTTCAGCAGGGCGACCGCCGCGTCGGGCTGTTCGATCAGCGCGCTTTCGGTCACCTCCAGCTCGATCCGCTGCGGGGCGATGCCGGCACTGGTCAGCGCGTCGGTCAGGACCTGGCACAGCGAGGAGTCGGCAAACTGGCGTGCGGACAGGTTGACCGCCACCCGGGGCACGCGAATGCCGGCGGCGTCCCAGCGGGCGATCTGTTCGCAGGCGGCACGGATCACCCAGTGGCCGAGCACCAGCACCAGACCGGTTTCTTCCGCCAGCGGGATAAAGCGCGACGGCGGGATCATGCCCCATTCCGGGTGGTGCCAGCGCGCCAGCGCCTCGACCGCGACGATCAGCCCGGAGTCCGGATCGACCTGCGGCTGGTAGTGGAGTTCGAGCTGCTGGCGGGTGATGGCGTTGCGCAGCGCATTTTCCATGGTCAGCCGCTCGCTGGCCTGGCTGACCATGCTGGCATTGAAGAACGCATAGGTATTCTTGCCGGCGGTCTTGGCACGGTACATCGCCACTTCCGCATGGCGGAGCAGCGTCTGGGCGTTGTGGCCATCCTCGGGGTAGACGGCGATGCCGATCGAGCCGGTGACGGTCAGTTCCTTGCCGTCGAGCACGCTGGGCTGGGCCAGTTCGTCCAGCAGGTGCTCGACCTGCAGCGCCAGCTTCGCGCGATCGCCGGTATTGGTCAGCACGGTGAATTCGTCGCCGCCGACCCGGCTCAGCAGTGCATCCTTGCCGACCGCATAGTTGAGCCGGGCGGCGATCACGCGCAGCAGGTCGTCGCCGCCGCTGTGGCCGAAGCCGTCGTTGACCAGCTTGAAGCGGTCGAGATCGATGAACAGCAGGGCGAATGCCGTGGCCGATGTCCCTTCGCAGGTGGTCTGCAGCCGGGTGAGAAATTCGGCGCGGTTGGTCAGCCGGGTCAGCGGGTCGTGGGTGGCGAGGAAGACCAGCCGGTCCTCGGCGTCCTTGTGCTGGCTGATGTCGTTGAATACGCAGACGTTGTTGATCAGCTCGCCTTCCGGGTCATGCACGGCGCTGATCGACAGCCGGACCGGATACAGGCGGCCATTGCGATGGCGATCGAGGAACTCGCCCTGCCAGCAGCCCTGCTCATCCAGGGACTGCAGCATCTGGCGGTTGATCGCCCGGCCCATGTGGTCGACGCGGAACAGGCGCGAACGGCGGTTGACCACCTCGTCGGCCTCGTAGCCGGTAATGCGGGTGAATGCGCGGTTGACGGCGATGATGCGTGCATCGCCATCGGTCAGCAGGATGCCTTCGGCGGCGTTGTCGAACACGATGTCGGACAGGCGCTGCTTGTGCTCGGCCTCGGTCCGGTCGCTGACGTCGATCATGATGCCGATGGTGGCGTCGGCGCCGCGGTATGGTGCGAGCCGGCTGTGGACCTCGGTGTCGATGCGGCGGCCATTGCGATGACGCAGGCGGAGCTGAAAGCGCATGTCGATGATCTGGTCCCGCCGGCGGCGCTGCAGCTGGAGGCGGACCCGTTCGCGCTCTTCCGCGTCCAGCAGCGCGGAAGTCGGCAGGCCGGTCATTTCGTCCTGGGTATAGCCGAGCATGTCGGCCGCGCGCGGGTTGCAGTAGACGACAATTTCGTTCTGCACGATGTAGATGCCGGCCAGCGATTGCTCGATCAGCGCGTCATGGTTGGTCTGCAAATCGCCCAGCCGCTGCCCCTGGTGGCGCAGGTACAGCAGCGTGGCGGCCAGCAGCAGGGCGAGAACGGCGGACAGCGAGATCCATGTGGTCAGGGGGGCAGTGGACAAATCGTCGGCGAAAACCGGGGTGGACAGAGTCGACAGGACGGCGAGACAACAGCGTCGCATGGCCTGCGAGACATCTAACATAGCTTTCCTCCAGAGTGCCGGGCGCGGAACGGATTTGTCACGATAATGTCATGGGATGAGGCCTGTGTTCAGGGCGACCGCATCGGACAGAGACGGATTGTGGTGAAAAATGACGCGACTGCCTACCCTTTGCGTGAAGCCGGGTCACCGTCAGCAGAAAACGGCAGGGGGGAAGCGCCGGTCCGGACTGGTCCTGGCCCTGCGACGGCGGGGACGGAAAGGACGGAATTCCATCCGGCGGGCTGCCGTTTGCACGCCATCCCGAGTCCCGGCGCTGCGCTGACCACCTGCCTCCTGCCCATGAGCAGTCCGGAAGCCTGCTTTGTCTGTATCCGCGTCCTCCGTGATAATGCGGAATCCGTCGTCGCCGGGAACTGCCGGCACGACCCTGACGTCCCCCGGAGATTGATCGATGATAGCGACTCGCGCCCGATTCATGCTGCTGATTGCCGCACTGGCTGGCGGGCTGGCCCTGCCGGCGCAGGCCTTGCCGCCACCGCAGGCGGGGCAGCTGCTCAATGTCGGCGCCGACGCCGTCGTGGCCGTCCGCCTCGATGCCGTTCGCCGCGACGGTCCGTCATGGACGATCTGGGCGACCGTGGACGAAGTCTTTCGCGCGCCGCTGCGGCGCGGGGACGTGATCCAGATCAGCGGCTTCGGCGGTGATCGCGCGCCGCAGGTCGGCGCCCGCCTCGTTGTGGCGCTGGAACGTCGCGGGGCCTGGTGGTCGCTGCCGTCCCAGGACCAGGCCTTTCCCGATTCTCCCGCCCTGCGTGCCGCGTTGCGGCGCGGCTGACGGCATTCCTTTCGGGTTTTCCGGCTGGCGTCTTATGACGCAATGCAAAAAATTCTTTGCCGCTGACCCTGTGAAGCGATTACATTTTGCAGATTGTTGCGTATGTCACATAAAGGAAAGCGTCCATTGAAGCGCGCCGTCTATGCGGGCAGTTTCGACCCGGTGACCAATGGTCACCTGTGGATGATCGAGCAGGCGGTCGAGCTGTTTGACGAACTGGTCGTTGCCATCGGGGTCAACCCGGACAAGTTCTGCACGTTCAGCGCCGAGGACCGCGCGGCCATGCTGCGCGAGACCACCCGCCAGTACAACAACCTGCGGGTGGAGCTGTTCGACAACCAGTTTCTGGTCAATTACGCACAATCCATCGGTGCCAACTACATCGTGCGCGGCATCCGTACCGCAAGCGATTACGAATACGAACGTGCGATGCGTTATGTGAATTCGGACCTGTATCCGAACATCACCACCATCTTCCTGCTGCCGCCGCGCGAATACGCCGAGGTCAGCTCGACCATGGTGCGCGGACTGGTCGGCCCGAAGGGCTGGGAAGACGTCATCCACCAGTACGTGCCGGAACCGGTTTACCTGCGGCTGCGCGAATACGAGCGCCGCCGGCTCGAGGGCAAGTAAGCAGCATGCGCAAATGGACACAGGTCGTCGCCGGGGTGCTGGTCAGGCCCGACGGCGGCTTTTTTCTTTCCAGCCGCCCCGAAGGCAAGCCGTATGCGGGGTACTGGGAGTTTCCCGGCGGCAAGATCGAAGCCGGCGAGACCCCGTACGCGGCGCTGTGCCGCGAGCTGGACGAGGAACTCGGCCTGACCGTCACCCACGCCACACCGTGGCTGACCCAGCATTTTCACTATGAACACGCCGATGTCCGGCTCGACTTCCACCGGGTGACCGGCTGGAGCGGCGAGCCGCAGGCGCGCGAAAGGCAGACCTGGGCCTGGCAACGGGCAGCCGATGCGCTGAGCGTGTCGCCGGTGCTGCCGGCCAATACGCCGATTTTTCGCGCGCTGTCGCTGCCGGCCACGCTGGCGATCACCTGCGCGCAGGAACTTGGCCGTGACACCGTGATTGCCCGCGTCGCGGCCGACCCGGCCGCATTCGGGCTGATCGTGGTGCGCGAACCCGGCTGGAGTACCGCACAGCAGCATGCACTGGCCGCCGAGCTGGCCGCCCTGACCCGCCCGCACGGCGGACGGGTGCTGCTGGCCGGGGCCAGCGATGCGGGGCCGTTCGACGGCCTGCACCTGAACAGCCGCCAGCTGCATGCGCTCGACGCGCGTCCGGCCGGTGACTGGGTCGGCGCCTCGGTACACGGTCAGGCCGATATCGAACAGGCTGTCGGCCTGGGACTGGACTACGTGATGCTCGGCCACGTGCTGCCGACGCCCTCGCACCCGGACCTGCCGCCGCTGGGCTGGGACCGCTTCACCGAACTGGCCGGCGGCCGCTGGCCCTTGCCGGTCTACGCGCTCGGCGGTCTGTCCGTCACGGACCTCGATCGTGCCCGCGAAGCGGGCGCGCACGGCGTCGCCTGCATGCGGAGTGCCTGGCGATGAGCGGCCCGGTTCCGAGACGCAAACTGCTGCTGGTCGCGCTGGCCCTGATCGTGCTGGCGCTGATCAAGGCCGGTGTCGCCTGGTACTGGTGGCACAACCGCACCGACACGGTCGCTGCGGTCGAACTGCGCTGCCCGGATCTTGCGCAGGCCTGTGCGCTGGGGGACAGCGGCGCAACCCTGACCTTCGTGTCGCCGCCACAGCACAGCGCGCCGTTCGTGGTCGAGATCGCCGGCGCCGACGCGACGCCGACCGCCGGTTTCGACATGGTCGGCATGAGCATGGGCGTTGCCCGCTACCGCTTCGTGCCGGCGGGAGACGGTCGCTGGCGCGCCAGGATCACGCTGCCGGTCTGCGTGACCGGCTCCAGCGACTGGATCGGCAGCTTCGTGGTAGACGGGCACGAATACCGCCTGCCGTTCACTGTCGGCCGGTGAGTCTCAGCCGCGATCGAGCTGGTCGAACTTGTCCCTGACCTGTGCCCACTGCGCGGCGTCGGGCAGTGGCGGCTTCTGCAGCGTGATCGGTTTCCATTTCGGATTGGCGGCCAGTTCGGCGTTCAGCGCAATAAAGTGGCGCTGGTCGGCCGGGACATCGTCGTCGGCATAAATGGCGTCCACCGGGCATTCCGGCACGCACAGCATGCAGTCGATGCACTCGTCCGGGTCGATGACGAGGAAATTGGGCCCTTCGTGGAAACAGTCGACCGGACAGACCGTGACGCAGTCGGTGTACTTGCAGCGGATACAGGCTTCGGTGACGATATAGGCCATGGTTGCGTATCCTTTACGTTCTCGCGTGCGGGCATCCTGCCGCACGCCGTGACCGGAACAACTAAAGTGACTCACCTTCCCAGACAGTGTAGCCGCCCGTGTGGCGGCTGCCGTTGCCTTCGTCCCCGGGTGAACGGGGGCGGCAGCCGATGACGCCCGCCTACCGCGGGCGTTTCGCCCCCAGCCCGACCGGCCGGCTGCACGCCGGCTCCCTGCTGACCGCCGTCGGCAGCTACCTCGATGCCCGCGTCCAGGGCGGCGAGTGGTGGGTGCGGATCGAAGACCTCGACCCGCCGCGCGAAATGCCCGGTGCCAGCGCCGACATCCTGCGCACGCTGGAAGCCTTCGGCTTCGAGTGGGATGGCGAAGTGGTCTACCAGCATGACCGCCATCCGCGCTACGCCGCTGCGCTGGCGCAACTGGTCGCCAGCGGCGATGCCTATCCGTGCGCCTGCACGCGCAAGGAGATTGCCGCCGTCGCCCGACGCGGCGTGGACGGTCATGTGTATCCCGGAACCTGCCGTGACGGGCTGCCGGCCGGTCGCCAGCCGCGCGCCTGGCGGCTGCGGGTGCCGGCGGGCGAGGTGAGCTTCGAGGATCGCGTGTTCGGCCTGCAGCGGCAGGACGTGGCGCAGGAGGTCGGCGATTTCGTGCTCAAGCGTGCCGACGGTTTCTGGGCCTACCAGCTTGCGGTGCTGGTCGACGACCACGCACAGGGCATGACCGACGTGGTCCGGGGGGCCGACCTGCTCGATTCGACACCGCGTCAGCTGGTGCTGATCGACGCGCTCGGCCATGCGCGACCCCGCCATGCCCATTTGCCGCTGGTATGCAATACCGAGGGCGAGAAACTGTCCAAGCAGACGCTGGCGCCGGCCATTTCCATCGACCATGCCGCGGACGAGCTGCGCCGGGCGCTGTGCCGGCTGAATCACCGGCCGCCGGCCGATTGCGCCGGGCTGGACGAGCTGTGGGCCTGGGCGCTGGCATCATTCCGCCTCGACCGCGTCGGTCGGACGGTTCAGCGCGACGGCGTATAGAGATCGAAACGGGTGCTCTTGCCGACCAGCTGCGTTGACGGCTTGTCGTTGCCGAGCAGCACGCCGAGGCGCGGCCGTTTGACCACCACCCGTTTTTTCGCCGCGCCGCGTGCGGCGGCGACCAGCTTGCCGGCATCGGTATCGTCACCGATCACGACCTGAAAGGCCTGCATGTCCTTCTTGGCCGCCGCGCTCTTGCCGGTATCGGGGAACATCGGATCGAGGTAGACCACATCGGGGCGCACCGCCGGGTCCAGCGCGGCCAGCCAGTCGGCGGCATCGGCATGCACCAGCCGCATGCGCGCCGCGATCGCGGCGGTAGCCGGATCGGCGGCGGCGCGCGACAGCGCATCGTCGAGCAGTGCGGCGGCGACCGGTGAACGTTCCAGCAGCGTGACCTCGCAGCCCAGGGTGGCCAGCACGAACGCGTCGCGGCCAAGACCGGCAGTGGCATCGACCACACTCGGACGATTTCCGCCCTTGATGCCGATCGCCCGCGCCACCGGCTGGCCGCTGCCGCCGCCGTGCTCGCGCCGGTGCCGGGCGGCACCCTCGACAAAATCGGCGTAGACCGCGCCATGGCCATGGGCCGTCACCAGTTCCAGCCGCGTGTCGCCGAGCGCCAGCCAGTAGCCGTCGGCGGGCGGCGCGCTCAGGCGCGGCAGCGCGAAGCGGGCGGCGAGGTCGTCGGCGCGCGCGGTGTCGGCGTCGGGAAGGGCATACAGACCGTGGAACATGATGGGGGAGGCGGGAATGGCGTAAGGCCGGCATTGTGACGGGAAAGCCACAGTGCAGGCAAAGCCGATTAGGCGGGCGGCGATCGCTGGCGTGAAATGGAGCGATGTTTCTGCCCGGAGCACGGCATGTATCCCCTGCTGCTGTTCACGCTCGGCATGGCCATCCCGCCGTGGCTGCCGGCACCGCTGCCGTGGCACGCGCCGGCCGCCGTGGCCGTACTGGCGCTGTCCGGTCGCTGGCCTGGCTGGCGCACCGGCCTGCTGGTCGCACTGTGCGCCGGACTGGCATTGAGCGCGCTGCGCATCCGGCTGCGGCTGGATGACATGCTGCCGCCGGCCTGGGAGAACCGCTCGCAGTCGGTCGAGCTGCAGGTAATCGGTCTGGCCCATTACGGCCTGATCTCGACCCGCTTCGATGCGCAGCGGCTGCAGCTGCATACGCCGGACGCCGCGCTGCCGGCCACCTTTTCGGTCGCCGACCGGGAGCGACGGGCCTGGCCGGCCGGCTCGGTCTGGCGTGCCGAACTGCGCTGCAAGCGCCTGCATGCGTATGCCAATCCGCATGCCGCCGATACCGAGCGCTGGCTGATCGCCCAGCGGCGGCTGGCGAACTGCAGTGTCAGACAACGGAGGGCGCTGCCGGCACGGTCGTCGCTGCAGGCCGGCATCGGGCAGATGCGGGAGCGCCTGCGCGACCGGTTCGCCCGCGTGCTGGGCGACCATCCGGCAGCCGGCGTGCTGATGGCGCTGACGCTCGGTGAGCGGACCGGCATCGACCGTGCACAGTGGGACGTGTTCGCCCGTACCGGCACCACCCATCTGGTCTGCGTCTCCGGCGTGCACCTGGGCTTTGTCGCCGCGCTGGCCGCCTGGGCCGCGCTGCGACTGGCTCGCCGCTTTGGTCGTGGCCGGTGGCCGCCGCGACTGCTTGCCTGCGCGACCGGGCTGACGGCAGCCGGCGTCTATGCACTGCTGGCCGGTTTTGGCGTGTCGGCGCAGCGGGCGCTGCTGATGCTGGCTGCCTGCGGGCTGGCGCTGGCGCTGCGGTCGCGCTGGCCGGCGCGAAAAATCTGGCTCAGCGCGCTGGCGCTGGTCACGCTGGCCGACCCGTGGGCGGTCACCCAGCCGGGTTTCTGGCTGTCGTTCGGTCTGGTTGCTGCCTTGCTGCTGGCCGGCAGCGGCCGCCTGTGTCGCCCCGGCTGGCTGGCGGGAAACCTGCAGGCACAGGGCGCGGTCAGTGTCCTGTCGGTGCCGCTGCTGGCCGGCTGGTTCGGCCAGCTGCCATGGATGTCGCCGCTGGCCAATGCCTGGGAGCTGCCGCTGATCGGCCTGCTGCTGACCCCGCTGTCACTGCTGGCGGTCGCCCAGCCGTTCGACCCGCCACTGCGCTGGGCTGCGGACCTGATCGGGCTGGCGATGTCGCCGCTGGACTGGCTGGCGCAGTGGCCGCCGTGGACACTGCCGACGCCGCCGGTCTGGACCCTCTGGCTGGCCGGCATTGCCGCGCTGCTGATGCTGCTGCCGCTGTGGCCATTGCGGCTGTTGCTGCTGCCGTGCTGGCTGCCGTTGCTGCTGGCGCGCGCCGAGCGGCCGCCACCGGGCGAGGTGTGGGCGACCGTGCTGGATGTCGGTCAGGGACTGGCGATGGTGGTGGAAACCCGGCGCCATGTGCTGGTGTATGACGTCGGGCCGGGCAACGCCGACTGGAATGTGGCCGACAGCACGCTGTTGCCGTATCTGGCCGGACGCGGGATCACCGCACCGGACCGGGTCATGCTGTCGCATGCCGATGCCGACCACGCCGGCGGCTGGCCGGCGCTGGCGCCGCGCTGGCCGCACAGCCAGTGCCAGGTCAGCCAGCCGGAAGCGCTGGACGCGCGCTGGCCCTGCGGCGCATGTCGGGCCGGGCAGCGCTGGCACTGGGACGGGGTCGATTTCGAGGTGTTCTGGCCGGGGAACGACGCGGCGGCGCTGGAAACCAATGCATCCAGCTGCGTACTGAAAGTGACCGGCGCGACGGGCCGGTCGATACTGCTGACCGGCGATATCGGTCGCGCCAGCGAGGCGGCGCTGCTCGGTCTGCCGCTGCGCGCCGATGTGCTGATCTCGCCACACCATGGCAGCCGCACCTCGTCCGGCGACGATTTTCTGGCCGCCGTGGCGGCGCAGCATGTCGTGGTCAGCGCCGGCTATCTGAACCGCTATCGCCATCCGCAGGCCGCTGTCTGGCAACGCTATGCCGATCACGGCATGACCCGCTGGCGCACCGACCGCCACGGTGCGATCGACATCCGTCTCGGGCGCGAGGTCGGGGTCAGCGCCTGGCGGCAGCGCGCGCCGCGCTACTGGCAGCCGCGCGACAAAGACTGAGCCGGACTGGCGCTGTGCCCGTCCCGGCCTACAGCACCATGGCGGCGATCCAGCCAGCCACCAGTACCGGCAGGTTGTAGTGCAGGAAAGTCGGCACCACGGTGTCCCACATGTGGTCGTGCTGGCCGTCGACATTCAGGCCGGAGGTCGGGCCGAGGGTCGAGTCCGAGGCCGGGCTGCCGGCATCGCCCAGCGCGCCGGCAGTGCCGACCAGACTGACGATGGCCAGTGGCGAGAAGCCCAGTGCCATCGCCAGCGGCACATAGATCGCGGCCAGAATCGGCACGGTCGAGAACGACGAGCCGATGCCCAGCGTCACCAGCAGACCGACCAGCAGCATCAGCAGCGCGGCCAGCCCGCGGCTGTTTCCGATCACCGACACCGACTGCTCGACCAGCAACTGGATGTCGCCGGTCGCCTTCAGCACTTCGGCGAAGCCGGCAGCAGCGATCATCACCAGACCGATGGTCGCCATCATCTTCATGCCGTTGGAAAACACCGTGTCGGCTTCGCGCCAGCTGACCACACCGCCGAGCACGAACACCAGGAAGCCGGCCAGGGCGCCGATCAGCATCGAGTCGACCCACAACTGCACGCCGAAGGCGACCGCGACCGCCAGCAGCGACACGGTCAGCGAGCGGCGGCTGTAACGGATATCTTCGCGTTCGACATCGCGGATGCGCGCCTCGTCGTAGTCGCGCGGCTTGCGGTAGCTGACAAACAGCGCAATCAGCAGGCCGGCCAGCATGCCGAGCGCCGGGATCAGCATCGCCTGGCTGACATCGAGCCCGGTTACGTCGAGCCCGGACTTGGCCACATTGCCGAGCAGGATCTGCTTGAGGAAGATTTCACCGAAACCGACCGGCAGCACCATGTACGGCGTAATCAGACCGAAGGTCAGCACGCAGGCCACCGCGCGGCGGTCGAGCCGGAGACGGGCGAACACATACAGCAGCGGCGGCACCACCAGCGGAATGAAGGCAATGTGGATCGGCAGGACGTTTTGCGACGAGATCGCCAGCAGGGTCAGCGAGCCGAGCACCCCCCACTTCAGTCCGCTGCCACGACCGTGGCGAGCCTTGCCCAGCAGCCAGTCGGCCAGCGCATGCGGCAGGCCGGACTGTGCCAGCGCCAGGGCAAACGCGCCGAGCAGCGCATACGACAGCGCCACGCCGGCACCACCGCCGATGCCGGCGTTGAAGGCTTCCAGCGTGCGGGCGATGGTCAGGCCACCGGTCAGGCCACCGACCAGACTGCCGACGATAAGGGAGATAACGACATTCACGCGGGCGAGACTCAGCGCCAGCATGACGACAACGGCAATGACAACGGCGTTCATGCACGGATTCCGTAAATAGAAAGCAACGCCGGCCACCTTTCGGGTTGGCCGGGCGGATCGAAGTAATGAGGCCGGCATTCTACCGGCAAGTGGGTCGAAAGGCCCGCCGGCTGTGGTATTTCGCCCACGCGGGCGGCCCGGCGGCGTGGGCAGGTCGTTGCCGTCGTCGCCATCCGGGCATGATGGTGTGGTCCCGTTCCAGGAAGACAGTCATGCACGTCGACCCTGTCCGGCGGCAGCGCGGACAGGTGCTGCTGCCGATGCTGTTCGTGTTGCTGGTCACGCTGGCGACATCATGGCTGTACGCGCTTGCCGGCGAGGCGCGCCGGGCGGCGGTCCTCCACGATGCGCGGCTGCTGGGCATGTTGCGCCAGCGACTGCTGGATGTGGTGCGCGGCGGCAGCACGCTGGAGAAGCGCACCTGGTCCGGCTGGCTGCGGCGGCCCTATGTCGGCGGCAACTGCCTGGTCTCGGGGGCGCGGCAGGACTGCAGCCACAATCTCTACAAGCCGCCTTACCCGTTCGGGCTGGGTCTGTATCCGCTGGCCGATCTGGCGCCGTCTGCCCGTCCCGGCAGCGGACGTACGGTCTGGTATGCGGCGGTGAGCATGCTGGTCAGGACGCCGGGTGACATCGTGCTGACCGCGCAGGCGGTGAAAGAGGCACCGGCCCTGCAACTGCCCGACCATGGCATCGATGACGCCATGGTCGTACTGGTGATTGACCAGCAGCCTACCGGCATTCATGAACGGAAACTGGGCGCGCGCGACATTCCCGACTGGGCCAGTCGGGCTGGAGGGCTGGAGATCGGCAGGAAGCTGGCACCGCCGTCCGGCCGCTGGGCGGTGATCCGCCGCCACGAGTACCTGGCCGCGCTGACACCGATGGCCGATGCGGCAGCTGCGGCGCTGGTCGCCTGCCGCAACTGGGCGGCACAACAGGTGGACAAGCCGCGCGGCTGCGTTGACGGGCAGGGTTATGACGCCTGGCTGGATGCCGTCGCCAGAGACCGGAGCGAGCCGTGGCTGGCCGCGCTGCCAGCGTCGTGCCGCACTGATCAGGAACAGGGGAGCAACAAGCCGGGGCGCGGTTGCCTGTGGCCACTGGCGTGGCGGGACACGCTGCAGGAGGTCGCCGGACAGGACGGCTTCCGCTTCAAGGGCTGCCGTCGCCGCTATACGCTGCAGGCGGAGGACGGCACGGCGGCGCGCTGGTCGGGGCCGGCGGCGGGAAACTATCGGCTGGGGCACGATGGCACGCCCTGCTGAGCCGGTCCCGCGCGGCTTCACGCTGATCGAGCTGGCGATCAGCCTGGCCATCGTCGGTCTGCTGCTCGGCATGTTTGCCCTGCCGGCGCTGAACCTGCTGCGGCACCGGACCGGTACCGCTGCGTTCAGTCTGCGCGCGGACGACGCGGTGGCTGCACTGGAGCAGTTCGCAATCGAGGCGTGCCGGCTGCCGTGCCCGGCCCGTGCGGGGGGGGCAGCCGGCACGGAGGACAAGGGGGCATGCACCGGTATCGGCATCCTGCCGTGGAGGACGCTGGGGCTGCCGTATGGTCATGACCGGCATGGCAATCTGTACAGCTATGTGGTCAGTCCGGCGTATGCCGAAGCGGGCGGACTGCACGGCAAGCCGGCCGCCTCGATCCGGTTCCGGCCGCTGCCGGAGCCCGCCAGTTACACGCCGGTCACGGTGGCGGCGGCACTGATCTCGCATGGCCCGAACGGGCATGGCGCATGGGGGCGTGACGGCAGGCAGCGTCCGAAGGACGCGGCATCGGTGTCCGAGGCGAAACAGTGGCGGGTGCCTGGCAGCGTGTACGCCGGTCCGTTTGACGTCGAGCCGGGTTTCGATGACGAAGTGGTGGCGCTGCCGGCGCTGATCATCAGGAACCTGGCCTACGGCCGGGGCCATTGTGCGGAAAAGGCGGACGCAAAAACGCCCGCGCAAGCGGGCGTCGTCCAGAACCGTTAGGCGGTATCAGTCGATGTATTCGTAGCCCGGCAGGGTCAGGAACTCGACGAAGTCATCCGCCGTGGTCAGCAGGTCGAACATCCGCGCGGCGTCCTGGTACTGCTTGGTCCACTTGGCGCCGTAAGCGACTTCCAGCTGGGCCACTTCATCGGCCAGCAGTTCGCGGAACAGCTCGGTGGTGACCTTGCGACCGTCTTCCAGCTTGCCCTTCGGCGAGCGGATCCACTGCCAGATCTGCGAGCGGGAGATTTCCGCCGTGGCCGCATCTTCCATCAGATTGTGGATCGGCACGCAGCCGTTGCCCGAGATCCAGGCACCGATGTACTGGATGCCGACGTTGATGTTCATGCGCAGGCCGGCTTCGGTGATCGGGGCTTCCGGACGGAAGTCGAGCAGTTCGGCGGCGGTGACATTGATGTCGTCGCGCTGCTTGCCGATCTGGTTCGGACGGTCGCCGAGCACGGCGTCGAATTCGGCCATCGCCACCGGCACCAGGCCCGGGTGGGCAACCCAGCCGCCGTCGTAGCCGTCGGTTGCGTCGCGGTTCTTGTCGGCACGGATGCCGGCCATGGCGGCTTCGTTCTTGACCGGATCGTTCTTGATCGGAATCAGCGCGGCCATGCCGCCGATCGCCGGCGCATTGCGCTTGTGGCAGGTCTTCAGCAGCAGCAGCGCATAGGCGCGCATGAACGGCACGGTCATGTTGATTCTGGCGCGGTCGGCCAGGCAGAAGTCGCGGTTGGTGCGGAACTTCTTGATGCAGCTGAAAATGTAGTCCCAGCGGCCGGCGTTCAGGCCCGAGCTGTGTTCGCGCAGTTCGTACAGGATTTCGTCCATCTCGAACGCGCCGAGAATGGTTTCGATCAGCACCGTGGCCTTGATGGTGCCCTGCTTGATGCCGAGCGCGTCCTGGGCGGCGACGAAGATGTCGTTCCACAGCCGGGCTTCCAGATGGCTTTCCATCTTCGGCAGGTAGTAATAAGTGGCGGAGCCGTTGGCAACCAGATAGTCGATGTTGTGGAAGAACGACAGCGCAAAGTCGAAGATCGAACCGGAGATGATCTCGCCGTCGACCTTGATGTGCTTCTCGGTCAGGTGCCAGCCACGCGGGCGCAGCACCAGAGTGGCGATCTGCTCGTTCAGCTTGTAGACCTTGCCTTCCGGCGAGGTGAAGGAAATCGTCTTGCGATACGCATCACGGACGTTGATCAGGCCTTGCAGCTGGTTGTCCCAGCTCGGGCAGTTCGAGTCCTCGAAGTCGGCCATGAAGCTCTTGGCGCCGGAGTTGAACGCATTGATCATCATCTTGCGTTCGACCGGGCCGGTGATTTCCACCCGACGGTCGAGCAGGTCATGCGGCAGCGGCGCAATGGTCCAGTCGCCGGCGCGGACGGCGGCGGTTTCCGGCAGGAAGTCCGGCAGCTTGCCGGCGTCGAGTTCCTTCTGGCGCACATCGCGGGCAGCCATCAGTTCGCGGCGACGGCCTTCGAACTGGCGATGCAGGCTGGCGATGAAGGCCAGCGCTTCGGGGGTCAGGATCTCGGCATAGGCCGGGGTGATTTCGGCAAGGACTTCCACGCCTGCGGGCAATTGCGACATGACACTTTCTCCTGTTGTAGTCGTATTGGCGCATGCACAGCGGCGGGGAACCGGTCAGACAGTCGGTGCGGGGCGCTGTGATGCGATGAATGCAGTCTATAGCTATGGCGAGTACAGAAAAATGGCTAGAATCGCATCACACTTTTTACTTTTAAGTAGCTAATGAGTGATTTTCGCCAGATGCAGACCTTTGTCGACGTGGTCAACCTCGGCAGCCTGTCTGCGGCGGCGCGGGCCGAGGGCGTCGTGCCGGCCGTCATCGGCCGCCGCATCGACGCGCTGGAAGAACGCCTCGGCGTCCGGTTGCTGGTGCGCACCACGCGCCGGGTCACCCTGACGCAGGAAGGTGGCGCTTTCCACGAAGACTGCCAGCGCCTGCTTGGTGAACTGGCGGCGGCCGAGGCGGCCGTCGCCAGCGGTTCCAGCCGCGCACGCGGCCATCTGCGCGTCAGCGCGCCGGCCGGGTTCGGTCGACGGCATGTTGCGCCGCATGTGGCTACCTTTCAGCAGGCGAATCCGGACGTGCGCGTGACCATCGACCTGTCCGACCGGCTGGTCGACCTGGTGGCCGAGCGCGTCGACGTCGCCATCCGCATCAGCGACCTGGCCGACTCCAGCCTGGTCGCGGTGCGGCTGGCGGAAAACCGCCGGGTGGTGGTGGCGTCACCGGCCTATCTGTCGCGGCGCGGCATTCCGGCCTCGCCGGCCGATCTCGACCAGTTCGACTGCCTGACCCTGGGCTCGAGCCGTGCCCGGGGCTGGACCTTCATGATAGACGGCCGGCTGGTGAACTGGCGGGTTCAGGGGCGGCTCGAATGCAATGATGGCGCGGTACTGCACGACTGGGCGCTGAAGGGCTACGGGCTGGCGTGGCGTTCGCTGTGGGAAGTGAAGGACGACCTGACCGACGGGCGGTTGATGACGGTACTCGATGCCTACTCGTCACCCGACTATCCGGTCTGCGCCGTGGTACAGCAGCGCAAATTCCTGCCACAGCGGGTACGCGCCTTTGTCGATCATTTGCGGGCGGTCTATGCCGACCCGGACTACTGGGACTGAAACCATGGGAAGCAAGCGATATGGCTGGCTGCTGCTGGCGGGTCTGCTGGCCGGTCTGCCGGGAGTGGCCGCTGCCGACAGCGGGGCACCGACTTATGCACTGCGCTGCGCGCCGTCGGCCGGCTATCAGTTCGGCGAATGGATCAAGACCCGGCTGGCACTGCGTGGCTGGCGCGAGGACAACGCGCATCCGGCAGTCAGCCTGTGCTTCGGTCTGCAGAGCGAAACCGCCTGGCGTTCGGTGCCGGCACCCACCGTCTACGGTGGTTACGGCGGCTGGCGTGGCGGAGGTGGCTGGGGCTATGGCGCCGGTCTCGGTTATCCGGGCGACTATCGCGAGCCGGTCCGGGTCGGGGTGATGACCCTGCGCGTGACCGCCGGCGGCGCCAGCCCGATGTCCAGCGACGACCGGCAGACACTGGCCGGTGACGGCCGGCAGGACATGGAGGATGCCGCCACCGCGCTGATCGAACGGCTGCAGTGGCCGTCGCTCAACCGCGGCGCAGATTGACCAGCACGATGCCGGCGAACACCAGTACCGCGCCGGCGACAAAGCGCGGGTCCAGCGGGTCGTTCATCAGCAGCACGCCGAGGGCGACGCCGAACAGCGGGGTCAGGAACGAGAACGCCGACAGTCTGGATGCCAGATAGCGGCGCAGCAGCCAGAACCAGGCCAGGAAACTGGCGAAAGCAATGACGAAGCCCTGGAACAGCAGGCTGGCCCAGGCGATACCGTTCATGTCCGCCCCGCGCCAGTAACCCATGATGGCACTGGTGGCCAGCAGTGACAGCGACGCGACGCCGAGCTGGTACAGCAGCGTCTGTGTCGGCGGCGCCTCGGACAGCACTGACGCGCGGATCAGCACGGTAGTGCCGGCCCACAGCATGCCGGCACCCACACCGAACGCGTCACCGAGCAGCGTGTTCGGGTCGACGCCGGTCGAAAAACCGTTGGAGAACGCCAGCGCCATGCCGGAGAAAGCCAGCAGCACGCCACTCCACTGGCTGAACGACAGCCGCTCTCCGGGCACCAGCAGGTGCAGGCCGAGCGCGGTGAAAATCGGTGCGGTATAGAGAAATACCACCATGTGCGAGGCCGTGGTGTGCAACAGACCGAGCGCGACCAGCAGAAACTCGCCGCTGAACAGCAGCCCGGCGCCAATGCCCGGCCAGAAACGGCCGTCGCGGAACGAGAAGCCCTGCCGTCGCCAGCGCATGACGCCGATGATCAGCAGCGCGGCAATCAGCGAGCGCAGCCCGTTCTGCAACACCGGATGCAGGAACGGGGAGGCGGCCTTGATCGCTACCTGCTGCATGCCCCAGCAGGCGCACAGCAGAATCATCAGGCCGATGGCGGTGCCATCAAGCGGTTTGCGGATCGGGGACATGAGACCGTGACAGAGGGGCGGAAAGGTCAGCATCATTGCCGCTGCCCGCCGGGGGTGGCAAGGGCTTCTTGCCTCAGCCGAGCAGCAGGCCGATGCCGAGCGCCATCAGCAGCGCACCGGCCAGCCGCTCCAGCTTCCACTGCCAGCGGTGCAGGCCGCGCCGGCTGGCCGGCCGGCCGATCAGCCACGCCATGCCGACATCCCACACCCAGACCAGTGCGAACATCCACAGCCCGTACAGCGCCTGCTGCCATGACGGCGTACTGGCGGCAATACCGATCGAGAACAGGCCGGTGTAGAACAGCCCGTTCTTCGGATTGCCGAGACCGGATGCCAGGCCGAGCAGGAACGGTGCGGGCGACGCGGGCGCGGCGAGCGGCGTGGCCTCGTCACTGCCATCCGGGCGGGCGCGCAGGAAATGCCACCCGACATACAGCAGGAACAGCGCACCGCCGGTCTGCATGATGCGGGTGGCCGCCGGCCAGCGCTGCAGGTAGCCAACACCGGACAGCGCCAGCACGATCCACAGGCCGTTGGCGACGGCGATGCCGGCGGCGACCCGGGTGCCGGGACGAAAGCCGTGGCGCAGCGTGGTGCGGCTCAGCAACAGGAAATCGGGACCGGGGCTGAGCAGTGCCAGCCAGTGCGCCAGCGCCATCAACAGGAATTCATGCATCGGGACCGCCATCGGAAGGACAAGGGGTGCCCAGTGTGTGATGGCGGCTGCTGCGGGTCTTGAACGAAATTGCGCGTTCAGGCCGTGCGCAAGGCCTGGCGGTAGCCCCCCGGGGTCAGGGCGGTCTGGCGCTTGAACTGGCGGGTGAAATGGCTCTGGTCGGCAAAACCGGCCTGCTGGGCGGCGTCGGCCGGCGCCATGCCCTGGCGCAGCCAGACCCGGGCGCGCTGGATGCGCAGGTTCAGTTGCAGTGCATGCGGTGTCAGCCCGGTCTGGCGACGGATCGCGCGGATCAGCTGCCACGGGCTCAGGCCGGCGAGATCGGCCAGCGTGGCCAGATCGACCGCATCGCACGCATGTTCGTGCAGGTAATCGCAGGCGCGGCCGACCTGGTGCGGTTGGTCGCGAGGCCGCGACGGGACGGCGGGCGCCAGTGGCCGCAGCAGGCGATACAGGATCTCGTCGATGGCCAGCACGCTGTCCTGCCGTTCCAGCGCGGCGACCAGTTGCTGGAAGCCATCGTGGATGCCGGGCGCGTCCGGCTGCAGGGCCGATGCCGGTTCGTTCAGTGCCAGACGCGCCAGCCAGGCCGGGTCGACATGCAGCATCCGGTAGCTCCACGGCCGGCCCGGATCGGGATTGCACGCATGCACGTCACCGGCGCGGACCAGCACCGCCGCTCCGGCCGCAATCGGACGGACGAGGCCGTCGATCAGGCACTGGCTGGCGCCGGCCACGATCTGTCCCAGCGAGAACGTGTCGTGCACATGTGGGGCGTAGCAGGCGGCGGAATCGCTGACATCGCGCAGCTCCCACTGGCCGGCGTGATGCCAGATGCGGGGGGAGGGAACGCGTGGACTATCCGGAGCAGGTTTCATCGGTATTGCTGTCACTTTCCCACGACAAAGGTGTGCGCCGGCGCGAATGAAAAACACGAAGGATGTGAACTTCGTGATCAAAGAGGCTGAAATGAAACAGGGGACTACCGTTCCCGGCAGCCCCCTTACACTACGTCGGGCGTGTTCCAGCGGCGCACGCACCGCCGGTACCCGAACTATGCCACTCTCAATGGAACTGTTCTTCCTCGGTGGAACCGGTCAGTGCGGTCACGCTGGAGGCGCCGCCCTGAATCACGGTGGTCACGTCGTCGAAGTAACCGGTGCCCACTTCCTGCTGGTGCGACACGAAGGTGTAGCCACGATCGCGAGCGGCGAATTCCGGCTCCTGCACCTTCTCGACATAGGCCGACATGCCGCGCTGCGCATAGTCCTGTGCCAGATCGAACATGTTGTACCACATGCTGTGGATGCCAGCGAGGGTGATGAACTGGTACTTGTAGCCCATGGCGCCGAGCTCGCGCTGGAACCTGGCGATGGTCGCATCGTCGAGGTTTTTCTTCCAGTTGAACGACGGCGAGCAGTTGTAGGCCAGCAGCTTGCCCGGGAACTGGGCGTGGATCGCTTCGGCGAAGGCACGGGCGAACTCGAGGTCCGGCGTGCCGGTTTCGCACCAGATCAGATCGGCATACGGGGCATAGGCCAGGCCGCGGCTGATCGCCTGTTCCAGACCCTTCTTGGTCTTGTAGAAGCCTTCGGCCGTGCGCTCGCCGGTCATGAACGGCTTGTCGTTGCTGTCGACGTCGCTGGTGCACAGGTCGGCGGCTTCGGCATCGGTACGGGCCAGGATCAGTGTCGGCACGCCGAGCACGTCGGCGGCGAGACGGGCGGCGATCAGCTTCTGCACGGCTTCCTGCGTCGGCACCAGCACCTTGCCACCCATGTGGCCACACTTCTTCACCGAGGCGAGCTGGTCTTCGAAGTGAACGCCGGCCGCGCCGGCCTTGATCATCGACTTCATCAGTTCGTAGGCATTCAGCACGCCGCCGAAGCCGGCTTCGGCATCGGCCACGATCGGGGCGAAGTAGTCGGTGTAACCCTTGTCGCCTTCGGCGATCTGCTTGGCATGCTGGATCTCGTCAGCGCGCTTGAAGGTGTTGTTGATGCGTTCGACCACGGCCGGTACCGAATTGACCGGGTACAGCGACTGGTCCGGGTACATCGACATGTAGCTGTTGTTGTCGGCGGCGACCTGCCAGCCGGACAGGTAGATGGCCTTGATGCCGGCCTTGACCTGCTGCATCGCCTGACCGCCGGTCAGGGCGCCGAGGCAGTTGATGAACGGTTCGTCGTGGACCAGGTTCCAGAGTTTTTCCGCGCCGCGGCGTGCCAGCGTGTACTCGATCGGGAAGGAGCCGCGCAGACGCTCCACGTCGGCGGCGGAGTAGCCGCGCTTGATGCCCTTCCAGCGCGGGTTTTCGGCCCATTCTTTTTCGATGGCTGCAATGCGTTGTTCGCGAGTCGTCATGACAGTTTGACCTCTATTATGTTTTGTACGTCCGGCGGGGTGACCCCGTCTCCCTGGCCTTCGCCATGCACCCGCGCCGGTTCCGGCGGGGCGGGTGGGCGCACCGCGGATAGCGATGCGCCGGTGGGAGCGTAACCGGCCGTTTTTGCCGGCGCTGGCACGCTCCCGGTGGGGATGTGCAAATGATTCAAGCATAGTTGTGTGCAATGCAGCAAACCCTTTTTGCCTTCTGTTCGCAAGTGAAAAATCTTGGACTTTTAATGGGTTGCTCACGACCAGTCATGCGCGGAAAGGAGCCGGGCAGGCGGTCGTAAACGAACCCTGCCGCCAGGGCGGCGGCGGGCGGGATGGCGACTGTCCGGCTGTCGATTGTTGCAGTGCGCGGCCCGGGCGGGGCTTGAAAGCGGCGGGGATGTCCCTACTTAGGGTGCGACTTTCCGATTTGAGGTGAATCATGCAGAACCAGGATCAAGTGACGCCGGAAGAACTCGTGGACAACACCGCCGCCGACGAGGGCACGCAGCAACCGGACGCCCGCATTGCTGAACTGGAAGCCCAGATCGCCGAGCTGAAGGACCAGTTCCTGCGCGCGAAGGCGGATACCGAGAACATGCGCCGCCGCGCCGCCGAGGACGTGGCCGCCGCCGGCAAGTACGCCGTTGGCAAGATTGCCGTCGAACTGCTGCCGGTGAAGGACTGCCTGGAAATGGCACTGCTCGACACGTCGGGCAATATCGAAGCGATGAAGATGGGCGTCGACATGACGCTGAAACAGCTGGTCACGGCCTTCGACAAGGCGCAGATCATCGACATCAACCCGGAAGTGGGCGAGAAGCTCGATCCGCACCGTCACCAGGCGATGAGCATGGAAGACAGCGAACAGGATGCGAACACCGTGGTGCGCGTGATGCAGAAGGGTTATCTGATCGCCGACCGCGTGCTGCGCCCGGCAATGGTCATTGTCGCCAGACCGAAAGCATAAACGGCGCAATGTCCCGCCAGCGGGGGGCTTGAAAGCGCAAATCGCCTCCCCATATCCCGAACATGGTTAATGAGATGCGGCGCGCATGGCGCCGTACCAAAAGCAAAATTCTAGGAAGGATCGAACAATGGGCAAAATCATCGGTATTGACCTCGGCACCACCAACTCCTGCGTGTCGGTGGTCGAAAACGGCCAGCCGAAGGTGATCGAGAACGCCGAAGGTGCACGCACCACGCCGTCGGTCATCGCCTACATGGAAGATGGCGAAATCCTGGTCGGCGCCCCGGCCAAGCGCCAGGCAGTCACCAACGCCAGAAACACCATCTACGCATCGAAGCGCCTGATCGGTCGCCGGTTCGAAGAAAAGGAAGTGCAGAAGGACATCAGCCTGATGCCGTTCTCCATCGTCAAGGCCGACAATGGCGACGCCTGGGTCGAAGTGCGCGGCAAGAAGATGGCACCGCCGCAGATCAGCGCCGAAGTGCTGCGCAAGATGAAGAAGACTGCCGAAGACTACCTCGGTGAAGAAGTCACCGAAGCGGTCATCACCGTGCCGGCCTACTTCAACGACAGCCAGCGTCAGGCGACCAAGGATGCCGGCCGCATCGCCGGTCTGGACGTGAAGCGCATCATCAACGAACCGACCGCTGCCGCGCTGGCGTTCGGCATGGACAAGAACGAGAAGGGCGACCGCAAGATCGCCGTGTATGACCTCGGCGGCGGCACCTTCGACGTGTCGATCATCGAGATCGCCGATGTCGACGGTGAAAAGCAGTTCGAAGTGCTGGCCACCAACGGTGACACCTTCCTCGGTGGCGAAGACTTCGACCAGCGCCTGATCGACTACATCGTGACCGAGTTCAAGAAGGAACAGGGCGTCGACCTGAAGCAGGACGTGATGGCGCTGCAACGCCTGAAGGAAGCGGCGGAAAAGGCCAAGATCGAACTGTCCAGCTCGCAGCAGACCGAAATCAACCTGCCGTACGTGACCATGGACGCCAGCGGTCCGAAGCACCTGGCGATGAAGATCACCCGCGCCAAGTTCGAATCGCTGGTCGAAGAGCTGGTCGAACGCTCGATCGAACCGTGCCGCGTGGCGATCAAGGATGCCGGCCTGAAGGTCAGCGACATCGACGACGTGATCCTGGTCGGCGGCCAGACCCGCATGCCGAAGGTGATCGACGCCGTCGAAGCCTTCTTCGGCAAGGCACCGCGCCGTGACGTGAACCCGGACGAAGCCGTTGCCGTTGGTGCGTCGATCCAGGGCTCGGTGCTGTCGGGCGACCGCAAGGACCTGCTGCTGCTGGACGTGACCCCGCTGAGTCTCGGCATCGAGACGCTGGGTGGCGTGATGACCAAGCTGATCCAGAAGAACACCACGATTCCGACCAAGGCATCGCAAGTGTTCTCGACCGCCGACGACAACCAGAACGCGGTGACGATCCACGTGCTGCAGGGCGAACGCGAAAAGGCCGGTGCCAACAAGTCGCTGGGTCAGTTCAACCTGTCGGACATTCCGCCGGCACCGCGCGGCATGCCGCAGATCGAAGTCACTTTCGACATTGACGCCAACGGCATCCTGCACGTATCGGCCAAGGACAAGGCGACCGGCAAGGAAAACAAGATCACCATCCAGGCCAGCTCGGGTCTGTCCGAGGAAGAGATCCAGCGCATGGTCAATGACGCCGAGGTCAACGCCGAGGAAGACAAGAAGCTGGTGGCGCTGGTGCAGGCCAGGAACCAGGCCGAAGCCCTGATCCACAGCGTGAAGAAGTCGCTGACCGAATACGGTGACAAGATCGCCGCCGACGAAAAGGCCAAGATCGAGGACGCGCTGAAGGAAACCGAAGCCGTGGCCGGTGGCGACGACAAGGACGTGATCGAAGCCAAGACTGAAGCCCTGGCCAAGGCCAGCCAGAAGCTGGGCGAACTCATGTACGCCCAGGCCCAGGCCGAAGGCGCCGGTGCGCCGGGTGCGGAGAAGGCCGAAGCCGGTCACAATGACGACGGCAATGTGGTCGATGCCGAGTTCGAAGAAGTGAAAAAAGACAAGAACTGATCTTGTCCGAGTCAAAGAGGCACGGAGTCTCGGGGTCGTTGGTCCCGGCCTCTGTGCCTTTCTTTGTTGGTCAATCTCATGCATGGAGCGACAGCACGCGCTTCGTGACTCCGTGGTGAATGAAGCGATGGCGAAAAAAGATTGCTATGACGTACTGGGCCTGAACCGGGATGCGTCAGAAGAAGAAATCAAGAAGTCTTACCGCAAGCTGGCGATGAAGTATCACCCGGACCGCAATCCGGACAGCAAGGAAGCGGAAGAGAAGTTCAAGGAAGCCAAGGAAGCGTACGAGATCCTGTCCGACGGACAGAAACGCGCGGCCTATGACCAGTATGGCCACGCCGGGGTCGACCCGCAGGCTGGCGGGGCGGGCGGTGCCGGCTTCGGTGGCTTTGGCGATGCCTTTGCCGACATCTTCGGCGACATCTTCGGTGGCGGACGTGCCGGCGGCGGTGGCGGCGGGCGCAGCAATGTGTACCGCGGCTCCGACCTGCGCTACAACCTGGAAATCACGCTGGAAGAAGCGGCGCGCGGCTGCGAGAAGCAGATCCGCATTCCGACCATGGATGAGTGCGATGTCTGCCACGGCAGCGGCGCCAAGCCGGGCACCGAGGCCAAGACCTGCTCGACGTGCGGCGGCGTGGGCCAGGTGCGCATGCAGCAGGGCTTCTTCTCGATCCAGCAGACCTGCCCGACCTGCCATGGCAGCGGCAAGCAGATTACCGATCCGTGCCGTGCCTGCAATGGCGCCGGACGGGTGAAGAAGCAGAAGACGCTGAACGTGAAGATTCCGGCCGGCGTCGACGATGGTGACCGCATCCGCCTGGCCGGAGAAGGCGAGCCGGGCACCAATGGCGGCCCGCATGGCGACCTGTACGTGGTCACGCAGATCCGCCAGCATGCGGTATTCCAGCGTGACGGCACCGACCTGCATTGCGAAATGCCGATCTCGTTCACCAGCGCGGCGCTGGGGGGAGAGATCGAGATCCCGACGCTGGATGGGGCGGCCAAGATCCGCATTCCGCCGGAAACCCAGTCCGGGCAGGTATTCCGCCTGCGTGGCAAGGGTATCAAGGCGCTGCGCGGCAGCCAGCATGGCGACCTGATGTGCCATGTGCTGATCGAGACGCCGGTCAAGCTGACCGAGCGGCAGAAGGAACTGCTGCGCGAGTTCGAGTCGATCAGCCTCGATGCGCCGGGTACGCACAACCCGAAGGCGAAGTCGTTCATGGACAAGCTGAAGGATTTCTTCGGCTGACGGTGGCGATCAGCGGGTGCCTGCGACCGCAGACACCCCGAAAAGAAGGCCCGGCGAATGCCGGGCCTTCTCTTTATTGAGGCCTTTTCGGCCGGAATTGATGCTTTCCGACCCTCGGGCCGTTTTACATAAATCGGTGTCGGTTCCCAGCCAAACCATTTTGAATCAAAGGCTTGCGTGTCATGGTGCGAAGCGGGGCGCCAGGGCGGGAAAGCGGACTAAGACCTTGATCCCAAAAGGTTTATCACTGTTTTCTAATTTTTATGACGAGGCGGCGCAGCGCCAATACTGATCTGGATGGAATAGTAGCGGCTTGCAATATGAGTGTGCGCTAATATAATTCAACTCAAGAACGCTGATGCACAAAGCGATCAGCGTTCATTAACGGCTGGCCGGGTTGCTCTCACTTCTCGGCAGCGCACTGACAAGTGCGACCAAGTCTCTTTATGGAAAGGAAGTCATCATGACGACGTTTGGTGTTCATTCTGAGTGCGGTAAGCTCCGCACGGTGATGGTTTGCCGCCCGGGTCTGGCTCACAAGCGCTTGACCCCGGCAAACTGCGACAGCCTGCTGTTCGATGACGTGATCTGGGTTGAACGGGCTCAGAAAGACCATGACTACTTCGTCAGTCAGATGCGCGCTCGCGGCATCGAAGTGCTGGAAGCACATGACATGCTGGCGAAGGTGCTGGACGACAAGGCCGCTCGTGCCTGGCTGCTGGACCACAAGGTGAAGGCAGACAACGTCGGTATCGGCATGCTGGGCGATCTGCGCAGCTGGCTGGAAGAAATGCCGTCGGCCCAACTGTCCGAACACATGTTCGGCGGTATCGCCAAGTCCGAACTGCCGTTCGACCCGAAGGGTCTGTTCGGTGGCTACCTCGACCAGTCCGATTTCGTGCTGCCGCCGGTGCCGAACAGCCTGTTCCAGCGTGACCCGAGCTGCTGGATCTACGAAGGTGTGACCGTCAACCCGATGTACTGGCCGGCTCGCCGTCAGGAAACCCTGCTGCTGGAAGCCATCTACCGCTTCCACCCGACGTTCGCCGGCAAGGCCAACATCTGGTGGGGTGGCAGCGACAAGGACCACGGTCCGGCTACGCTGGAAGGCGGCGACGTGATGCCGATCGGCAATGGCGTCGTGCTTATCGGCATGGGCGAACGCACCAGCCCGCAAGCTGTCGTGCAAGTGGCCAAGAGCGTGCTGGGCAAGAAGGGTGGCGCCAACCGCGTTATCGCTTGCCAGATGCCGAAGTCGCGTGCCGCCATGCACCTGGATACCGTGTTCAGCTTCCTCGACATCGATCTGCTGTCGGTGTTCCCGGACGTGGTCGACGAAATCGTCTGCACCAGCATGTACGCCGGTGACAAGGAAGGCGAAATCCGCTTCGAACGTCACGACGGCGTGCATATCAGCGAAGTCGTGCGCCAGGCACTGAACCTGCCGAGCATCGAACTGCTGAAGACCGGCGGCGACGCATTCCAGCGTGAACGCGAACAGTGGGACGACGGCAATAACGTCGTGGCTCTGGACCGTCGTGTCGTGGTTGCCTATGACCGCAACACCTACACCAACAAGCTGATGCGTGACCGTGGTGTGGAAGTGATCGAAGTCCCGGCATCCGAACTCGGCCGCGGCCGTGGGGGTGGTCACTGCATGACTTGCCCGATCGTTCGCGACGAAGTCAAGCTGTAATCGACCTGACGCATTGAAAGAACATCCCGGCTGGCAGCAGCTGGCCGGGACATCCTGAAGTTACGCAAAGTACGACCAAGGACAACACATCATGGCCTTCAACCTGAAGAACCGTCACTATCTGAAGCTCCTCGACTTCACCCCGCGTGAAATCCGCTACCTGCTCGACCTGTCCCGCGACCTGAAGCGTGCCAAGTACAACGGCACCGAACAGCAACGCCTGACCGGCAAGAATATCGCCCTGATCTTCGAAAAGACCTCGACCCGTACCCGTTGCGCGTTCGAAGTGGCTGCGCACGATCAAGGCGCCAACGTGACCTACCTCGGGCCGTCGGGTTCGCAAATCGGTCACAAGGAATCGATGAAGGACACCGCCCGCGTGCTGGGTCGCATGTATGACGCGATCGAATACCGTGGCTTCAAGCAAGACATCGTTCAGGAACTGGCTGACTACGCCGGCGTGCCGGTCTACAACGGCCTGACCGACGAATGGCACCCGACCCAGATGCTGGCCGACGTGCTGACCATGACCGAACACAGCGACAAGCCGCTGTCGCAAATCGCCTACGCCTACGTGGGTGACGCACGCAACAACATGGGCAACTCGCTGATGGTTGTGGGTTGCAAACTGGGCATGGACGTCCGTATCGGCGGCCCGAAGAACCTGTGGCCGGAAGAATGGCTGGTCGCAGAATGCCAGAAGATCGCTGCCGAAACCGGCGCTCGTCTGACCCTGACCGACGACCCGAAGGTTGCCGTTGACGGCGCCGACTTCATCCACACCGACGTCTGGGTGTCGATGGGCGAACCGAAGGAAGTCTGGGAAGAACGCATCAAGCTGCTGTCGCCGTTCCAGGTGAACAAGGCGCTGCTGGCTGCCGCGAAGAACCCGAGCGTGAAGTTCATGCACTGCCTGCCGGCCTTCCACAACAGCGAAACCAAGGTTGGCAAGGAAATTTCGGAACAGTATCCGCAATTCACCAACGGTATCGAAGTGACGGAAGAAGTGTTCGAAAGCCCGGCAAACGTGGCCTTCGAGCAAGCGGAAAACCGCATGCACACCATCAAGGCAATCATGGTGGCAACGCTGGCCTGATAGCCGCATTGCGCCTCGAAGAGTAGCCCGTCGCGACGTGTTACGTCGCGTCCCCTCTCAGGGGCCGGTCGGCTGTGAAGACCGACCGGCCCCTTTTGTTTCCGAATTCCTGCCGCTTGAAGGAAATAGATCATGCGTGTTGTAGTCGCCCTGGGTGGTAACGCCCTGCAACGTCGCGGTGAAGCAATGACCGCCGAAAACCAACGTAACAACGTCAAAATCGCTGCCGCGCAACTGTCGGAAGTGACCAAGAAGGGTCACAACCTGGTCATGTGCCACGGCAACGGCCCGCAAGTCGGCCTGCTCGGCCTGCAGAACGATGCCTACGCCCGTCACGTCAATGCTGCCGTGACCCCGTACCCGCTCGACGTGCTCGGCGCGCAGACCGAAGGCATGATCGGCTACATGATCGAACAGGAGCTCGGCAACGTGCTGCCGTTCGAAGTGCCGCTGGCCACTGTTCTGACCATGACCGAAGTCGATCCGAAGGATCCGGCGTTCGCCAACCCGGTCAAGTTCGTCGGCCCGGTGTACACCAAGGAAGAAGCCGAAACCCTGGCCGCTGCAAACGGCTGGACGGTCAAGGCTGACGGCGAATACTTCCGCCGCGTGGTGCCGAGCCCGAAGCCGAAGCGCATTTTCGAAATGCGCCCGATCAAGTGGCTGATCGAAAAGGGTGCCGTTGTGATCGCCGCTGGCGGCGGTGGCATCCCGACCATGTATGAAGACGGCAAGCTGGTTGGCGTCGAAGCCGTGATCGACAAGGACCTGGCCTCGTCGCTGCTGGCCAGCGAAGTTGATGCTGACTACTTCGTCATCGCCACCGACGTGTCGACCGTGTTCGTCAACTGGGGCAAGCCGGATCAGAAGGCGATCAAGCGCGCTCACCCGGACGAAATCGAAAAACTCGGCTTCGCAGCCGGTTCGATGGGCCCGAAGGTCGAAGCAGCCTGCGAGTTTGCCCGCAAGAGCGGCAAGCGTGCCGTGATCGGCGCGCTGGGTGATATTGCCAAGATCGTCGAAGGCGAAGCCGGCACCATCATCAGCACCGAAGCCAGCGGCATCGAGTGGTATTGATCGTTTGACTCCTGGAAAAGGCGCTTTTGGCGCCTTTTTTAGGACAACGATACGAACATTTATCGTTGCAATACGCGTAAGGGTGGGCTAACCCGTAATGGCATCAGCGTGATTTGCCAGGCGGGGTTCGCGGTAGGTTTCGCGTTCCGTTCACCCAAAACGTAGTCCCTGCGGCATGGAACATTCATTGTGGATTTTCTGCTTGATCTGAATCAAAGGCGACAGCTGGCAGGTTTGGACAAGGGGCTGTCGTTTTGCGATAAACAAGAATAAGAATTCCTTAATTAACTAACCTACGGAGAGTCAAAATGTCTGACGGGACTCAAGCTGGTTCGCAAAAGCTGAAGCTCGGCGCACTGACTGCGCTGGTCGTCGGCTCCATGATCGGCGGCGGGATCTTCTCGCTGCCGCAGAATATGGCAGCGGGTGCAGGTGCCGGCGCCATCATTATCGGTTGGGTCATTACCTTCTTCGGTATGCTGACCCTGGCGTTCGTGTTCCAGACGCTGGCCTTCCGCAAGCCGGAAATCGAAGGCGGCGTGTACGGGTACGCACGTGCCGGTTTCGGTCCGTACGTCGGCTTCAACTCGGCCTGGGGCTACTGGATTTCGGCGTGGATCGGCAACGTGTCGTACTTCGTCGTGTTCTTCTCGGCGCTGGGCGCGTTCGATGCACTGGGCTTCTTCGGTGACGGCAACACCATGCCGGCCGTGGTCTGCGCATCGATCCTGCTGTGGGCACTGCACTTCATGGTCTGCCGTGGCGTGCATGGCGCGGCGTTCATCAACACCGTGACCACCGTGGCCAAGCTGGTCCCGCTGGCACTGTTCATCGGCATCGTGATCTTCGCGTTCAACGTCGAAACCTTCAACCTGGGTTTCTGGGGCTCGCCGACGCTGGGCAGCGTGGTTGACCAGGTCAAGAGCACCATGCTGGTGACGGTGTGGGTGTTCATCGGTATCGAAGGCGCGTCGATGTTCTCCGGCCGTGCCGAGAAGATGGCCGACGTCGGCAAGGCAACCGTGATCGGTTTCCTGCTGGTGATGGTACTGCTGGTCGCCGTGTCGGTGCTGTCGATGGGCGTGCTGACGCAACCGGAACTGGCTGCACTGAAGAACCCGTCTACCGCTGGCGTGCTGAAGGCTGCCGTGGGTGACTGGGGTGCTGCGCTGATCAACATCGGCCTGGTGATCTCGGTGGGTGGCGCGCTGCTGGCCTGGACGCTGCTGGCAGGTGAAGCGGCTTACCTGGCGGGCAAGGACGGCACCATGCCGGCTACCTTCGGTCGTCTGAACAAGAACGGTTCGCCGGCCAATGCCCTGTGGCTGACCAACGGTTGCATCCAGGTGTTCCTGATCATCACGCTGTTCAACTCGGCGGGCTATCTGGCGCTGCTGTCGCTGGCAACGTCGATGATCCTGATCCCGTACTTCCTGTGCGCGCTGTATGCACTGATCATCGTGCTGAAGTCCGATGGCTATGAGGCGGGTGACTCCAAGCGTCTGAAAGACATCGTCATCGGCCTGGTCGCTACCGTCTACGGTGTCTGGCTGGTGTACGCAGCAGGTCCGAAGTACCTGTTCCTGTCGATGATCCTGTACGCGGTTGGCCTGCCGTTCTACCTCTGGGCCCGACGTGAACAGAAGGAACGTCCGTTCACGTCGCTGGAAGGCATCCTGGCTGCCATTGTTCTCGTGCTCGGCGCCTACGCCGCATACGAACTGGGCACCGGCGCACTGTCGCTGTAAGGTCTGCCACCCGCCCTGCGGCGGGTTGCGCAAAACACCCCGGAAGGCATCCTTCTGGGGTGTTTTGTCGACTGCTTGCAAAGGTGGGCACCGGTGGCCAGCGTGGCGTCGGTGCACGCCCGACTGACAGGATCGGTCGTGAGCACGGCAGTCTGCCTGTTTGAATCCTGCCCCTTCCGTCCCCGCCGCCGCGGGGAAACCTCGCTGCGCTCGTCCGTGCTTCGTGGCGAAGGGGAGTGCTTGCAAAGGTGGGCACCGGCGGTCAGCGTGGCGTCGGTGCACGCCCGACTGACAGGATCGGTCGTGAGCACGGCAGTCTGCCTGTTTGAATCCTGCCCCTTCCGTCCCCGCCGCCGCGGGGAAACCTCGCTTCGCTCGTCCGTGCTTCGTGGCGAAGGGGAGGGCCGTCAACAAAACACCCCGGGAAGTAACTTTCCGGGGTGTTTTGCGTCCTGCTGCCGGGGGGCTCGCGCGATGGATGGCCCTTTACGGAGCGGGGCGGGTGTTCTATACCGTGGCGTGATGAGAGCAGAATTCAGAACGTCCAGCCCCGGCGGGAACATGCCCGCCACCCCCGTCCGTTCCGCGTCGTGTCACGGCGTCACGGCGGCTGGCTGCGTCGTGCGGCAACGAGATGAGTCCACCAGATAGCGCTGTCGGCGGTCCCCGCCCCGGCGCTATTTTTTGTCCCCGCTGAAAAGCACTCAGAGAAGGAGTTCTCCATGTCCCAGTTTGGCGTTCATTCCGAATGCGGCAAGCTGCGAACGGTGATGGTGTGCCGTCCCGGCCTGGCCCACAAGCGACTGACCCCGGGCAACTGCGACAGCCTGCTGTTCGACGATGTGATCTGGGTCGAGCGCGCCCAGAAGGACCATGCCTACTTCGTCAGCCAGATGGAGTCGCGCGGCATCGAGGTGCTGGAGGTTCACGATCTGCTGACCAAGCTGCTCGAGGACCGGGCCGCTCGCGGGTGGATTCTCGACCACAAGATCAAGCCGGACTATGTCGGCGTCGGCATGCTCGGCGATCTGCGTCGCTGGCTGGACGAGATGCCGGCCCAGCAACTGGCCGAACACCTGGTCGGCGGCATTGCCCGTTCCGAATTGCCGTTCGACCCGAAGGGGCTGTTCGGCGGTTATCTCGACCAGTCCGACTTTGTGTTCCCGCCGGTGCCGAACAGCCTGTTCCAGCGTGACCCGAGCTGCTGGATCTACGAAGGCGTGACGCTGAACCCGATGTACTGGCCGGCCCGCCGTCAGGAAACCCTGCTGATGCAGGCGATCTACCAGTTCCATCCGTTCTTCGCCGGCAAGGTCCGCGTCTGGTGGGGCGACAGCGACAAGGATCATGGCGCGGCGACGCTGGAAGGCGGCGACGTGATGCCGATCGGCAACGGGGTCGCCCTGATCGGCATGGGCGAGCGCACCAGCCCGCAGGCCGTGGTGCAGGTGGCGAAGAATGCACTGGGGCAACCCGGCGGCCCGACTCGCGTCATCGCCTGCCAGATGGCCAAGAGCCGCGGTGCCATGCACCTCGATACCGTGTTCAGCTTCCTCGACTACGATTTCGTGTCGGTGTTCCCGGACGTGGTCGACGAAATCGTCTGCACCAGCATGTACGCCGGCGACAAGCCGGGCGAGATCCGTTTCGAACGTCACGAGGGCAAATCCTTCCTTGACGTGGTGGCCAGTGCGCTCGGCATCGGCAAGCTGAAGACGCTGGCGACCGGCGGCGACGCGTTCCAGCGCGAGCGCGAACAGTGGGACGACGGCAATAACGTCGTGGCACTGGATCGCGGCGTGGTGGTTGCCTACGATCGCAACACCTATACCAACCGGCTGATGCGCGACGCCGGTGTCGAGGTGATCGAGATCCCGGCATCCGAGCTCGGCCGCGGCCGTGGTGGTGGCCACTGCATGACGTGCCCGATCGTGCGCGATCCGGTCAACTTCTGATTTCCGGCACTCCTGCCGCGATTGCCGCTGCCCGCGGCATCGCGGCATATCCCGCCCATCCGCTCATTCTGGAGAAACAACATGGCTTTCAATCTGCGCAATCGCCACTTCCTCAAGGAACTCGATTTCACCCCGCGTGAAATTCGCTATCTGCTCGACCTGGCCCGCGACCTGAAGCGCGCCAAGTACAACGGCACCGAGCAGCCGCGCATGAAGGGCAAGAACATCGCGCTGATCTTTGAAAAGACCTCGACCCGCACCCGCTGCGCGTTCGAAGTGGCGGCCCATGACCAGGGCGCCAATGTGACCTATCTCGAACCGAGCGGTTCGCAGATCGGCCACAAGGAGTCGATGAAGGACACCGCCCGCGTGCTGGGGCGCATGTTCGATGCCATCGAGTACCGCGGCTTCAGCCAGGAACTGGTGCAGGAACTGGCCGACTATGCCGGCGTGCCGGTCTACAACGGCCTGACCGACGAATGGCACCCGACCCAGATGCTGGCCGACGTGCTGACCATGACCGAGCACAGCGACAAGCCGCTGTCGCAGATCGCTTACGCCTATGTCGGCGATGCCCGCAACAATATGGGCCATTCGCTGATGATCATCGGTTGCCTGCTGGGCATGGACGTGCGCATCGGTGGCCCGAAGGATCTGCAGCCGGACGAAAAACTGGTGGTCAGGGCCAGGGAAATCGCCAAGGAAACCGGCGCGCGCCTGCTGGTGACCGATGACCCGAAAGCCGCGGTCAAGGGCGTTGACTTTATCCACACCGACGTCTGGGTGTCGATGGGCGAGCCGATCGAAAAATGGGGCGAGCGCATCTCGATCCTGAAGCCGTTCCAAGTCAACAAGGCACTGCTGGAAGCGACCGGCAATCCGCAGACAAAATTCATGCACTGCCTGCCGGCCTTCCACAACACCGAGACCAAGGTTGGCAAGCAGATCGAGCAGCAGTACCCGGAGTTCGCCAAGGGCATTGAAGTGACCGATGACGTGTTCGAAAGCCCGGCGTGCATTGCGTTCGAGCAGGCCGAGAACCGCATGCACACCATCAAGGCCATCATGGTGGCCACGCTCGGCGCCTGACCGGAAACGGTCGGGAGGGGGCAGAACGCCGGTGATCCGGCCAGTGTCGCGCCGGGACAAGCGATTGTCGCGGCCGGCCTGCCGGGAGTCGGCCGGCGCCCCCTAGAATGCGTTCAGGGTATGGCAGACAACCGCCGACGGGCCGGTTTCCGCAAGCCTTTCCCGCACCAGCCGGTGCGGTGACGGACAGGTGGGCATCGTTGCCCTTCGACAAAGGAGTTGGACATGAGCAGAGTTGTGGTCGCACTGGGCGGTAACGCCCTGCAACGCCGCGGTGAGGTAATGACCGCCGACAACCAGCGGAAGAACGTCAGAGTCGCCGCCAAGCAACTGGCGCAGGTCGCCAAGCACCACGAGCTCGTCCTGGCCCACGGCAACGGGCCGCAGGTCGGCCTGCTCGGGCTGCAGAACGAGGCCTATGCCCGTCACGTCGACGACAAGGTCACGCCGTATCCGCTCGATGTGCTCGGTGCCCAGACCGAAGGCATGATCGGCTACATGATGGAACAGGAGCTGGGCAACGAACTGCCGTTCGAAGTGCCGCTGGCCACCATCCTGACCATGACCGAGGTCGATCCGAAAGACCCGGCCTTCGCCAACCCGACCAAGTTCGTCGGCCCGGTGTACTCGAAGGAAGAAGCGGACAAGGTCGCCGCCGCGAATGGCTGGACGGTCAAGGCCGATGGCGAATACTTCCGTCGCGTGGTGCCGAGCCCGAAACCGAAGCGCATTTTCGAAATGCGCCCGATCAAGTGGCTGATTGAAAAGGGTGTGGTGGTGATCGCGGCCGGTGGTGGCGGCATTCCGACCATGTACGACGAAGGCGGCAAGAAACTGGAAGGCGTCGAAGCGGTGATCGACAAGGACCTGGCATCGTCGCTGCTGGCGCGTGAAGTCGAGGCCGATTACTTTGTGGTCGCAACCGACGTGAAGGCCGTGTTCATCAACTGGGGCAAGCCGGACCAGAAGGCGATCAAGCGTGCGAACCCGGACGCGCTGATCAAGCTCGGCTTTGCGGCCGGCTCGATGGGGCCGAAGGTCGAAGCCGCCGCCGAGTTCGCCACGATGACCGGCAAGCGCGCGGTTATCGGTGCGCTTGAGGACATCGAGAAGATCGTCGAGGGTCAGGCCGGCACCATCGTGACGACCGAGATCGACGGCATCGAGTATTACTAAGTACCTTCCGGCCTATCCTGGCTGACCTCTTTACCGCGCCTGCTGGCGCGGTTTTTGTTTCCCGGGTGCTAGAATCACCGCCGCATTCCACTCTTTACCGGGTCACACCATGTCCGCCAGACACGCCGTCATCGCCATTCGCCAGCTGGAGAAGAACACCGGCGCCAGCCGGGTTGCCTTTTCACAGGCGGCGCTGCTGCGACAGGCGGGCTACCGGGTGACCCTGCTGGCCGAACGCGCCAACGAGGCGCTGGTGGCCGAGCGCGATTGCGAACTGGTTCGCCTCTGGCGCTGGCCGCTGCGCGGTGCCTTTCGCCGCCAGTGGTTCAATCGGCGCGTGCAGGCATGGTGCCGCCGTCATCACCCCGACCTGCTGATCAGTCATGGCGATGCCGAAACCCCGAACGTACTGTTCCTGCACAACTGCGTGCATCTGGCCTCGCAGAAGATTCACGGCAAGCCGCTGCCGGCCGGGCACGAGGTTGCGCTGCTGCACGACCGCATCCTGTCGGCGCAGGCGTTCGACGTTATCGGCGTCAATTCGCGGATGATGGGCGACGAGGTCATCCGTCGCTACGGCATCCCCGCCGACAAGGTCCGGGTATTCCACCCCGGTTATGACGCGGGGCAGTTCAACACCGATGATCGCGCGGCCCGGCGTCTGGCCGGGCGTGCGGCAGTCGGCGTCGATCCGTCGGCCACTCTGGTCGGGCTGGTGACGTCCGGTGACTTCAGCAAGCGCAATGTTGCCGGCTTTATCGACGCAGCGGCGAAACTGGTGGCGCTGGCGCCGGACCGGGACTGGCGCTTCCTGGTGGTCGGCAAGGACCGCTTCGACAGCTACCGCCAGCAGGCGGAGCGGCTCGGCATCGGCAACCGGGTCATCCACTCGCCGGTCATGGACAATGTGGCCATGCTGTATCCGGCGCTGGACCTGTTCGTGCTGCCGGCCCATATCGAGGAGTTCGGTCTGGTGGCGCTGGAGGCGATGGCCTGCGGTACGCCGGTGCTGCTTGGCGACCATGTCGGCGCGTCCGAGCTGCTGCCGGCTACCCCTGAATGGCAGCAGCGCATCCTGCCGGCTGCCGACAGCACACGCTGGGCCGAGGCAATACGTGATTCGGTTGCCGATCAGGCCGGGTCCGAGGCCCGGGCGCTGGCGCTGGCCAGCCAGCTCGGACCGTGGCAATACGCGCAGCAGCAGGCCGCCATGCAGCACTTTTTCGAGCAGATCGCCGCCGCGCACTGAGACGGTTGCATCGCGACCGGACCGGCCCGATAATGCGCGGGCATGCAGGAGAGTGTGGCGTGGAAACACGACCACCGCCGAAGGCGCAAGCGCACCCGCACAATCGCTCAGGCAAATGGACTGCATGCACGGCACGGCTGCATTGTGCCAATCACTCTGGAGAGCGGCGCCGCCAGCACGGCGCACACCGAAGGGGCTAACGACGGGACGCCGGACCTGAAAACGGTTCGCCCCGCCGGAAAATCTCAGGTGCCGGGACAGAGGGGTGTCAATCGTCCATTGCCCCTTTGATATTGGCCCGACATGACCGCATCGCTCCTCACCACCCCGTTCCACGCCCTGCATATCGAAGCCGGCGCCAAAATGGTTCCGTTCGCCGGCTGGGACATGCCCATCCATTACGGCTCGCAGCTCAAGGAGCACGAGATCGTCCGCCAGGATGCCGGCATGTTCGACGTATCGCACATGACCGTGGTTGACCTGACCGGAGAGGGCGCGCGCGACTACCTGCGTCACCTGATCGCCAACGACATCGACAAACTCGCGCCGGTCGGCAAGGCGCTGTACGCCGGCATGCTGAACGAAGCCGGCGGTGTGATTGACGACCTGATCGTCTATCTGACCGACTGGGGCTACCGCGTGGTCGTCAACGCCGGCACCCACGACAAGGATCTGGCGTGGATGCGCCGCCAGATCGAAGGCTATGCCGCCACGTTGACCGAACGCCCGGACCTGGCGATGCTCGCCGTCCAGGGCCCGACCGCCATCGACCGCTTCTGTGCCGCTCAGCCGGCCATGGCCGAGCGGGTCCGCGCGCTGAGCGTGTTCCAGGGCCTGCCGTTCAACAATGGCGCGGATGGCTGGTTTATCGCCCGTACCGGTTATACCGGCGAAGACGGACTGGAAATCATCCTGCCGGCGGCCGAAGCCGCCGGCCTGTGGCGCGATCTGCTGGCAGCCGGCGTGCAGCCGACCGGTCTTGGCGCTCGCGACACCCTGCGTCTCGAAGCCGGCATGAACCTGTATGGCCACGACATGGACGACAACGTCAGTCCGCTCGAAGCCGGCATGGGCTGGACGCTGGACCTGAAAGACCCGGCGCGCGACTTTGTCGGCCGCAAGCCGGTCGAGGCGCTGAAGGCCGCCGGCCCGAAGCTGAAGCAGGTCGGCCTGATGCTCGAGGGCCGTGGCGTGCTGCGCGAAGGCATGACCGTGCTGGTCGACGGCCTCGGCGAGGGCGTGATCACCAGCGGGACCTTCTCGCCGACGCTGAAGCAGTCGATTGCGATTGCCCGCGTGCCGGCCGCGACCGGTGCCACGGTGGCGGTCGATATCCGTGGCCAGCGCGTGCCGGCCCGGGTGGTGAAAATGCCGTTCGTCCGCAACGGCAAGAAAGTCTGCGAATAAACGGAAACGGTGCCGGTGACGGCGCCGTTTTGCTGTCTCTGCCGTGACTGCTGTCACGGCGCCCCCTTTTTTGTCAGTATGGCGGGCGGGCAGTACCCGCCGGTCGAAAATCGAATCTAACGGAGTTATCCATGAGCCACATCCCCGCCGATCTGAAGTACGTTGCCAGTCACGAGTGGATCCGTCGCGAAGCCGACGGCACCGTGACCATCGGCATCACCCATCACGCACAGGAACTGCTGGGCGACATCGTCTACGTTGAGCTGCCGGCCGTCGGCAGCGTGCTGGCCGATGGCGCCGGCGCCGGCGTGGTCGAGTCGGTCAAGGCCGCCAGCGATGTGTACAGCCCGCTGGCCGGTGAAGTGATCGAAGTGAACGCCGCGCTGGAAAGCGCGCCGGACACCGCCAACACCGACCCGTATGGCGAAGGCTGGTTCTTCAAGATGAAGCCGGCCAATGCCGCCGACGTCGACGCGCTGCTCGACGCCGACGCTTACGCGAAGGAAGTGGGCTAAAACGCCTGGCGGGCCGTGCTGTTGCACGGCCCGTTGCACGTTGCCCGCACGATTGCCCCGACCACGAACGTACTGTTTCCGCCATGACTACGCTGCAACAACTCGAACACACCGACGCCTTTGTCGCGCGGCATATCGGCCCGAGCGATGCTGACGTGAGCGCCATGCTCGCCGTCCTCGGCCTCGATTCGCTGGACCAGCTGACTACCCAGACCGTGCCGGCCGACATCCTGCGCGCCGATCCGCTGCCGCTGCCCGGCGCCATCCCCGAGCATGTCGCCCTCGCCGAGCTGGCCGGCATCGCCGGCAAGAATGTCCTGGCCAGGTCCTTTATCGGGCTCGGCTACCACCCGACGCTGACGCCGAACGTGATTCTGCGCAATGTGACGGAAAACCCCGGCTGGTACACCGCCTATACGCCGTACCAGGCCGAAATCGCCCAGGGCCGGCTGGAAGCGCTGCTGAACTTCCAGCAGATGGTCATCGACATGACCGGGCTGGAACTGGCCAATGCCTCGCTGCTCGACGAAGCCACGGCCGCCGCCGAAGCGATGGCGATGGCGCGCCGGGTGTCGAAGGCACGCGGGCAGGTGTTCTTTGTCGACAGCCAGGTGCTGCCGCAGACCTTCGATGTGCTGAAGACGCGTGCGGCCGAATTCGGCTTCGAGCTGGTCAGCGGTCATCCGGAAGAAGCGGTCAATCATGAGCTGTTCGGCGCGCTGTTCCAGTACCCGGGCGCTGACGGTGAAGTCAGCGACCTGAGCGCCTATATCGCGGCGGCGCAGCAGAAGGGCGCCATCGTCACCGTGGCGGCCGACATTCTGGCGCTGGCGCTGCTGAAGTCGCCGGGCGAAATGGGGGCCGACATCGCCGTCGGCACCACCCAGCGCTTCGGCATTCCGATGGGTTTTGGCGGCCCGCATGCTGCCTATTTCGCCAGCCGCGACGCACACAAGCGTTCGACCCCGGGGCGCCTGATCGGCGTGTCGATCGACGCCAAGGGCAAGCGCGCCCTGCGCATGGCACTGCAGACCCGCGAACAGCATATCCGTCGCGAGAAAGCCAATTCGAACATCTGCACCTCGCAGGTGCTGCTGGCCAATATGGCCGGCTTCTTCGCCACCTATCACGGCCCGGCCGGCATCAAGCGCATCGCCGCGCGCGTGCACCGCCTGGCCTGCCTGTTCGCCGATGGCGTGCGCGCCAGCGGCGGCCATGTCGCCAGCCAGACCTTCTTCGACACCGTGCGCGTGCAGACCGGCGCCGCCACCGAATCGGTGCTCGCCACCGCGCGTGCCGCCGGTTACAACCTGCGCCGTGTCGATGCCGGCACCGTTGCCGTCGCCTTCCACGAAGTCGCCACCGGCGCCGATGTGGTCGAACTGGTGCGCTTCATTACCGGCAAGACGGTCGATGTGGCCGCACTGGACGCCCGCGTCGCCGACCAGTTCCCGGCCGCGCTGAAGCGCGAGTCGGCCTATCTGACGCATCCGGTCTTCAATTCGCATCACAGCGAAACCGAAATGATGCGTTACCTGAAGAAACTGCAGAACCGCGACCTGGCACTCGATCACGCCATGATCCCGCTCGGCAGCTGCACCATGAAGCTGAACGCCGCCAGCGAAATGACGCCGATCACCTGGCCGGCCTTCGGTGGCGTGCACCCGTTCGCCCCGCGCGAACAGGTTCAGGGCTATCTGGAGCTGGTCGACGGCCTGTCCGAACAGCTGAAGGCCATAACCGGTTTCGACGCCATCAGCCTGCAGCCGAACTCCGGTGCCCAGGGTGAATATGCCGGTCTGCTGTGCATCCGCCGCTATCTGGACAGCAAGGGTCAACAGGCGCGCAGGATCTGCCTGATCCCGACCTCGGCCCACGGCACCAACCCGGCCAGCGCGCAGATGATGGGCATGGAAGTGGTACCGGTCGCCTGCGACGACAACGGCAATATCGACGTTGCCGATCTGAAGGCCAAGGCCGAGCAGTACCGCGACACGCTGGCCTGCCTGATGCTGACCTACCCGTCGACTCACGGCGTGTTCGAGGCGGCGATCCGCGACATTATCGACACCGTGCATGCGCACGGCGGTCAGGTCTATTTCGACGGTGCCAACCTGAATGCCCTGGTCGGTCTGGTGCGTCCGGCCGATATCGGCGCCGACGTGTCGCACATGAACCTGCACAAGACCTTCTGCATCCCGCACGGCGGCGGCGGCCCGGGCGTGGGCCCGATCGGCATGAAGGCGCATCTGGCGCCGTTCGCGCCGAACCATGCGGTGACGCCGATCGCCAATGGCTCGGAAGGCCAGAGTGCCGTGTCGGCCGCGCCGTTCGGCAGCGCCTCGATCCTGCCGATCAGCTGGATGTACATCCGCATGATGGGGGGCGCCGGCCTGCGTCGCGCCACCCAGGTTGCCCTGCTGAGCGCGAACTATGTCGCCAAGCGGCTGGAAGGGGCCTACCCGATCCTGTACCGCGATGCGAACGGCCGTGTCGCCCACGAGTGCATCGTCGACCTGCGTCCGCTGAAGGCGGAAACCGGCATCACCGAAGTCGACGTCGCCAAGCGGCTGATGGACTACGGTTTCCACGCGCCGACCATGAGCTTCCCGGTGGCCGGCACCATCATGATCGAGCCGACCGAAAGCGAATCGCGCGCCGAGCTGGAACGCTTTATCGACGCGCTGCTGGCGATCCGCGAGGAAATCCGCAAGGTCGGCGATGGCGAATGGCCGCGTGACGACAATCCGCTGAAGCATGCGCCGCACAGCATTGCCGACGTGACCGGCGAATGGACGCGCCCGTACCCGCGCGAACAGGGCCTGTTCCCGCTGCCGTATGTGGCAGAGAACAAGTTCTGGCCGTTCGTGAACCGTATCGACGATGTGTATGGTGACCGCAACCTGGTGTGCAGCTGCCCGCCGATGAGCGAATACCAGTAATCTGCAGTCAATGAAAAACCCCGGTCAGCAGTTGCTGACCGGGGTTTTTCTTGTGCGGCAGACAAGGACTGGATCAGGCCAAAGAAGGAATTCCAATCTCGGTGAGGAATTTTCTGTACGCGTCATTGCTGCCATCTTTTTCTGCCGCTATTTTTTTGGCCAGTTTCTTTTGTTGCAGGTAAAACCCTTGGTCATTGATGCAGGTACTCAGATAGGCCAGGATATCTTCATCGCTTTCAAATGAAAAATCAGAGCCAACAATGCTGTGGACGTCCCCATAGCAGTAGGTAATGACAGGGACGCCCTGATAGAGCGCTTCAAACGCAGACGAGCCGCCACCTCGCCGCGAAGGATTGACATAAAAGTGAGCCGAGCGGTACATCTCTGCGGTGTCTGGTACAAAGCCGATCTGTGTCATGCAGTCGAGCAGGGCATGCTCGTCAGCATAGTTCAATATATTCTCATCCAGTGCTTCGCCCGCAAAAACAAAACGGGCATTGCTGATGGTGTTTTTTATCTTCCGCATCAGCAGGATGAAGTTTTTGTTGACCTCTCGCGCCAAACGCCGTCCAACAATGGCAAAAACAATTTCGTCTTCCCGCATGTCAAGATTATTGCTGCGGTTGGCATTCTTCATGTGATGAAATAGAGGAATTTCAACTTCGATGACATTGTCTGTTACACCAAGCTTCTCCAGCAGTGCGTGCTCATTGTTGTTCAGTTTTTTGGGGAAAATGGCCGGGGCACGGACAGAGGCAACAGGTGTTTCTACTGAGGTGTGATAAACAATGCATTTGTTGGTTCTTGCCAGCAGGTCGGCGAATATATTGGCATCACCAACAGAAATGATATCAACATTCTGAGCGATTATGTCCTGGAAAATTCCGTTGAAGTTGCTGATTTTCTCTTCCAGACTTCCTGCCAGTTGGTAGAATTCGAACTGGTTATCTTCAAATATGACCTGGCTTGTCTGACTGCCATTTTCCTGCAGTGTGAAGCCCATTCCGGTGTGCAGGTTTATATCAATCCCGGCATTTGAAAATTGCGGGATATTAGTGGCGTAAAAAAGCCCGGAGAAAAAAGGGTCGGGGATGCAATAAGTGTCGCAATTTATAATGATGGGGTTGAAGCCGAGTTTTTTCAGATAGATGCAGTGAGTCAATGCCGCAATGGTCGGGGCATGCTGGGAGTCAAGGAACTGGCCCGTGAGTACAACAATATCAGCCGTATTCTTTTCTGCAGCCCTGCATGGAGGCGGCGCATCGCTGCAGGCTAGCCGTTCACTCCGGATAAATAGTGTTTCATAAGCTTTGTACATCAATATTTTTTGATCATCAAAGCTGTTTTCCTGACTCAGAGAAAACCATATGCGATAAGTTGTGTAATATATTTTTGCCATTTCATCCAGTGAAAACTCATTGGGGCTGGATATGATGGTAAAAAATAAAGACTTGATCGCGTCAATATTGTCCCTGTGAGCAAGGGACAACATGTACTCAATATCGTTCTTGAAGGTGCTCATTATTTTCCTGACTGAAATGATTGCGCGTAATTTTCTGAATTGATCAGCTTATCGCGCTAGTCAATACGTCCACAATAACCTCTTGCTGTGCTTCACTGAGCCCCACCCACAGAGGCAATCGCAGAAGGCATTCCGAATTGCTGTCAGTAACGGCCAGCGTTCCATGAACCTTGCCGTAGCGCTTGCCTGCCGGCGAATTGTGCAAGGGAACATAATGGAAAACCGAGTGAATGCTGTGCTGCTTTAACTGTGCGATAACGCCCTGCCGGTCGATTTCAGGGGCAAGCAATATGTAATACATGTGGGCGTTGTGCTGGCAAGATTCCGGGATGCAAGGTCTGCGCAGTCTGCCCTTTGATTCAAGGTGCTCAAATGCGGCATGGTAACGATCCCAGATGGCAAGCCGATGATCCGTGATGGCATGGGCTTCTTCAAGTTGTGCCAGCAGAAAAGCGGCAACAAGCTCACCAGGCAGGAAGGAGGAGCCGACTTCCTGCCAGGTATATTTGTCTACCTCACCTCTGAAAAATTGACTGCGATCCGTTCCTTTTTCACGGATGGTTTCCGCGCGAAGGACCGTGGCGCTATCATTTAGCAGTAAAGCGCCACCTTCTCCTGAAATGACATTTTTCGTTTCGTGAAAGCTGTATGCGCCAAAATCACCGATGCTGCCCAGGGCTTTCCCTTTATAGGTCGCCATCAATCCTTGTGCGGCATCTTCCACCACTTTCAGATTGTGAGTACGCGCAATTTCCATGATGCGGTCCATCTCACAAGCAACCCCGGCATAATGAACCACAACAATGGCCCGGGTTTTTGGCGTGATGGCATCTTCAATCAGATTTTCATCCAGATTTTGAGTGTCAGGCCGGATGTCAACAAAAACGGGAACGCCACCCCGAAGCACAAATGCATTGGCTGTGGACACAAAGGTGTAAGAGGGCATGATGACTTCATCTCCGGGGCAGATGTCCAGCAGCAGTGCTGCCATCTCCAGTGCCGCCGTGCAAGAGTGGGTCAATAGCGCTTTCTTGCAGCCCGTATTCTCTTCGATCCAATGATGGCATCGCTTGGTGAACGGCCCATCCCCTGATAATGCATTGTTGAGCTTGGCCTGAGTGATATACTCAAATTCCTTGCCTGTCATGTAAGGACGGTTAAACTCAATTTTTGCATTATTCATTTTAATGACCACTCATCATTGATCTGGCTAGGGTTGCGATATCTGTCAATCAAAAACTACTGGTACAATTTCCTCATCACTGCATAGGTTTCCAGCACCCGAAATCCTAACTTTCCAATCTCCAGATTGAACACTGCGTAATTGATGGCAGAGATATGTGTCGTTGCACGGCGGATACCATCGGCCAGCATCTGATTGAAACAGTAGTAAGACGAGATGACGCCAAGGCCAAGCGTTTTGTAATCAGGGTGAACGCCACCAAGTAGCAGGCGTACTTCACCGGGGGCCGTATGGCAGTGGGTCCTGAAGGCGAGCGTGGTGCCCGATACCGGATCATACAGGCGCCAGACTTCTTCACTGGCACTGTTGAAGGATTTCAGTACATACTCGCGATAGCGGGTGCCTGATACACCCGGGGCCATATTGACGTCCGTTGTGTACCGGTCATGGGTAATCGTCTTGCCTGCAATATCCAGAACAGAGGACAACATCTCCTCGCTTGTGACGCGCTGGTATTGATAAGGAAACCGAGAAACGTCATGCTGCCGCGTGAATCTGATGCTGGATTTTATCTGGCACTCGACAAAATTGAACCCGTTTCTTTCCAGTAAATGAATAAGCGGCAAATTCTCCATTCCCACCCGGCAAGAAACGTAGATCGGCTGGAATTGAGCCTGGTAAGCAGCTTCTTCTGCGGCAAAATTGTCATCGACGACAAGGTCCTGCAGGGAGAGGACATTTCTGCCCAGAACCTTTGAATCGATGTCGATAAGCTCGATTTTCATGATCAGAGTGCCACCATCTTCCGGGGGACAAATGTCGGGTCAGGAACAATTTCCGAAAAACATTCGTGAATGAAATAATCCGGATTGTCTTTCAGCAGCGCCAGGTAAAGCTGCTTTGCATCCGGCTCGCTGACACAACCAATCGTGGTGTCGCCGAATGGCACCGTTCGTTGCAAGCCCCTGGATGTCAACATTCGACCGTATGTATAGCTTGCCTCGTTAGCCGTCACATTGTTATAACGTACAAATAGCGAATAAGTATCTTCGATAGATGTGCCGTTCTCGATAATGGTGCCGTTAAAATTCCGCTGGTAGCGGTATGGAACCTGTGCAAGCCATTCCAGATAGTGCATATAGGTGAAGCAGTCGCCCAGATCTACGCCAAGGAAAAGAAATTTGACGCCATCCTTGTTGCTCAATCTGTCGAATGTGGAGTTCTTGCCGACAGAGTCGTGGCCGAGATTTTCTACCAGATCCCGATCGCGTCCTACCATCGCCACCGACATCAAGGGATCGACGGAGCGAATGGCTTCTGGGCGCTGGCGAATGTATTCGTTGAGGGCGCCCATGTGCGAGCGCGTTTTCTCGACATCATAGACATCGCCATTGCAGAAGCTGAATGTGAACGTGGGCACGCACAATGTTTCGACGCCAAGTTCTTGCAGGGTTTCATACAGTGCCTGCAGGAGCGCCGAACGTTTCAATTCCGGGTTGGGTGTGCCGAATGACAATGCGGAATGCATATAAAGAATCTTGCAGTCATTGGCTCCGACTGCTTTTAGCGCTTCCAGCAGGTCGCCTCGGGTTAGCCAGCAGCCATTACTGTTGAATAATCTTTGGCTTTTCATTCATTTATTCCAGAACATATTAAAATAATTACTTCAAAGACATATTTGCAGTGCGGCCGCCATCCACTACAATTTGCTGCCCTGTGATCCAGCGAGCCTGATCGGAAAGCAGGAAGGCGGCGGCGGCGGCGGGGTCTTCCGGCTTTCCGCTGCCTAGCGGATATTGCTGGGCCAGATTGGCCATGATTTGGGGGTCGGAAAATGCCATTTTTGCCAGTGGCGTTTCAATCGCCCCCAGTACCATGGAATTGACCCGGACCGCAGGCGCCAATTCAACGGCGAGCGCCCGCATCGCTGAATCCAGCGCGCCCTTGCTGGCACAATAAAGCGTGTAGCCTCTTGCGCCGAACTGGCTCCATATACTGGAAACAAACAATATGTTTCTGAGCTTTCCCTGATTGACTTTTTTCCTGGTCAGCACACCTGTTATTTCCATGGCCGACGTGAAATTGACTGTCATTATTTCCTGGGCTGCAGCATGGGTCAGGCTGCGGGCTGGCAAGATTTTCACGATGCCTGCACAGTGAACAAAGCTGTCTGCCGCGATCTGGTTTTCTGCCAGAAAATCGGCAAGGCTCTGGCCCAGATCATCTGCATGACTGAGGTCATGGGCCCAGATCAAATGGTCGTCACCATGACAAAGCTGCCGCGTTTCTTCCAGCTGGGCGACATTGCGGCCATGGAGAATGAGCCTGCGTTCCTCTGACAGGCGCACTGCCAGGGCTCGCCCTATACCGGATGAAGCCCCGGTAACAAGGCAGAAATCCCCTTCACCCCTTGCCATTATTTGGCTCGACTCTGCACCAGCGCAGCCAGATCTCCGACCGTAATGACGGGCACCAGATCCGTGGCCAGAATATTGACATGGTAATCCTGGTCAAGCATGGCCAGAATGCTAAGCACCGTCAGCGAGTCCCACAGCTCGAAATCACGCAGAACGGCATCTGCGCTGACTTCCTCAATGCCGACTTCAAGAATTTCAGCCAATTTTGCATAAAGTGTGTTCATCTTGATCTTTCTTATCGGTAATCAATCGTGTCGCAGAAGCGAAGGTTGCCCATGCGCATGTACATTGAGGCCCATGTCAGCCCGACACCAAAGCCTGCCAGGCAAAGGCGAAGCTGACCATTCAGCAGTTCGTTCTTGAGGTTGTGAGCCAGTACGGCAGGAATGGTCACGCCGCTGCTATTGCCAAAATTTTCCACAATATTGCTTGGCATTTTATCAAACGGGATGCCAATCTTGTGTGCCAATTTTTCCAGCATGAAGCGATTGGGTTGGTGGAATGCGTAATAGTCGATGTCATCATGCGACACCTGGGCTGAAGTCAGCAACGATTCAATCATTGGGGGGACTTCTACCTGCACAAAATTGAAAACAGCACTACCATCCATCCGCAAATGATCTTTGGCACGAAGATTGTTGTCGCCGACATCTTCCAGTGCTGCTGTTTCACTGGATGACGGAAGCCTGAATCCACCTGCAGGAATCATTAGTGCCTCGCGGCCGGTGCCATCCATTTTCAGATTGGCGAAAATATCTTGTTGCCCCCCTCTCTCCACGAGGGTAATAGAGGCAGCATCGCCAACAAGCGGGTAGCTATTACGGTCCTTTGGAGAGACTTTTCTGCTGAGAACATCAACATTTATCAGCACGACGCGGCGGATGCTGTCTTGCTCCAGCATCATGAAGGCCTGCATCAAGCCGACAAGGAATCCGGCGCATCCCTGGCAGATATCCAGACAAAAAAGATCCTGCTTGAGTTTCAGGCGGCCTTGAATAACGCTGCTGGTCGATGGCATGAGGTAGTCGGGCGACTGGGTCACGACGATCATGGCATCGAAATCTTCCTTGCCCAGCAGGCCATTGCTGAACAGGTGCTCAAGGCCAAACACGGCAAGATCAGATGCGCAAGTATTGTCATCCACCACACGGTGACGATCATAGCCCATGACTTCCTTGAGTTTCATGGAGCGCGACTCAGGGAAGTTGAACTGCTTCATGTCATCGACAAAAGTCCGCTCGTTCGCGGGAAGAACGAGCAGCAGGCCTGAGCAGGTCTTGTCGTGATATTTGAAGTCCATTAAATGGCCCCGCTTCTGATCAGCAAGGCTTCAATGGCTTCCGTTTGGGAAAAATTCTCTGGCACGATATCTGCACCATCAATGGAGATGCCAAAGGTTTTATCAAGGGCTGAAACCAGCATGATCATGTCAAACGAATCCAGCAAGCCATCTGAAATGAAATCGGTCGATTGGGTAAAGTCAGATTCGGGTCTGATATTAATGAGAATTTCAATAATCCGATTTTTCATTTGGCCGCATCCTTGCGCATGACTTGATCAATCAGATTGTCGGGGGCAAAGCCGTAGTGTTCATATTTGGCAATTGCATTTTCATTGTCCTCGACAACCCATAGTAAAATTCTTTTGGCCGTGGCAGTGTGATCAAAAAATGCATGCATCAATTTTGAACCGATGCCTTCATTTCTGTATCTTTCGTCCACAAACCAGTAGCGAACACTTGCCGTCACACCTTGTTGCTGAAAATAAAGAAAACCGGCGAGGTCATTGTTCTTTCGAACAACAAAAATCTCCCCTTGTCGTGCTGCTGCCTGCAATTCATCAAAAGCGGGGATTTGCTCGCTATGTCGGTCAAATGCATGCTGCAAAATAGCATGAACAGCATTCGCCTCATCCTCGCGAGCGACAGCAACGGTCTTGTCTCTGATGGATGGTGTTGACCTGCTGTTTACCCGTACTAATCGCCGCAGGTTTCTGTATTTATAAAAACCTGCCTGCTCAAAGACACTGACCAGTTCTGCGGTGGCCTCGCTGGATCCAACAAGGTCGCACACCAGGAGATTTTCTGCCGGCAAGTCCTGCAACGCTGCCTGTAGCTCGGCCGGCGCACCGGCTGAAAAATGGACATGGAAGAAATCGTCGCTTTTTCTCAGAATGAGAGCAGCAGCTCCCCGCGAAGCTTCAAAGAGTTCTTCGTTTTTCAGCCACATGTCCAGCTTTTCCCGTGATGGGAAAAAATTCGTTATGTAGTGAGTAGCCGACCGCTTGCCCTCACTGATAATCAGCTGAACCTCCTGCGGGGTAGTCAGTAGTTTCATCATTCACCAAAGTACGAGTCAGCCAGTTTTTTTCTATCAATTTTTCCGTTTGGATTCATTGGCAGTGCACCGAGTTGATGGAATGCGGTCGGTATCATGTACTTGGGCAGACGTGCTACAAGTTTGGTACGGATTTGAGCCGGGGAGAGCGCAATGTCAGATTCAAAAAACAGAGTAATCTCTTTTTTGGGCGCATTGTATAGCACACAACCATTTTTTATTTCTGTAATGGCGAGTGCTGCAGATTCTGTTTCTGCAAGCTCGATGCGGTAGCCCAGATGCTTTATCTGGTAGTCCTTGCGACCCGCAAACATGATCTCGCCATGCTCGTTTTTATAAACCAGGTCACCGGTTCGATAAATCCGCTCCGGATAATGCGGGTTTAACGGGTTTTGCGTGAAAGCCCTTGCCGTCTGTTCCGGGTTGTTGTAATAGCCAAGCGCGAGAGAGCTGCCACGCACACAAAGCTCACCCTGCTCGCTGCCCGAGGCGAGCGTGTCGTTTTCCTTGATAATCAGGATGTCGGAGTTCCGGCAAGGCAACCCGATAGGGATTGACTCGTCGTCGGAAAAGTCACGATCAATAACAAAATACGTGCAATCGACCGTGATTTCAATCGGGCCATAAAGATTCACGAACTCAGCGTTGACCAGTTTTTTTCGCCAGTAATTCAAATGCTTTGTCGGGAAAACCTCTCCGGCAAAAAATATGCGACGCAGGCAGCTCAGATTCCGATTTTCCAGCAAATTCATGTTTGCCATGGTCACCATGATGGTGGGTACCCAGAACAAGAATGTAGTTTGCTGGTCTTCCAGAAATTGTGCCAGCTTGGCCGGGAATGCGGCCAAATGCTCCGGGATGATGGCGATGGTGCAACCCCGAGCCAGGCTAACGTAGAGTTCCAGGGAGTAAATGTCGAAATAAAACGGAGAGAGGCTCCCGATAACATCGGATGAGCTGAATTCAAAACGCGTCAGGCACCAGTCGATGAAGTCAATGATGCTGCGATGGTGCATCACGACACTTTTTGGCGTGCCTGTTGATCCCGATGTATTGATGATGCAAACCGGATCCGTATCAATGACGGCATGACGCCGGGCTGCTAGCTGTTCTGCATCATGCTGCGGGGCAGACGTCAATATTTCATCAATGAAAATCAGCTTCTGTCTGTCGATGCCTATGGCCAGCAGGGCCGCCGCCATGCTGGCATCCGTGATGATCAATACCGGATCAAGATTGGCCAGCAATTTCTCCAGTCGTTGAACCGGAGACTTGCTGTCGAGATTGGTATAGCAATGGCCACTGTAGAGTATGCCCAAATTGGCAATGATCGTGCCGGCCCCTTTGGGCAGGAATACCGCAATGGGACGCCCGATCTGGTCTGCTGCTTTCATGATCTGACATGCGCAGCTCTTGGCCCGTTGCTCAAGCTCACGGAATGTATACTCTCGCGCATTATCAATGACCGCAATCCGGTCAGGCGAGTGCTTGAGGGCTCCCTCTTCCAGATACTCCAGAACATTCAACTGCATAGCGCTACCTTGGATTTGATATTTTGCGTACTTCCCAGTGCGGGACGGTATCTTGCGCAGGGTTACTCGAAATTCCTGACAATGCTTTCCAGCAGTCCCAGCGCATCCTTGATCTTGAGCAGGTTGTCCCTGTCGACTGCCTTCAGCGTGTCCTTGATCGTGGTGCTGGAAATGCCGGCGGTGCGCGGCAGGTAGATGACCTCGCACGCGTCCTTCAACTCGTCGAACTTGCCGACCCAGTCGTCCCCCATGCCGAGCACGTCAGCCTTCAGCCGGACAATGTCGTGGCGCTTTTGCGCCCAGTCGTTTTCCGGGATCACGCTGTGCACGCAGCGGATATTGGCGACAATCTCGGCGCGTTCCGCGTAGGGAATGAAGGTGGCCTTGCCCTTGGTCGCGTTGAACTCGTCGGTCGACACCCCGACCACTAGCCGGTCGCCGAGCGAACTCAGGCGTTCCAGCAGGCGCAGGTGACCGATATGGAACAGATCGAAGGTGCCGTAGGTCAGGACCGTTTTCATGCCAGATCCCGTTCGCGGATAAAGGCTTCGACCTGGTCCAGAATCGGATGGGGGCCCCATTTGCGGATCTGCTTCGCGTAGGACAGCGTTTTGGCCCAGCGCCGCGAACGCAATGCCGAGAACAGCCGCTCGTAGCCATAGAAGCTGCACAGGTCCTTCGATTCCGGTGTCAGACAGTAGCCGGCGACCACGGCATCGAAGCCCGGGTCCGGAATCCGCCATTCACTGCCGTAGATGTCTTCGAAGAAGCGTTCCGGCGATTCCGGTGCCAGGAACTCGACACCGAGGAAGGGCAGCGGCTTCAGTTCGAAACCGCGGTAGCGCCAGCGCAGCTTCATGGCTCCCCGGTCGAAGCCCTCCAGGCAACTGTCGCCGTCGCGGTGGAAGAAGAACATGTCGATGATGATGTCGGTCGGCTTGTGGTGCAGCGCGGACACCCAGGCGTTCGGGGCGAGCATGGTGTCCGGCACCATGAAGTCCGGATCGTCGTTGAAGGCGCCGACAATGGCTTCGCGCGACACGTCCGACCACAGGCCGAAGTCCATGTCCTTGTCGAACGGCAGCAGGTCGCCGTCGCGGATGATGCCGAGCAGCGTGCCGCCGATCAGGAAGAACGGCACCCCGGCCCGGGTCAGGGTCTCGTGGGCGGCCAGCAGGGCGACATGGGCGTCATGGACGACCATGTACTGTTCCTTCTTCTCCTCGAACATCTGCTCCGGCGGCAATTCGGCCAGTTCGATCAGCTTCTGTTCGATGGCATGGTGGACCGAGCTGAACGCCTTCTCGATATCGCCCTGTTCGCACTCGACCACCGACACGTTAAGGTACAGCTCGGGGTTGTCCGGCCACTTGCTTTCGGCCTGATCGAAAACATCGTGCGCCTGATCGTACTTCTGCTGCTGCGACAGGCAGGCGATCAGCGAGGTATAGCCCCACAGGTTTTCCGGATTCAGTGCCATGGCGCGCCGGTAGGCGACTTCGGCCATGGTATGGGCGTTGAGCTTGCTCAGCAGCGAACCGAGGTCGGTATGGATATCGTCATCGTCCGGTGCCAGGTGGATGGCGAACATCAGGGCATACATTGCCTGCTCGGGATCGCCGGCGGTGTAATGCGCGCGGCCGAGCAGCACCCAGCAGCGCGCCGAGGTCGGGAACTTGTCGCAGATGTACTGTGCCACTGCGATTGCTTCGTCATAGCGGCGTTCGCGTGACAGCAGACCGGCGAGCAGGGCGGCACCGTCCGGATGGTCCTGGGCACCAAGACGCAGCATGTCGATGGCCTCGGCGTGTTCGCCACGGGCGGCATAGTACATGCCGAGTTCCAGGCAGGTGTCCAGACTGGGCGCCAGCTCATGACTGCGCAGCAGGGCGGTGCGGGCAGCCTCGGTCTTGCCGAGACCCATGGCCGTCAGCGCCAGACTGTAGAACACATCGGCGCGTTCGCTCAGGCGCTGGCTGGCACGTTCGAGCAGCGGCAGCGCCTCATCGTATTTTTTCTGCAGCAGCTTGACGTTGCCGAGCTGGAAACTGGCTTCGGCATCGTCCGGCTGGCGGGCCAGCTCTTCGCCACACACCCGCCCGGCCTGCTCCAGCAGACCGGCCGGTGCCTGAATGTCCTTGAACAGCGTGGTCTTGTTCGAGTCGTCGACCTGGCGCGCGCGCGCCAGCGCTTCGCGGGCTTCCGCCGTGTCTTCGCAGACCAGGCTGTCCAGCCAGTGCGACACGCCACGGTAGATCTGGCCGGTACTGTCATGGGTGCGGGCGATGCTGCGCTGGATTTCCGCCTGCAGCGGCGCATTGCCCTGATCCGGCCAGCGGGCACGGGTTTCCATCAGTGCGGCTTCCAGAATCACGTGCGCGTCATCCACCAGTCCGGCATGCGCCGCCAGTTGCCCCAGCCCGAGCAAGGCCACCGGGTCGGCCGGGTCCTGTGCCAGTTGCTCGTGCAGCAAGGCCTCTGCTTCAGGGAGCTGGCCCTGTTCGGCCAGGTCGGCGGTCGTTTTCAGGATGGCGAGATCGGAAATTGTCGGGGCGGGGGTCTTGCAGTTGGACATCATGTTCTCGGTCAGGAGTGGAGTGTGCGCGTAAAACCTATATAGATGGTCTCACCCGGAAGGCATTCTATGGCGGATTCGGCTGACAGTGCCGATCGAATGTTCCGTCACTCTATCGGCCTGTTGCAATCAAATTTGATGCCCAACTAGAAAATTTGCAAAAGACCCCTAAAGCCAACGCAACTGGCTCCGATAAAGCTTGTGACCCGGAAGGAAGTACCGGCACCCAACCCACCGAACAACCGTCGCCTGCTTGGAGATCATCATGGCAATCTACGTCAACACCAATATTTCGTCGCTGAATGCGCAACGTAACCTGACCACCTCGGGCAGCGCACTGGCTACCTCGCTGCAACGCCTGTCGTCGGGCCTGCGCGTCAACAGCGCCAAGGACGATGCCGCCGGTCTGGCCATCGCTTCGGGCATGGATTCGCAAGTTCGCGGTAGCAACCAGGCTATCCGTAACGCGAACGACGGCATCTCGCTGGCGCAAACCGCTGAAGGCGCGCTGTCGCAAATCCAGGAAAACACGCAGCGTATGCGCGAATTGACTGTACAAGCGTCGAACAGCACCGTGTCGACAACTAACCTGAAACAAATCAAGAAGGAAATGGATGCCCTGGGCGCGGAAAACAAGCGTCTGGTGTCCAGCACCAAATTCAACGGCCAGACCTTGTTTAGCTCTGCTTCCGCCAAGAGCTTCAACTTCCAGGTAGGTGCCAACAGCTCGGCCAACGACCAGATCAAGGTGACCATCGCCAAACTGGCCTTCTCGCAAGCTGCTAGCGCTGCCACCCTTAGCAGCAACACCAACGCTCGCGCCCTGCTGACCAAGTTTGACAACGACCTGAAGACCCTGGCCAACGCTCGCGCCGACCTGGGTGCCACGCAAAACCGCTTCAGCGCCGTGGTCAGCAACCTGCAAAACTACGTTGAAAACATCTCGGCTTCGAAGAGCCGTATCGTTGACGCCGACTTCGCTTCGGAAACTGCTACGATGACTCGTAACCAGATCATCCAGCAAGCTGGTACCGCCATGCTGTCGCAAGCCAACCAGCTGCCGCAGACCGCGCTGTCCCTGCTGAAGTAATTTCGGTAACGGGGATCTGATCCCCGTAGCGTGAACGGGGCCCCGGCCAGCCAGTCTGTGTCCGGGGCCTATTGACGTCAGGAGAGATCCATGCAGATCAACCCCTCGGCAACACCCATACAGCCGGCTGTCGCAGACGCGCGACAACCGTCCACATTGCCGCAGTTTGCCGGCCATGCGCCCGCGACGCCCGTGCTGACCAGCACCGCCGTTGCGCCTGTTCATGGTGCCGAGAGTTTGCGCAATGACGCCGATGCCGCTCGCGCCAAGGACCAGCAGAAGCCGGATGCGCTGCAGAAGTCGGTCCAGCAGTTCAATCAGACCATGCAACTCATGCAGAGCGATCTCGAGTTCTCGGTCGATGAAGACACCAAGATGCGTCTGGTCAAGGTCGTCAATCGCGAAACCAATGAAGTGATTCGCCAGATACCCAATGAGCAGATCGTCCAGTTCGCCAAAGTGTTTGACGAACTGCGCGGGCTGCTGCTCTCGGACAAGGCTTGATCCGGGATATCATCATTCATCATGCAGGCGTGCCGGGTCCGATCGTATGTCGGGCTGTCCGGTCGGCGAGGTCCGGCCGGTTCATATCGCACGACATGCGGCTAGTCGAGAGGAAATAACGTGGCTTCCATTACCGCCGCCGGCGCGGGCTCCGGCCTGAATATCGAAAGCATCGTCAGTGGTCTGATGTCGGTTGAACGGCAACCGCTGACCAAACTGCAGACGCAGGCAAGCAAGTACAACACGCAGGTATCGGATATCGGCAAGCTGACGTCCGCACTGTCCAGCCTGAAGACGGCTGCGCAGAAACTGTCCAGCTACGATTTTCTCGATGCAAACACGGCAACCAGCAGTGACCTGACCGCAATCACGGTCAAGGCCGACGGTACGGCGAGCAACGGCACCTATGCGATCCAGACGACGCAGATGGCCAGCGCGCAGGCCGACGTGTACGACCTGGGGGGGATGACCGACGGCAAGCTGACGTTCGGTGCCGCAGGCACGAACCCGGCGACCATCACTGTCAATGGCAAGACCGTCAATCTCGGCACCGGCGAGGTCAAGCTGACCCCGGCCGAGCTGGCGGCGAAAATCAATGGCGCCGGTGTCGGCGCGACCGCAATGCCGATTACCGACAAGACCGGCCAGCAACGGTTGGTGATCAGCGGTCAGAAGACTGGCGCGATCGACGGCGTAATCGGGACGACCAGCTTTGCCTCGCTGACCGGCGGCAGTGCCGCATTGAACGCGACTGACTCCAAGGCACCGAAAAATGCCGAATTCACCATCAACGGCATCTCTGCCGTCAGTCAGAGCAACAGTGTTTCGGGCGTGATCGGCGGCCTGACCTTCACCCTGCAAAAAGAAGGTATTGGATCGGTGACGGTGGGGCGCGATGATGATGCGATCGCCAAGAAGGTCGACGATTTCGTTACCTCGTACAATGCCGTCGTCTCGCAACTGACATCGATGAAGAGCGGTTCGTTCGGCAACGACAGTCTGCTGCGCTCGGTCAAGGATCAGTTGTACGCTGCTGTGTCCGCGCCGACCGACAAGACCAATGCCGCTCCGGGCCCGGCGGACTATTCGCCGCTGGCCAGTCTCGGCATCAAGCTCGGTGTCGGCGGCAGCCTGGTGTTCAACAAGACCGACTTCACCAAGGCGCTGGCCAAGGATGCTGACGGGGTCAAGGCGGCGTTTGCCAGCAATGCGGAAGGCGTGACCGGCACGGTCAATACCCTGACCGATCCGGACAAGGGCCTGGTGACCAACCGCAAGAGCACGCTCGATGCGAACGTGAAGGCGAACAGCAGCAAGCAGGAGCTGATGTCGGCGCAACTGGTGAAGACCGAGGCGCGGCTGCGCGCGCAGTACGGCGCGCTGGATGCCTCGCTGACCAAAATGCAGTCGTCTCTGGCCAACATGAAGAGCATGCTGGGCATTAGCTGATAGCATACGGTTTTTGATCTAGACGGCGACGTGCCGGCGGTTTCCGCCGGCATTGCCGTAGCGGAAGGAAGTAACGTGTCTGTGTCGAGAAACATGCAGCAGTTCGTCAAGGCGTATCAGTCCGACGCGCTGGAAGCGAAAGTGCTGGGCGCCAATCCGGCCGAGCTGGTCGAGCTGATGTACCGGGGGGCGATCGATTCCTTGCACGAGGCGGCACTGTCCATTGCCAGTGGGGACTTCTCCCGCAAGAGCCAGCAACTGAACAAGGCGACCGACATTATCGGCAGCCTGAACATGGCGCTGAACCACCAGGCCGGTGGGCAGATTTCCAGCCAGCTGGCCTCGCTGTACGACTACTGGAAGCGGCGCCTGATGGATGCCGGCCTGAGCAATGACCAGGCTGCGCTGACCGAAGTCATCAGCCAGCTTGACGAGATTCGCGGCGCCTGGGAAATCATCGGCCGCGATGTCCGCAGCAAGGGGAGCAACGGGGGCCGCAATGGTGGCATCGCCGTCTGAGCCCACGCTGGCCGCCCGGCTGGATGCGTACTGCGGCCTGACCGCCGAGAGCCTGGCGCTGGCCGACGCCGGCGACTGGGACGCGCTGATCGACTGCATCGCCCGGCGCGACCAGATCGAGCCGGAACTGGTCGCTGCCTGGCAGCTTGCCGTGCCGGTGCCGGAAGCGTTGCGCCAGCAACTGAACGAGGCCTACCAGCAAAGCCAGCGTCTGGAGACGCTGATGCGGCTGCGCCAGGTCGAAATCGATGGACTGATGTCCAGCGGCCGTCAGCAGGTGCGCATCAACCGCGCCTATTTCAGCTGACCTGATCGCCCGTCGCGCCGGCATGGCGGGATGCGCCACCGCTGGCTAGACTGCAATGCGCAGGCATTGGGAAGAAGAGGGGATCATGGGAGCGTCACAGGTCACGCTGCCGACGTTGTGGCTGGCCCTGTCCAGCGTGACGCTGGTGGGTGTACTGGTTCTGGTCGCGCTGGTGCGCGACTGGCGGCGCCGGCTGCGCGATGCGCGCAACGAGCTGGCGCCAGTGCGGACGCAACTGGCGGAACTCGGGCTGCAGGTACGGCAGCTGTCCGCCGAGCTGCAGGCGCTGCGGCGTGCAGCGGTCGAGGACAATATGGGTCGTGGCCGGTCTGGCGGTGGCTCGCCTTACAACCAGGCGATCGAACTGGTGCGCCGGGGCGTACTGGCGGCCGAAGTCGCCAGGCAGTGCGGCCTGACCCGCGCCGAGGCCGAGCTGATCGTGTCACTGTACCGACAGGAAAACTCCTGACGGCAGCAAGCCCATATGGTGGGATCTCCCCGCAGAGGCCGGCAAACGCCGGCCTTTCGCTTTTCTGCAGCGCAATCGGGTTTGTCAACACCCCCGGTTCTCCGTATAATCCTCCCCCTTTAAACCCTTGCCTTCCCGCGAGCGCATGGCGGAAGGCTGTCATCCAAAAGGAGTCAACATGCGTCATTACGAAATCGTATTCATCGTGCATCCTGATCAAAGCGAGCAGGTGCCGGCGATGATCGAACGCTACAAGGGCATGGTTCTGGGCCAGCAAGGTCTGATCCACCGCCTGGAAGACTGGGGCCGCCGTCAACTGGCTTACCCGATCCAGAAGATCCACAAGGCTCACTATGTTCTGATGAACATCGAGTGCGGCAAGGAAGCGCTGGAAGAAATCGAACACGCGTTCAAGTTCAACGACGCCGTGCTGCGTCACCTGACCGTCAAGATGGATGAAGCCGTGACCGAACCGTCGCCGATGATGAAGGAAGAGAAGGCCAAAAACCTGCTCGCCCCGCAATCGGATGCTGGTGAAGTCGCCGCCGCCTAATTGCGAAATCAGGTAAGGATTGAGGGCGTTGCGCGCCGGGTCGAACCTGTGCGCTACACCCCGGCCGGCATTCCGGTTCTGTCGTTTGAGCTCGAACACGAATCGAAACAGCAGGCCGGTGGTTTCGAACGCGCCGTGCACTGTGTCATCAGTGCGCAGATGGTCGGAACCGAAGCCCCGCAAACGGCCCCGCAGCTTGAAGGAAACACCGTCCGCGTTGACGGTTTCCTCGCCGCGAAAAGCCTGCGCAATCCCCGCCTGGTCCTGCATGTGCAACACGTTGAATTGATAAAGGTTTAAACATGGCACGCCAACTGTTCAAGCGTCGCAAGTTCTGCCGCTTTACTGCCGAAGGCATCAAGGTCGTCGATTACAAGGCTGTTGATCTGCTGAAGGATTTTGTTGCTGAAAACGGCAAGATCATCCCGGCACGCATCACCGGTACCAAAGCCCGCTATCAGCGCCAACTGTCGACCGCCATCAAGCGCGCTCGCTTCCTGGCTCTGATGCCGTACACCGACCAGCATTAATTCGGGAGCCGCCAAATCATGCAAATCATTCTGCTGGAAAAAGTGGCCAACCTGGGTCAACTGGGTGACGTCGTCAAGGTCAAGGACGGCTACGCCCGCAACTTCCTGATCCCGCAAGGCAAGGCCAAGCGCGCGACGGAAGTCAACCTGAAGGAATTCGAAGTCCGCCGCGCCGAGCTGGAAGCGAAGCAGGCCGAGATCTTCGCCGACGCGCAAGTTCGCGCCGAGAAGCTGGCTGGTGCCGTGATCGCCATCTCGCAGAAGGCCGGCGTTGACGGTCGTCTGTTCGGTTCCGTGACCAACGCCGACATCGCTGACGCGATCAAGGCCGGCCATGGCGTCGAAGTGGTCAAGGCTGAAGTGCGTCTGCCGAACGGCCCGCTGAAGGCCATCGGTGAATACAGCGTCGAAGTGGCGCTGCATCACGACGTGCTGGTCGAAGTCCAGATCGTGGTGAGCCCGGAAGCCTGATTCCGTTCGCTCCCATTCAAGAAAGGCCGCCATCAGGCGGCTTTTTTTCGTTTTTGCTACGCGGTGCACCCGGTGCGCCGTTATCATCTGACGATTTTTCCGCGCCTTCTCCCCCATGCCCAAGAAACCTTCTGCGTCCCGCCACCGCCTGCGTGCGTTCGTGTTGCTGGCGCTCGTTGCCGTTGCCGTGCTGGCCTGCCTGATCGTCGCGCCGTACCGGCCGGCGCAGTTGCCGGTTACGGTCGAAGTCGCGCCGAACCAGTCGCTGTCCACCGTCGCGGCATCGCTGGACCGTGCCGGCGCCGTGCGCTCCGGCACGCTGTTCCTGCTGCTGGCCAAGGTCAGCGGCGCAGCTAGTGAAATCAAGGCTGGCGACTACCGGATGATCAAGCCGCTGTCGATGCTCGACTGGCTGGCCAAACTGCGCAAGGGCGAGAAGAGCGAGTACGTGGTGACGATTCCCGAAGGTTTCACCTTCGGCCAGTTCCGCGCCATGCTGCAGCAGCATCCGGCCCTGCGCCATGACACCGCCGGCTGGTCGGAAAAACGCATCCTGCAGAAGCTGGGCGCGGACGGCAGCCACGCCGAAGGGCTGTTCTTCCCCGACACCTATTATTTCCTGAAGGGGGCCAGCGACCTGGACGTGCTGAAGCGCGCCTATGACAAGATGCAGTCCGAACTGGAACGCAGCTGGCAGATCCGCGCCGGTGACCTGCCATACCAGTCACCGTACGAGATGCTGATCCTGGCCAGCCTGGTCGAGAAAGAGACCGGCCATGTCGAGGACCGGCCGCAGATTGCCGGCGTGTTCATCAACCGGTTGCGCATCGGCATGCGCCTGCAGACCGACCCGGCCGTCATGTACGGTGTCAGCCCGGACTTTCGCGGGCCGCTGAACCGGCGGCAACTGCGTGCCGACACCCCCTACAATACCTATACCCGTGCCGGCCTGCCGCCGACGCCGATCGCCCTGCCGGGCCGGGCGGCCCTGGAAGCGGCGGCCAACCCGGGGGCGACCAAGGCGCTGTACTTCGTCGCCCGTGGCGACGGCTCGTCGCATTTCTCCGAAACGCTGGACGAGCACAACAGCGCCGTGCATGAATACATTCTCGGCAAGAAATAGCATTGGGCGCGTGGCCGCGCCCGGAACGGAATCGCAGTGACTGGACTCTTTCTGACTCTTGAAGGCATCGACGGTGCCGGCAAATCCACCCACGTCGACTTTATCCGCGACTGGCTGACCGCGCGCGGCATCGACGTCGTCGTCACCCGCGAGCCGGGCGGGACGCCGCTGGGTGAAGCCTTGCGCACGCTGCTGCTGGACGTGAAGTCGGACATCTCGCTCGATACCGAAACGCTGCTGATGTTTGCCGCCCGCCAGGCGCATGTCGATGGCGTGATCCGTCCGGCGCTGGCTGCCGGTCGCTGGGTGCTGTCCGACCGCTTTACCGACGCGACGTTCGCCTATCAGGGCGGTGGCCGGGGCGTACCGTTCGAGCGGATCGCTGAACTGGAGCGCTGGGTGCAGCGTGACCTGAAGGTGGACCGGACCTTCCTGTTCGACATTTCGCCCGACGTGGCGCGGGCACGAATGTCGGCCACGCGGACACTGGACCGGTTCGAGCGCGAGCGCGAGGCATTCCACCAGCGGGTGCGCAATGCCTACCTGAGCCGGGCCGAGGCCGATATCGAACGGATACGCGTGCTGGATGCCGAACTGCCGGTGGCAACCCTGCAGGCCGAACTGGCCCGCGACCTTGGCCGCCTGCTGGAGCGACGCTGATGCTGCTGCCGTGGCAACAAGCCGACTGGGCACGACTTGCCCAGCAGTTCGACCGCCTGCCCGGTGCCCTGCTGCTGACCGGCGCGCAGGGCATCGGCAAGGATCGCTTCGCCCGTTTTGTCGCCCAGTCGCTGCTGTGTGAGGCACCGGCAGCCGACCACGCCGCGTGCGGGCAGTGCGAGGCCTGCCGCTGGTTCTTGGCCGGCAACCACCCCGATTACCGCCTGCTGGCTCCGGACGACGAACGCGATGACGACAAGCCGACGCGCAAGCTGCTGCTGATCAAGGTCGAAGCCGTGCGTGACATCATCGAGTTCGCGCAATTGTCGGCCCACCGTGGCGGCCGGCGCGTGGTGCTGGTCGAGCCGGCCGAAACCCTGAACCTGGCCTCGGCCAACGCACTGCTGAAAATCCTCGAAGAACCGCCGGAAGGCGTGCACTTCGTGCTGGTGGCGCACCGTCCGCACCGCCTGCTGCCGACCATACTCAGCCGCTGCCGCGCTTTCCCGCTGACCCCGCCGGCGGCCGACGTGGCGCTGGCATGGCTGGAAACGGCCGGCGTCGACAACCCGGAGATCGAGCTGGCCCGGGCCGGCGGTGCGCCATTCGCGCTGACCGACGGGGCGCGGGTACCGCTGCGGGAGAAATTTGCCGCCGTACTGGCCCATCCCGATGCCCAGGCCATCCTGACCTTGTCCGGCGAGCTGGACCGCGCCAAACTGGCACTGGCCGAGCCGCTGGACTGGCTGCGCAAATGGCTGCACGACCTGCTGGCCGCCGGCACCGCGTCGCCGGTCCGCTATTATCCGGACCATGCGGCGGCCATCGAGCGCCTGTCGCACCGTGCGCCTGCCGTGCGCTTTGCCCGCTTCGACCACGAGATCGTGGCGCTGGCACCGTACGGGCAGCACACGCTGAACGTGCGCCTGCAGGTGGAAAAGCTGCTGTTCGATTATCAGCAACTGTTTGCCGGCACGCGCTGACCCTCCCTGAAACCGAATATCACGCGGCCAATGGCGCCGCGCAGGCCATCATGCTGATCGATTCGCACTGCCACATCAATTTTCCCGACCTCGCCAGCCGCATCGACGAGGTCAAGGCCAATATGCTCGCCAACGGCATCGACCGGGCGCTGGTGATCTCCGTCAATGTCCCCGATTACCCGGCAGTCCGGGCACTGGCGCTGGAGCACGACATGTTCTGGGCCACGGTCGGCGTCCATCCCGATGTCGAGGATGGGCCGGACATGGACGAGGACTTTCTGGTCGCCGAGGCCGCGCACCCGAAAATCATCGGTATCGGCGAGACCGGCCTCGACTACCATTGGTGCAAGGGCGATCTCGAATGGCAGCGTGAACGCTTCCGGCGACATATCCGTGCCGCCACCCGTGCCCGGGTGCCGCTGGTGATTCATACCCGCGAGTCGGCCGAGGATACCGTCCGCGTGATGCGCGAAGCCCACGCCGACCAGCCGGGCGGCGTCATGCACTGCTTTACCGAAAACTGGGAGATCGGCCGTCAGGCGCTGGACCTCGGCTTTTACCTGTCGTTCTCCGGCATCGTCACTTTCAAGAATGCGCAGCAGGTGAAGGACGTCGCGCAGAAATGCCCGCTCGACCGGCTGCTGGTGGAAACCGACTCGCCGTATCTGGCGCCGGTGCCGTATCGCGGCAAGCAGAACGAACCGGCCTATGTGCGCCACGTGGCCGAGCACATTGCCGAGCTGCGGGGCATGACGCTGGCAGCGCTGGCCGAGGCGACCACGGAGAACTTCTACCGCCTGTTTGCAAAGGCACGGCATGCACATTGATGTCACCGTTCTTGGCTGCGGATCGAGCTCGGGCACGCCGGCGATCGGCTGCCATTGCGCCACCTGCAGCTCGACAGACCCGCGCAATCACCGCACCCGCGCCAGCTCGCTGCTGCAGGTGGGCGGCAAGACGCTGCTGATCGATACCGGGCCGGACCTGCGCCAGCAGGCGCTGCGCGAAGGCATCAGCAATGTCGATGCCGTGCTGTACACCCACCCGCATGCCGACCACCTGAACGGCATCGACGACCTGCGCGCCTTCTGCTACGTCCGGCAGGGGCCGATCCCGCTGTACGGGAATGCGTTCATGATGCGCAATATCGAAGAGCGCTTCGGCTACTGCCTGCTGCCGCCGGGCGCGTTCTGGGACAAGCCGGTGCTGGTGCCGAATACGGTCGAGGCCGGCGTGCCGGTCGTGATTGCCGGCATCGAGGTCACGCCGGTACCACTGATTCATGGCCGCTGGCCGATCCTCGGCTGGCGCGTCGGCCGCTTCGCCTATCTGACCGATGTGTCGACCATTCCCGACGACAGCTACGGCCTGCTGGACGGACTGGACCTGCTGTTGCTGGACTGCCTGAAAATGGCGCCGTATCCGAGTCACTTCGGTTTCCACCAGGCGCTGGAAGCCGCTGCACGCATCGGCGCACGGCGTACGGTGCTGATCCACATGACCCACGAACTGGAATACCACGCAACCAATGCGCTGTGCCCGCCGGGGGTGGAACTTGCTTATGACGGGATGCGATTGCGGGCAGCGGCGTAGCCGTTAGCGATTGCGTCGCCCAATCGTCGGGATGACAAAATTCCATTGTAAACATCAAATGAGAATGATTATTATGAACTGATCGCCTTACTGTTGCAGGAGCCATCATGTCCAGCCTGTCCGCCGAAATGACCGCCGCCAAAATGGCGGATCCCCCGAAACCGGGCCGTCGTCCACGACGCTGGTTCGGCTTTGTCGGCGCCGGCTGCCTGGTTGCGGTGGGTTATACCGATCCGGGCAACTGGGCGACCGCCATCGCTGGCGGGGCGCGCTACGGCTATACGCTGCTCAGCGTGGTGCTGCTGTCGAGCGTGATGGCGCTGTTCCTGCAGTGGATTGCCGCCCGGGTCGGGCTGGTCAGCGGCCAGGATCTGGCCCAGCTGTGCCGTGCCCGCTACGGTCGGCGCACATCGCTGGCGCTGTGGCTGCTGTGCGAGGTGGCGATCGTTGCGACCGATCTGGCCGAGATCATCGGCAGCGCGGTCGCACTGCAATTGCTGTTCGGCGTGTCGCTGCCGGTCGGGGTGCTGCTGGCCAGTGCACTGGCGTTCGCGATGCTCGCCATCCAGCTGATCGGCCAGCGCAGCCTGGAAAGCGTCGTCGCCGCGATGATCCTGTTCGCCGGCGGCTGCTTCATCGCCCAGCTGGCGATGGCCAATCCGGACTGGCATGCGGCGTCGCAGGGGCTGGTGCCGCGCAGTGAAATCATCGCCAATGCCGGCCTGCTGTGGATTGCCTGCGGCATCCTCGGCGCGACGGTGATGCCGCACAATCTGTATCTGCACTCGAACCTGCTGCGCACGCGCGGCCAGGCCATGGCCTCGCGCACGGTCGAGCACATGAAGCAGGCGCTGCGGGCCACGCACTGGGATACCTCGCTGTCGCTGGCTTTCGCGTTCTGCCTGAATGCGTCGCTGCTGATTCTTGCCGCCGCCGTCTTCCACCATCACGGCTATGCCGACGTCGAGTCGCTGGGCGACGCTCACCGGCTGCTGTCGCCCCTGCTCGGCAACCACTGGGCCGGCCTGCTGTTTGCCGGCGCGCTGCTCGCCTGCGGCCTGAGTTCGACCATTACCGCGACGCTGGCCGGGCAGGCGGTGATGGAAGGTTTCCTGAACCTGCGCATCAAGCCTTGGCAGCGGGCACTGCTGACCCGCAGCCTGGCCATCATCCCGGCAATGGCGGTGGCCATTCTCGGCGGCGACAGCGAGACGACGTCGCTGCTGGTACTGAGTCAGGTCATCCTCAGCCTGCAACTGCCGTTTGCCGTGATCCCGCTGGTCCGCTTTGCCTCCAGTGCCGGACTGATGGGGCAGTGGCGGCTGAGCGGGCCATTGCAGTGGCTGGCGTGGCTGATTGCCGGCGTGATCGTTACGCTGAACATGGTGCTGCTGTGGCAGGTATTCAGCGGCGCCTAGGCCTTGAGGAACTGCTCGCGCCCTGACAGCCAGCGTGCCAGGTGGCGCTCGGCGTATTCGGGGTAGTCCGACAGCAAGCGGGGCGCCCAGTCCTTGGCCGCTTCCAGCAGCGCATCGTCCTGCTCCGGATCGGCAAAGCGCAGCAGCGGCGCACCGGACTGGCGGGCGCCGAGAAACTCGCCGGGGCCGCGGATCAGCAGGTCCTGGCGGGAAATCTCGAAACCGTCGGTGTGCTGGTAGATCACTTTCAGCCGCGCCTTGGCCAGTTCGGACAACGGCTCCTCGAACAGCAGCACGCAGCGGCTGGCATGCGCGCCGCGGCCGACGCGGCCGCGCAACTGGTGCAACTGGGCCAGTCCCATGCGCTCGGCGTGTTCGATGACCATCAGCGTGGCATTGGGGACGTCGACACCCACCTCGATCACCGTGGTCGCCACCAGCAACTGGACCTCGTTGGCCTGGAAGGCCGCCATCATCGCGGCCTTGTCGTCCGCCTTCATCCGTCCGTGCACCAGGCCGACCCGCAGCTCGGGCAGGGTCTGCTGCAGGGCCTCGAAGGTCGCGACTGCATTCTGCAGTTCCAGCGTCTCCGATTCCTCGATCAGCGGGCAGACCCAGTACGCCTGTCGGCCCTGGGCGATCTCGGCGCGGATGGCGCCGACCACCTCGCCCCGGCGCGCGGTCGAAATCAGCTTGGTGGTGATCGGCGTACGGCCGGGCGGCAGTTCGTCGATGACCGACACGTCGAGGTCGGCGTAATAGCTCATGGCCAGCGTGCGCGGGATCGGCGTCGCCGACATGGTCAGCTGGTGCGGTGCGGCGCCCTTGTCGGTCAGCGCCAGCCGCTGGCCGACACCGAAACGATGCTGCTCGTCGATGATGGCCAGACCGAGGCGCTCGAAGGCGACATCGTCCTGGAACAGCGCATGGGTGCCGACCGCCAGCCGGGTGACGCCGGCGGCGATATCGGCGATGGCGGCCTGCTTGTGCGACTTTTTCAGACTGCCGGTCAGCCAGGTGACGTGTACGCCCAGCGGTTCCAGCCAGGCGGCCAGCTTCAGATGATGCTGCTCGGCCAGAATTTCGGTCGGTGCCATCAGGGTGGCCTGGTAACCGGCCTCGATCGCGGTCAGTGCCGCCAGCGCGGCGACCACGGTCTTGCCGCTGCCGACATCGCCCTGCAGCAGCCGGTGCATCGGATGGGATTCGGCCAGATCATGGCTGATCTCGGCCATGACCCGTGCCTGGGCCCGGGTCAGCGAGAACGGCAGCTGCGCCAGAAAGGCGCGGGTCAGCGTGCCGGTGCCGGTCAGTACCGGCGCGTTGTGCGCGCGGCGGGCGCGGTAGGCGAGCCGCATCGACAGTTGCTGGGCCAGCAGCTCGTCGAACTTGAGTCGCTGCCATGCCGGCAGTGCGCCGTCGGACAGCTGGGCGACCGACAGCGAGGGCGGCGGGCGGTGCAGGGTCATGATCGCGTCGCGAAACGGCAGCAGGTGCAGGCTGTCGCGCAGCGCGTCCGGCAGCGTGTCGGCCAGAATCAGGTCATCGAGCGACTGACTGACCAGCCGGCGCAGCATCGGCTGGGTAATGCCCTGCAGTGCCGGATAGACCGGGGTCAGGTGGTCGGCCAGCGGCGTGCCGTCGACCACTTCGCGCACCTTCGGGTGCACGAGCTCGTCGCCGTGAAAGCCGTGGCGGATTTCGCCAAGCGCGCGGATGCGTGCGCCCTTGCTCAGTTGCTTGATGTGGTTCGGATAGAAATGCAGGAAGCGCAACTGCAGCTGGCCGGTGTCGTCTTCCAGCGTGGCGATCAGTTGCTTGCGCGGTTTCCACTGTACCTGTGCATCGGTGATGGTGCCCTCGACCACGACCGGCGTGCCGGCGCGGGCATCGCGGATCTGCGTCAGGTGAGTTTCGTCCTCATAGCGCAGCGGCAGGTGCAGCACGAGGTCGAAGCGGCTGTGGATGCCAAGCTTGGCCAGCTTCTTCAGCGTGGTGGGGGGAGCGGAAATCGGGGCAGTCATGCTGCGATGGTAGCAAAACGCACTGCTGTCGTGACTGCCGCGACCGCAGGCCCGGCGCGCGGTGGCGCGCCGGGCCTGCGGATCAGCGCTTACTGGGCGTCGATGGCTTCGATGGAAACCACCAGCTTGACGTCGTCGCTGATGGCCGGCACATAGGTATTCATGCCGAATTCGCTGCGCTTGATGACCGTTTCGGCATCGGCGCCATAGGTGTCCTTGCCGATCATCGGGTGCTTGCCATGATGGAAGCGGGTCACTTTCAGCGTCACTGGCTTGGTCACGCCGAGCAGGGTCAGGTTGCCCTTGACCGCCGTCAGCTTGTCACCGCTGAACTGCAGGCTGGTCGACTTGAAGGTAATGGACGGGAATTTCTCGGCATTGAAGAAATCCGGGCCCTTCAGGTGTTCGTCGCGCTTGGCGTTCAGCGTCTGCAGCGAGCTGCTGTCGATGGTGATGTCCACTTCACCCTTCCTGGTCTTGGCATCGAGCACGACCTTGCCGTCAGTCTTGGCGAAGGTGCCGCGCTGGGTCGAGAAGCCCATGTGGCTGACTTCATACGTGGCATAGGTGTGGGTCGGGTCGATGGCGTAGGTGACCGGGGCGGCGAAGGCCGAGGCGGCCAGTGCGCTCAGGGCGGAAGCGATCAGCAGTTTTTTCATGTGGTTTTCTCCTGGGATGAACGGGTTTTACTTGGGCAGGGCGACGCGGAACTTGATCTGGACGTCATTGGCCACCGTGTCGGTGTCGCGCCAGGATCCTTCGCCGATATTGAAATCGAGCCGGCGGATGGTCAGCGCGCCGTCGGCAATGCGCAGCGGGCCTTCCTCGCGCAGCGTCAGCGGCGCCGACGCGTCGCGGGTGATGCCCTTGATGGTCAGCTTGCCGTCAGCCTGGTAGCGGCCACCACCCAGCGACTTGATCTGGGTGGAGACGAAGCGAGCGGTCGGGAAGCCGGCGGCGTTGAACCATTCCTTCTTGCGGGCTTCGCCGGTCGCTTCCTTGCTTGGCAGATGCAGGCTGTTGATGTCGAGCGTCAGGTCGACATGGCCGGCCTCTGGTCTGGCCGGGTCGAAAGTGATATCGCCCTTGAAGGCGCTGAACTGGCCTTCGACCGGCACATTGAACTGCTTGAACACAAAGCCGATGCGGCTCTTGTTGCTGACCGGGGCTTGCGCCTGGGTCAGCGGGGCGACCAGCGCGGCGGCGACGACAAGCGGTAACAGGGTACGGCGCATGGGGTTCTCCAGAGAGGGTCAGCGGGGACGACGACAGGCCGGCAGCATGCGCGACAGGATGTCGTCCTGATCGATCAGGTGATGCTTCAGGGCGGCGGCGACATGGGCGACCAGCAGCGCGATCAGGCCATAGCTGAGTGCGGAATGGACATCGGCCAGGGTGTCGCCCAGCGCTTCGTCCGGTGCCACCAGGTCCGGCAGCAGGAACAGGCCGAGATAGACCACCGGGAAGCCCTTGGCGGCACTCATCGCCCAGCCCGACAGCGGGATGGCAAACATCAGTACATACAGCAGCAGGTGCATCGCATGCGCGGCGCCGGTCTGCCAGGCCGGCAGCGTGGCCGGCAGTGCCGGCGGCCGGGCGTACATCCGCCACAGCAGGCGCACGGCAGCCAGGCCGAGCACGGTGATGCCGACCCATTTGTGCCAGTTGATCAGCTTGATCTTCAGCGGCGACAGCGACATTTCGCCCATCGACAGGCCGACGCCGATCGCGGCGAGTATCAGCAGCGCCATCAGCCAGTGCAGGGCAATGGACAGGCCGTGGTAGCGGGGGGACGTATTCATGATGCGGTTTTCCGTGCGGTATCGAGGCCGGTGCGCAGGCGGGCCAGCATGTGCTGGATCTGCTCGAGCTCCGTCTCGCTGAAGGTGTCGAACAGCTTTTGCATATGGTCGAGATGAGCCGGGAACACCCGGGCAAACAGCGCTTCGCCTTCCGTTGTCAGCGCAATGAACACGCTGCGGCGGTCCTCGTCCGGTATGCGACGGCTGACCAGCCCCTTGTCGATCAGCCGGTCGACCACGCCGGTCAGCGTGCCCTTGGTGATCAGGGTTTTCTCGCTCAGCAGCTTGCAGCTCATGCCGCTGGTGTTGCCGAGCGTGGCAATGACGTCGAATTGCGGCGGCGTCAGTCCCAGTTCGCGGATATGGTTGCCGGACAGCTGCTCGAACACCTGGTAGGTGCGGGCGAGCTCGCGAATCACGGGGAGGAAACGGTGTGCAGGTGTGGCGGTCATGCGTGGACTTCCAGTGGCACTCGGGAGTGCATGGCGGGAATTTAGTTCGTGTTAGGACTAAATGCAAGAGAAATGACGGAACAGGTGTCAACCGACTATGCCCATTCCATCTTAGTGAAGTCTGAGCGATTCAGCCCGGCGCATCGGCAATGCAGCCTGCCAGCGTGGCGAAATGGCGACTGATCTCGTCCTCGTCGACATGGGAATAGCCGAGCAGCAGGCCGGAGGCGCTGCTGGCCGGCGCGCGGTAATAGCGGCTCAGTGCCCGGGTGATGATGCCGTGTCCGAGCGCATCCCGGGCGATGGCCCGATCGTCCCGGCCGGGCAGGCCGAGCACCAGATGCAGGCCGGCCGATCCGTCATGGATCGGCAGCGAATCGCCAAAGCCGGTTGCGATGGCCGACAGCAGCGCCTCGCGCCGTGCCGCATACAGATTGCGCATGCGGCGGATATGCGACACGAAATGGCCGTCGACGATAAAGTCGGCCAGTACCGCCTGGGTCAGCGACTGACCGCCGCGATAGACCTCGGACAGGCCAACGCGGAAAGCATCGACCAGCGGGGCCGGCACCACCATGTATGACAGCCGAAGTCCCGGGAACATCACCTTCGAGAAGGTGCCAAGGTACAGCACCCGCCCGTCGGTATCGAGGCCCTGCAGCGAGGGCAGCGGCGGGCGGCCATAGCGGAACTCGCTGTCGTAGTCGTCCTCGACGATCCAGGCGCCATGATGGCTGGCGTAGGCCAGCAACTGGCGCCGGCGCGCCAGACTCATGACCGAGCCGAGCGGGTACTGGTGGGACGGGGACACGAAGACCAGACGCGGCCGGCCCTCGCCGCGGTCGACATCCAGCCCCTCGTCGTCGACCGGCACCGGCACGGTCTCGATACCGTTGGCGCGCCAGACGCTGTGCACGCCCCAGTAACCGGGGTCCTCGACCCAGGCGCGGGCGCCGGGATCACACAGCATCAGGCCGATCAGCTGCAAGGCGGTATGGGTACCGCTGGTAATGACGATCTGCTCCGGATCGCAGAGAACGCCGCGTGATGAGCGCAGATAGTCGGCCAGTGCGGCGCGCAGCGGTGGATAACCCAGGCCGACGCCATAACTGAGCAGGTCCGGTGGCGGCCGGCGCCAGTGCCGGTTCTGCAGCCGCATCCAGGTCCGGGCCGGGAACGCCCGCACTTCCGGTACCCCCGGCATGAAGGCGCCCCACTGGCGCTCGCCGGCGCCGGCCCGGGCCATCAGTGCCGCGCCGCGCTGCGACACGCCGGACGCATGACGGGAGGCGGGGACCGGTGCGGTTTCCCGCGTCGCGGCCGGGTGCGGAATGCGGTCGGGCCGGGTATCCGACACGAAGGTGCCGCGGCCGACGCCCGCGCTGACATAGCCTTCGGCGGCCAGTCGCTCGTAAACATGGATCACGGTATTGCGGGCAATGCCCAGTTCGGCCGCCAGCTGTCGCGATGACGGCAGGCGCAGGCCGTGCGGCAATTCCTCACCGAGAATGGCGTCGCGCAGCAGGCGATAAAGTTGCTGATTGTCCGACTCGGTGCTGCCCGGCAGGAAGCGAAGCTGGATCAGGTCGACCAGCATCGACGGGCTGCGCGTGCTGGCGGGCTTGGGGCGTTTGGTCATGGTGACAAGGACTTGCTGCCGGATTGGCTCCAGCAAAAAAACAGGATTGGCTCTCATTCTACAGCCAATTGCTGCTTAAACTGAGCTTAAGTGCAATTAGTTCATTTGCATAAAAAAGCAAGAAAAAAGTAAAGCCGCGCGTCGACGAGTCGCCGCGGACCATACAAAGCGCGCCCCGCCGCAGGGTGGCGGCGCAGAGAAAGAGGAAAATCCGCCATGTCCACTTCCGCCGGGCTGAGCCACGGGCTCAAGCCGCGTCACGTCACCATGTTGTCCATTGCCGGCGTGATTGGCGCCGGTCTGTTCGTCGGCTCCGGTCACGCCATCGCCGAAGCCGGTCCCGCCGTCATCCTCGCCTATGCCTTCGCCGGGCTGCTGGTCGTGCTGGTCATGCGCATGCTCGGGGAAATGGCGGTGGCCGATCCCGATACCGGCTCGTTCTCCACCTATGCCGACCGCGCCATCGGCCACTGGGCCGGCTATATCATCGGCTGGCTGTACTGGTGGTTCTGGGTGCTGGTCATTCCGCTCGAGGCCAATGCCGCCGCCACCATCCTGCATGCGTGGTTCGAAGGTGTGCCGATGTGGTCGTTCGCCCTGGCCATCACCTTCCTGCTGACCCTGACCAATCTGTTCAGCGTCAAGAATTACGGCGAGTTCGAGTTCTGGTTTGCCCTGATCAAGGTGATTGCCATCGTCGCCTTCCTGGCGCTCGGCGCGGCCGCCATCTTCGGCTTCATTCCCGGCAGCGGCGTCAGCGGCGTGTCGCGGCTGTTCGACAGCGGCGGTTTCATGCCCAACGGCTTCGGCGCGGTGATCGGCGCCATGCTGACCAGCATGTTCACCTTCCTCGGTACCGAAATCGTCACCATTGCCGCCGCCGAGTCGAAAGACCCGGAAAAGCAGATCGTCCGCGCTACCCGCTCGGTCATCTGGCGGATCAGCCTGTTCTACTTCGGTTCGATCTTCATCGTCATCGCGCTGGTGGCCTGGAACGATCCGCAACTGCCGCTGGTCGGCTCCTACCAGCGCACGCTGGAACTGGTCGGCATCCCGAACGCCAAGGCCATCGTCGACGTCATCGTGCTGGTGTCGGTCGCCAGTTGCCTGAACTCGGCGCTGTATACCGCATCGCGCATGCTGTACTCGCTGTCGGTGCGTCGTGACGCGTTCACCATTTTCAAGCGCACCGCCGCCAACGGCACGCCGCAGATGGCCGTGATCGGCTCGATGGTGGTCGGCTTTGGCGCCGTGATCGCCAACTACCTGGTACCGGAAGAAGTGTTCGCCTTCCTGCTGGCGACCTCGGGCGCGATTGCGCTGCTGGTCTACCTGGTCATTGCCGTGTCGCAACTGCGGATGCGCAAGCAACTGCTGGCGCGCGGCAAGCCGCTGACGCTGCGCATGTGGTGCTATCCGTGGCTGACCTGGGGCGTGATCCTGTTCATCTGCGGTGTGCTGGTGATGATGCTGATTCGTCCGGAGCACCGGATCGAGGTATTCGGCACCGCGCTGCTGACCATGGTGGTGATGGCGATCGGCTGGTTCCGCTCGCGGGTGCTGGGCACACCGTGGATGGGGGCGGTGGCGCCGGCGCACTGACGCCCCGTAGCGTGGCGGTCGCTCCACCTGGCCGCGTTCACACAAAAAATGCCGCCCCCCTGATCAGGGGGGCGGCATTGTCATATTGCTGTCGCGGCCGGGCTCAGATCCCGCGCAGCAGCTCGTTGATGCTGGTCTTGGCACGGGTCTTGGCATCGACCTTCTTCACGATCACGGCGCAGTACAGGCTGTACTTGCCATCGGCCGACGGCAGGTTGCCCGACACCACCACCGAGCCGGCCGGCACGCGGCCATAGCTGACTTCGCCGGTTTCGCGATCATAGATCTTGGTGCTCTGGCCGATATACACCCCCATCGAGATGACCGAACCTTCTTCGACGATCACGCCCTCGACGATTTCCGAGCGGGCGCCGATAAAGCAGTTGTCGCCGATGATGGTCGGATTGGCCTGCAGCGGTTCGAGTACGCCGCCGATGCCGACACCGCCGGACAGGTGGACGTTCTTGCCGATCTGCGCGCAGCTGCCGACCGTGGCCCAGGTATCAACCATGGTGCCTTCGTCGACATAGGCGCCGATATTCACATAGCTTGGCATCAGCACGGTATTGCGGGCGATGAACGAGCCCTTGCGCGCGACCGCACCCGGTACCACGCGGAAACCGGCAGCCTGGAAGCGTGCCGCATCCCAGTCGGCAAACTTGGTATCGACCTTGTCGAAGAAGCGGTTCACGCCATCGTCGGACACGGCGTTGTCGCGGATGCGGAACGACAGCAGCACCGCCTTCTTCAGCCATTGATGGGTGATCCACTCGCCGTCGAGCTTCTCTGCCACGCGCAGCGTGCCGGCATCCAGTTCGGCGATGACCGCGTCGACGGCGGCTTTCACTTCGGCGGTGACGGTGGCGGGAGAGATGTCGGCGCGGCGTTCAAACGCTTCTTCGATCAGGGCTTGATTCGGATTCATGGGGCAGGCCTTTTCAATCGGATGGCAAAAGGGGTCGAAAATTCAATTAGTGGCAGTATGCACGCAATCGACGATGCGCCACGCCGCCTCGACGCAGGCATCGAGCGGCGCGACCAGCGCAATGCGGACATAGCCGGCACCGGGATTGATGCCGTGCGCGTGGCGGGCCAGGAACGAGCCCGGCAGCACAGTGACGTGGTAGCGCGCATACAGCTCGCGGGCGAAAGCCGTGTCGCTGCCACCGGGCACTTTTGCCCACAGGTAGAAACCGGCATCGGGCCGGCGCGTGTCGAGCACGCGACTGATGATCGGCGTGACGGCAGTGAACTTCTCCGCATAGCGCGCGCGGTTGTCGTCGACATGGGCTTCGTCGTTCCAGGCCGCGCGGCTGGCCAGTTGCACTGCCGGGCTCATGGCGCTGCCGTGGTAGGTGCGGTACAGCAGGAAACCCTTGAGGATGGCGCTGTCGCCGGCGACGAAGCCGGAGCGCAGCCCGGGGGCGTTCGAGCGCTTGGACAGACTGGTAAACATGACCAGCCGGCGGAAGTCGGTACGGCCCAGCCGGCTTGCGGCTTCCAGCCCGCCCAGCGGCGGCTGGCCGGCATGGATTTCCGAGTAGCACTCGTCGGAAGCGATGACAAAACCGTAGCGGTCGGACAGGGCAAACAGCTTGCGCCAGCCGTCCAGTCCCATCACGCCGCCGGTCGGGTTGCCCGGGCTGCAGGCGAAGACCAGCTGGGTCCGGGCCCAGACCTCGGCCGGGATGCTGTCCCAGTCCGGGACGAAGCCGGTGGCGGCCGTGCAGTTCACATAGCAGGGCTCGGCACCGGCCAGCAGCGCCGCGCCTTCATAGATCTGGTAGAACGGGTTCGGCGAAATCACCACCGGCCGCTGGCCGTCGGCGCGCGGTGCAATGACCGCCTGCGCAAACGAGAACAGCGCCTCGCGGCTGCCAAGCACCGGCAGCACCTGGCTGGCCGGATCGGGGCGGGCAATGCCGTAGCGGCGAACCAGCCAGTCGGCACAGGCTTCGCGCAGCGGCAGGCCGCCAAGCGTCGGCGGATACTCACCCAGACACTCGAGCGCCGCGGCCAGTGTCTCTTTGATGACCGCCGGTGTCGGGTGCTTGGGTTCGCCTATCGACAGGTTGATGGCAGAATATTCCGTATTCGGGCTCAGTTCGCCGAACAGGTCGCGCAACTTCTGGAACGGGTAAGGTTCAAGGCGCTCTAGGTGAGGATTCATCGCGGCGGATTCATTTTGTGCGACTGCAAAACACTGGATACTAAAAGCCCGCCCTGCCATCCGCCAAGCAGAAAATCCTCAGGCCGTCCGTAAATCACACCATGCCGAACGGAAGCACGCAGCGGGGTCTCCCCACCACAACGGGGAGCGATGCCGCGCCCGGCCGTTTCCCGTCTCCGTCGGACCTGCACCGATCCCCCAAAAACCGCTGGTGCCCACCGTCATGCGCAGTCTGAAAATCCTCCCCATCCTCTGTACCCTGACCACCGCGCTGGTGTGGGGGCTGCTGTGGTATCCGTTCCGTTTTCTGACCGAGCAGGGCATCTCGGCGTCGATGACATCGATGCTGGTCTACCTGCTGTGCGCCACGGTCGGCATTGCGCTGTTCTGGCGCGACTTCAAGCGCTATTTCCGCCCCGAGTTCCGCCTGCTGGTCCTGATGGTGATCTTCGGCTGGACCAATCTTGGCTACACCTGGGCCGTGACCGAAGGCCAGGTGATGCGGGTCATGCTGCTGTTCTACCTGTCACCGTTGTGGACTGCCTTCCTGTCCTGGCTGATCCTGAAGGAAACGCTGACCCGTGCCGGGCTGGCGGTGATCGGCCTGTCGCTGCTCGGCTGCGCGATCACCCTGTACCGGCCGGGCCTGTGGAGTGGCTCGGCGATGCTGTCGGAGCGCTATGAATGGTTTGCGCTGACCGCCGGCTTCGCCTACTCGCTCGGCACCGTACTGTCGCGGCGCGCACAATCGCTGGCGCTGCCGGTCAAGTCGGCCTGCATCTGGCTCGGTGTGGCCGGCTTTGCCGCCGTCACGCTGACCCTGTCCGGCCGCATGGGGGAAATCCGCCTGCTGACGCCGGTCATCGGCGTGGAAATCGTGCTGATCGCCGCCTGCCTGCTGGCGACCAGCATCGTGTCCCAGCATGGCGTCAGCCTGCTGCCGGCGAACCAGGTCATGACCCTGATGCTGACCGAACTGGTGTTCGCCGCCGTGTCGGCCTACCTGCTCGCGTCCGAGCGCATGAGCCTGCAGGAATGGATCGGGGGCGGGCTGATCATTGCCGCCAGCCTGCTGTCCGGGAAAATGCATGCCGGACCGGAAAAAGTGCGGTTAAAGCCGGAACCGCCATTGCCAACGCGCTGACGGAAAACGAATAACCCCATACAAAATATGGATTTATTCGTTATGAACATAACAAGCTCCTCCCGACGATATGAATCACTAAATGGCTGAGAGGATCTGACATAATCCCGATCCCAATCGAATTTGCGTCGCATCAGGATCATGAAATCCATCAAGACAAAGCTGATCGTGCTGGTGGCGGTTGCCATCGTTGTCGCGACGGTCAGCGTCACGCTGGTCGCCTTCTTCAAACTGCGCGGCGATCTGCGTACCGGGCTGGAACAGCAGGTAGAGCTGGTGGCAGTCAGCCAGCGTCACTTCGTCGAGGAATGGATCGACGTGCGCAAGCAGGTGGTCGAAGCCGGCCTGCGCCACGCTACCTCGCCGGATGTGTCCTCGTCGCTGCAGTCGCTGGCGGCCGCAGGGGGCTTTACCCAGATGTTCGTCGGGGACGGAGCCAGCAAGGACATGGTCTACTCCATTCCGGGCAAGCAGAAGCCAAGCCCCGACTACGATCCGGCCAGCCGTGAGTGGTTCAAGCGCGCCCGTGCCGGCAACGACACCATCGTGACCTCGCCGTACAAGCCGGCCAGTGCCGACATCAAGGAACTGGTGGTCAGCATCGCGCACCGGGTCGACGGCAGTGAAAAAGTGGTGGCCGGCGATATCGTCATCGGCCAGCTGGTCAAATCGGTCCGTGCCGTGGCGCTGCCGGGCGACGGCTTTGCCTTCCTGATGACGCGCGAGGGCAAGCTGATTGCCTATCCGCACGAAGGCATGGAACTGAAAGACGTCGCCGAAGTGGCCGAAGGGCTGGACGCGGCGCGGATCCAGTCCCTGCTGGCCGAGCCGGGTCTGACCGACATGACGGTCGAACGCGTGCCATCGCTGGTCAGACTGGTCGATGTGCCCGGGACCGACTGGGTGCTGGGCATGGTGATGGACCGCAGCGTGCTGACCGGACCGCTGCTCAAACTGGTCGGTGCCATGGTCGGCGCCACGCTGCTGGTGCTGCTGCTGTGCACCGGTTTCGTGACCGGCTATCTGCAGCGCCTGCTGCGTGGCCTGATCCAGGTCCGCGACGCGATGCGCGAAATTGCTGCCGGCGAGGGTGACCTGACTCGTCAGATCGACGTGCCGGGCGAAGACGAAGTGGCCGAGACCGCACAGGCATTCAACCAGTTCATCCAGCGTCTGAACGGCATGTTCCGCGAACTGCGCGACGATGCGGTGCAACTGGCCGGCGGCGTGGTATCGCTGGGCGGCGCATTCGACAAGATGGCGGGGGATTCGCGCGCGCTGGCCGATATATCCAGCGCCAACGCCGCAACCATCGAACAGGTGTCGGTCAGCATCTCGCAGATTGCCGACGCCGCGCGCGATACCGACGCGATGGTGCATGAAACCGGTGACGCGTCGCATGAAGGGGCACTGCATATCGAGCGCATCGCCACGGATATGGACAAGACCTCGTCGGCGGTCGATGACCTGTCGACCCTGCTGTCGTCGCTGGAACAGCGCTCGCAGCAGATCAGCCAGATCACCAATGTGATCAGCGACATCGCCGACCAGACCAATCTGCTGGCACTGAACGCTGCCATCGAGGCGGCGCGTGCCGGCGAGCAGGGACGCGGTTTCGCCGTGGTGGCGGACGAAGTGCGCAAGCTGGCCGAGCGCACCGGCAAGGCGACCATCGAGATCAGCGCCATGATCGGCAGCATCATGAGCGAGACCACGCGCGCGACCGGCAATATGCAGGTCACCAGCGGGGCGGTCAGCCAGAGTGTGGCGCTGACCCGAGAAGCCAGCGACCGCATCGGCCGCATCAGCGACACCATGCGCGAGGTCGAGAGCAAGATTGAATCGATCGCGCTGTCGACCGGTGAACAGCACAAGGCCGCACTGGCCATGGCGCAGAGCACCGAGAGCATCAATCTGCGCATCGTCGACAGCGATCAGGCGCTGCAATCGGCCAAGGGGACGCTCGATACGCTGACCGGGCTGGCCGGCAGCATGCAGCAGGCGTTCAGCCGCTTCCGCCTGTAAAAGGCACTCCGGAACAAAAAACGGGAGCCGTCAGGCTCCCGTTTTTCTTTCCGGCCGTGCGTACCGTCAGCGAACTGCCGGTGCCGCAGCCAATTGCTGATACAGCGACGTAAATGCCTGGGTCAGCTTGTGACGCGGATCGAAATGGATCAGCGGCCGTGCCGCCTCGTGTGATTCGCGTACCCGGATCGAATGCTGCAAGCGGACATCCAGCACCGGCAGGCCCTCGGCAAGCAACTCGTCGACCATGCGGCCGGGCAGGGTGGCGCGCGGCTGGAACTGGTTGACGATAATGCCTTCCACCGTCAGCCCCGGATTGTGGTCGCCACGGATTTCATCGACATTGGCGAGCAACTGGTACAGCGCCTGACGTGCGAACGCATCGCAGTCGAACGGAATCAGGCAGCGGTCGGCAGCGATCAGCGCCGAGCGGGTAAAGAAGTTCAGCGCCGGCGGCGTGTCGATCCAGACCTCGTCGAAATCAGCCGCCAGCTCGACCAGCAGGTCGCGCAGCTTGTACATCTTGTAGCGGGATTCGAGCTTGCCGGCGAGTTCGCCCAGCTCCGGATGCGACGCCATCAGCGTCAGGCCCGGATACGGCGTGGCATGCAGGAAGTCGCGCGTCTCTTTCGAGAACAGGCTGAAGTTCAGTTGCTGGTCAAACCAGTCGAACAGCGTCGGTGAGACGGTATCGGCCCCGGTGCCGAGCAGGTAGTGAGTCAGATTGCCTTGCGGATCGAGGTCGATGACCAGTACCCGGCGTCCGGCATGTGCCGCGACCGCGGCAAGATTGGCGGCGATGGTCGATTTGCCGACGCCGCCCTTCTGATTGAAAACGACTCGCTTGATGGCCGCCATACCGCGTCCTCCGTTGAACCTGCATGAAAAACGCCCGGGGCGGACCGGGCGCGTTGACAGTAGTCGGCGTTATTTCCTGCCGCAGACGAACTGCATTTGCTGATAGCTCGCCGAATTGGGAATGATCGCCGCCGGTTTGATCTGTTTGTCATTGTACGAATAGCTGGCGATCTGGCGACCCCCGTCGTCATACAGGCGCATGGCCACCAGCCGGTAGGTCTGCGACTGGCAGTCGATCTGCCAGGTATTGATCGAACGCTTGTGCAGCGGCGTGTCGCCGAGGTTTTCCTTCTTCGGATTGAACAGCGTCTTGCGGTCGCGGAATGTGACCAGCGAACCGCGACGCTGGATCGACAGCGTGTCGATCTCGTTCATCACATTGCCGTTCGGCGTCACGCCGAGGTTTTTCCATTCGGCGTCCTGCACCGCCGTGGACGTGCCGGACTTGCCCGGCGACGAGGTGCTGCCGGACTGGGTGGCGCAGCCGGTGGCCAGCAGGCTGAGGAGGGACGCGACAATAAGCGGGCGGATAGCAGTCATGACTGAGTCGATGAAAAGGACAGAATGGTTGCAAGTTTGGCACAGCGACGGCCCCAGTGCATCGACCGGCACGGCAAAGGTGCGCGCTTTTGCTTACAATCCGGTCGGTGAACACGCCCCAGACCACTCTTTCCCACGCCAGCCAGATCCTGCGCGACGTATTTGGTTACCCGGATTTCCGCGGCCCGCAGGCCGACATCGTCTGCCACGTTGCCGAAGGACAGCATGCGCTGGTGCTGATGCCGACCGGTGGCGGCAAGTCCCTGTGCTTCCAGATTCCCGCGCTGATGCGCAGCGGACTGGCCGTCATCATCAGTCCGCTGATCGCACTGATGCAGGACCAGGTTTCCACACTGACCGAACTTGGCGTCGCCGCGGCCTTCCTCAATTCGACCCAGGACGCCGAGCAGGCACGCACCGTGGCGCGCGCCGCGCGTGCCGGCACGCTGAAACTGCTGTACGTCGCACCGGAACGCTTGCTCAGCCCGCGCTTTCTCGACTGGATCGCGTCGATGGAAATCGGCCTGTTCGCCATTGACGAAGCGCATTGCGTCAGCCAGTGGGGACACGACTTCCGTCCGGAATACCGGGAACTCGGCGTACTGGCCGATCGCTTCCCGAACGTGCCGCGCGTTGCCCTGACCGCCACCGCCGACCCGGATACCCGCGAGGAGATCCGCCATTACCTGCGGCTGGAACAGGCGCGGGTCTTCCTGTCCAGCTTCGACCGGCCGAACCTGACCTATCACGTCATCGAAAAGCACCAGGCCAAGCAGCAGTTGCTGCGCTTTATCCAGCAGGAGCATGCCGGGCAGAGCGGCATCGTCTACTGCCTGTCGCGCAAGCGGGTGGAAGATACCGCCGCCTTCCTGCGCGAAAACGGCATCGACGCCATGCCGTATCACGCCGGCTTCGATGCACGCACCCGCGAACAGCACCAGACCCGCTTTATCCGCGAGGACAATGTGGTGATGGTCGCAACCATCGCCTTCGGCATGGGCATCGACAAGCCCGATGTCCGTTTCGTCGCCCATCTCGACCTGCCGAAAAGCCCGGAAGGTTTCTATCAGGAGTCCGGGCGCGCCGGCCGTGACGGACTGCCGGCGACCAGCTGGCTGTGCTACGGACTGAGCGATATGGTCCAGCTGCAGCAGATGATCTTCGATGGCGACGTCGACGAAACCCGCCGCAGCGTCGAACTCGGCAAGCTGGATGCGATGCTGGCCTACTGCGAAACCGCCAGTTGCCGCCGCCAGTTGCTGCTGGCCCACTTCGGCGAGCAGATCGAGCCGTGCGGCAAGTGCGACAACTGCCTGCATCCGCCTGTGACCCAGGACATGACCACCCAGGTGCAGAAGCTGCTGTCGTGCATCTATCGCGTCAGCCAGCGCGCAGCGGCCAACCATGTGATCGAGATCCTGCTCGGGCGCGAAACGGCGAACGTGATGAGCCGTGGCCACCAGCACCTGTCGACCTATGGCGTCGGCAAGGAACTGTCGCAACGCGGCTGGCGCTCGCTGGTGCGCCAGCTGGTGGCACAGGGTTATCTGCAGGTCGACGTGATGAACTACCAGGCGCTGCGCCTGACCGACAAGTGCCGGCCGGTGCTGAAAGGCCAGGAACAGGTGTGGCTGCGCCCGCTGCGGGAAGACAAGAAGACCCCGCGCAGCGGCAGTCAGGACGCCGAACGCTGGTTGCGTACCGAACGCGAAGAACGGCTGTGGCAGGGACTGCGCAGCTGGCGCAAGCGAATGGCCGACGAACACAACGTCCCGGCCTACGCGGTGTTCTCCGATCGCACCCTGCGCGAGCTGGTCGAGCAACGGCCGCAAAGCGAAGATGGCCTGCGCCAGGTCTATGGCGTTGGCGGCAGCAAGCTGGCGCGCTATGGCGACGACCTGCTGACGGTGATCGCCGAGTTTTCCGACCAGTAGTCCCCGGCGGGCTGTATGACGAAACAACGCTGGCCGCATGACCGATAAACGCTACAATGGGTCGCTTTTCTGTAAGTCAGACCTTTTGGAGCCATCATGCCCGTCAATCTGCAGCAACCAGACCGTTCCCGGCTTTTCCCTGTTCCCGGCGTGACCCTTGCGGTCGCGGAGGCCGGTGTCAAACAGGCAAAGCGACGAGACGTGCTGGTGCTGGAGCTGGCGCCGGCATGCCGGGTGGCCGGGGTTTTCACCCGCAACCGCTTCTGTGCCGCGCCGGTGATTCTGTCCAGAGCGCACCTGGCCAGTGGCCAGCCGATCCGGGCGCTGGTCGTGAATACCGGCAATGCCAATGCCGGGACCGGTGAGGACGGCCGCCAGCGTGCCCGTGCCATCTGCGCGGCGCTGGCCGAGGAACTGGGTGTCAATGTCGAACAGGTCCTGCCGTTCTCCACTGGCGTCATCCTGGAACCGCTGCCGGCCGACCGCATCATCGCCGCCCTGCCGACACGACAGCATGCCGACTGGCTGGATGCCGCCGAGGCGATCATGACTACCGACATCATGCCGAAGGCGACCTCGCGTCAGGTCATGGTCAACGGCAAGACCGTGACCGTGACCGGCATTGCCAAGGGCGCCGGCATGATTCATCCGAACATGGCCACCATGCTGGGCTTTATCGCCACCGACGCGGATATCGGACAACAGGCATTGCAGCAGATGGTGCGCGATGTTGCCGACCAGTCGTTCAACTGTGTCACCGTCGATGGTGACACCTCGACCAATGACAGCTTCCTGCTGATCGCCAGCGGACAGGCCGGCAATGCGACTATTGATGCGGACTCTGCAGCCGGCTACGCCGAACTGCATGATGCAGTCCGTGACGTGGCCATCGAACTGGCCCAGGCCATCGCCCGTGATGGCGAAGGCGCGACCAAGTTCATGACCGTTACCGTCGAAGGCGGTCACGACCGGGCCGAATGCAAGCAGGTCGCTTATGCCATTGCCCGCTCACCATTGGTCAAGACTGCCTTCTTCGCCTCCGACCCGAACCTGGGCCGGCTGCTGGCGGCCATTGGCTACGCCGGCATCGACGACCTCGATGTGGACCGGCTGGACCTGTATCTGGACGACGTCCTGGTCGCGACCGGCGGCGGGCGCAATCCGGCCTACAGGGAAGAAGACGGCCAGCGGGTGATGAACCAGCCGGAAATCACCGTCCGGGTGAAACTGAACCGCGGCGAGGCGTCGGCGACGGTGTGGACTTGCGACTTTTCCTATGACTACGTGCGCATCAACGCCGACTACCGCAGTTGAGGCTGAAACAAAGCCTTTTTCTCTCAACGACTTGCCGAATCGGTGACAAAAAAGCGGAAAACGGGTGTTGACGGAAGAGAGGGGCGGACGTATAGTTCGCTTCCTCGCTGCACGACGCAGCGCCGAACGAAGCAGCAAGTAGCTGATTCAGTTCGGAAAAACGCTCTTTAACAAAACAGACAACCGATAAGTGTAGGCGCTTGCTGAAAAGCAAGGCTTACACAGTCAAGGAAGAACTTTCAGAAGTTCTTTTGAGAATTGCGTCAGCCAGTTTTGCAAAGATTGAACTGAAGAGTTTGATCCTGGCTCAGATTGAACGCTGGCGGCATGCTTTACACATGCAAGTCGAACGGTAACAGGGGAGCTTGCTCCCGCTGACGAGTGG